>JBAXSZ010000014.1:0-30628 GCA_037130455.1 Actinomycetes bacterium | reverse complement strand
TTGGTGCTTGAAGACTCCATAACAGGAGTGACTTCGGCGATCGCAAGTGGTGCTTACGTAATTGCCATTCCTCATTTAGTAGAGATTGCTGACCATCCGAGAGTTAGAAAAGTCACCACATTGTCAGGTCATACCTTGGCCACGCTGTCGCAACTCTTTTCGCCTTATGAGTGATTTAGCCCCATGTGTGATCGCATCCATTAAGTAGAATTGGACAATGAGCATGTCACAGAAACGCACCGGAGCTTTTGTCGCGGGGGATCGAGTCCAATTGACCGACGCCAGAGGAAAAATGCATACGATCACGTTGCAAGTTAACAATGAGTGGCATACCCACAATGGTTGGTTAGAACATAATGGAGTCATCGGGTTGCCGGAGGGTTCAGTAGTTGAAACCACCGGCGGTTTGAAATTCTTAGCATTTCGTCCACTTTTGGCCGATTATGTTCTGGCAATGCCTCGTGGCGCCACCATCGTTTATCCAAAAGATGCCGCATTCATTCTGGGTTTTGCCGATGTTGCTCCTGGGCTACGAGTCTTGGAAGCCGGCGTTGGCTCAGGGGCGCTAACGATTTCTCTTCTTCGTGCTGTCGGGCCTGATGGATTTGTAGATTCTTTTGAAAAGCGAGATGAATTCGCGGTTATTGCCAAGAAGAACATCACTAATTATTTCGGAGATGTTCCCACCAATTGGTCATTGACGGTTGGCGCCGTCCAAGAGGCGCTCCATCAACAAAAATATGATCGCGTTGTCCTAGACATGCTGGCACCGTGGGAATGTATCGAGATGGCGGCAGATGTATTGGAATCCGGTGGAGTCTTCCTAGCCTATGTTGCAACTACCACACAACTTTCCGCAACGGCCGAAGCGATAAAGGCACATGGCGGATTTACCGAGCCAGAGAGCAATGAGTCCCTCATCCGCGGATGGCATCATGAAGGGTTAGCGGTTCGCCCCCAGCATCGAATGATTGGGCACACCGGCTTTCTGATCATGACTAGGCGTTTAGCTCCAGGCGTGATTGCGCCAGCCAGACGTCGTAGACCATCGAAGGGTTCCTATGGTCTCAATGAAAGCGAAAGTTAAGAATAAAACCTACTTAATCGCTAGAACGTCGACAACGAAGATCAGGGTTTCATTGGGCTTAATGGAAGAACCAGCACCAGTTGAGCCGTAGCCATCGGCTGGTGGGATTACCAAGAGTCGTCGACCGCCAACTTTCATGCCAGGGATGCCTTTTTGCCAGCCCGTAATCACTCCTGAAAGTGGAAAGGTTGCGGCTTGCGAAGTCCAAGAGGTCTCAACAACCTGGCCGGTGGACCAGGCCATCAAGGTGTATTGCACCGTCAAAGTTGATGCTGTTGTTGCGGCAGCGCCGGTTCCAACAAAAATATCCTTGGTGACCAGAGTTGTCGGGGGAGTTCCCGAGGGAGCGGTCAGAGTAGGTGCCTTGCCTGGTTCACCTGAAACTGTCGGCATGACAGTAGCGCCCGAAGTTACTGGAGTTTGGGCAGGAGTTGGGGTTGCGGATTCAGAAGGGCTCACGGTTGCTCCATTGGAAGAAGAGTCGGTAGTAGCTGCAGGGTCAGCAGCGCTAATGCCGCCGTCGGTGGTGCATCCTGCGAGAAGCAGCACCGATGCAAAAGCGAAGGCAATAACCATCACTGGCTTCTTGGCAAAAGTCATGTTTGATCCCCTTTGATATAGATTCGCAAGGAGGTCGAATAAAGACTCTCCTCGTACCTGCGGTAAGAGTACCAAATCAATGAAACCCCATATCCTTGGTCCATGTCAGACCCAAAAGCCGAACGCCTATTGAATCTGACCATGGCGTTGCTGGCGACTAAACGCTATCTAACTAAGAACGAGATTTTTTCTTCCGTAGACGGTTACAGCGGTCAACCGGATTCCAAGGAGCGAATGTTCGAACGAGATAAAGACGATTTACGTTCCATCGGAATTGAGATAGAAGTTGGTCAAATCGATCCATATTTTGAAGACGAGCTGGGCTATCGAATAAAGCCGGACAATTACGGGCTTGAATTGGACGACTTGAGTCCGCGCGATTTAGCCCTAATTTCCATTGCCGCCTCCTCATGGCAAAGTTCCACTCTCTCCGAAAGTTCACAGAGTGCATTTCGTAAACTTCGTTCACTGGGAATACCACTGGAATCTGAAGAGCTTGGTCTAGGTTGGGTTCGATTCGACAATCCAGGAACTAACTTCGATCTCCTGTGGGATGCGCTGGAAAATCGTCAAACTTTAGAATTTGACTATGCATCGGCCTCGTTACCACAACGCCGAGTCCGGCCCTACGGGCTCTCATTACGTGGCGGATTCTGGTATCTCGTGGGCTTCGATCTGGATCGAAATGCAATTCGGGTATTCAAAACTTCTCGCATGAATGGCAAGGTTTCAGTAGCGGGCAGAGCTAATTCTTTTCAGGTTCCTGATGATTTCAGAATTGAAGAACACTTGCGCGCACTTGCGCAGGAACCGATGTCGATTGCTCAAGTCTTAATCCGAAAAGGAAAATGTCTGGCACTGCGAAATGAATCAGTTGCCACGAGCATCGATGATGAGTGGGATTCCATCGATGTGAATTTTTATGATTCTGAAATTTTCGTTCGTCGCATCCTGTGGTTCGGTCCAGATGCAAGAGTTCAGGGACCTGCTGAACTAGTAGCTAAAGTCAAAGCTCGGTTGAATGAGGTGCTCTCATGAATGAGACGGCACTTACAAGAGCCGCGCGAGCGCTGGACCTTATTCCCTTTATCATGGAACATGATGGTCTCTCTGTGGAAGAGCTAGCCCAAGAATTCCATACCACCCCTAAAGAGATCACTAAAGATTTGAATATGCTCTTCGTATGTGGTCTACCAGGCTATACGCCCCTTGAGCTTATTGATTTATCTTTCGAATCTGGATACGTCTCGGTAATCCAACCGCAAACTTTGGATCGTCCCCGCAAATTGACGCGCCGAGAAGTTCTCTCCTTGATCCTTAGCCTGGATGGCTTGGCAAAGTTACGAGATCCCCAAGATCCACTTCTTAAGGAAATCCTTGGATTAAGAAATCGATTGGCAATCGCTGTTAAATCCACCGACTTAAATATTGCCTCGAATCAGATGGCCTTTCCACCCTCGCCATTTCTCACACTGATTGAATCATCGATAACAACTCATGGAAAAATTCAGATTGATTACATAAGTGGAAATAGAGATGAGATTTCACAGCGGGTAATTCGCCCATCTCGGCTGTATTTGGAAAATGGGATGGTCTATCTCGAGGGTTATTGCTACCTGGCACATGCAGAACGAACTTTCCGACTAGATCGGGTAACTTCTTGCTCGCTGCTGGATCCGTCCGCGGCAAATGATAAAGAATTTGAATTTGTAACGGACCAAACTGTGGTTGGAGCGACGGATCTAGATCACGAGCTGCCGATTTTGGAAATATCCGCCCAAGCCCGAAATTTCTTGGAGGAGAACGCTGCGGTTTTACAAGTCCTGTCCGCCACCCCGGAGATCACCGTGGTCCAGACTTCGATAGTAAATCCGGAGTGGTTGATTCGAGCAATGCTGGGCTACGGCAGTGCGATTCGGGTGGTTTCCCCGGATTCCTTGGTTGAATCCCTGAAAAATAGGGCGGCCCAGGCTTTGGCTTATTATCAGGAGTGATCTGCGATTGATGGGCGAAAAATGGGCCTTTAATGGGGCAATTCCGCTTCCTCGTTGTAGTATCTCTCCACCAGACTCACGGATAGGAAGTTTTCATGTTTCTTAGAGAGCCCAGCCATATTCTCCTGCTCTTGCTCGTTCTTGTGCTGCTCTTTGGCGCTAAGCGACTTCCCGACTCGGCTCGCTCCATTGGTCGTTCACTTCGCATCTTCAAAAGCGAGATGAAGGAACTCAACCCAGATGAGAAGAAGGCTACGCCTGAATCTGGCGACACCCCTCCAAGCAACTAAGCACCACTATGGGCGCCCAAGAGGGCGGTCGAATGCCGCTTCTGGATCACTTTAGGGATCTTCGAAAGCGAGTTGTACGCGCCGCAGCAGCAATTCTGGTTACTTCTGGAATCGGTTGGTTTTTCTATACCAACATAATCAACACGCTAGCCGCGCCTGTTTGTGATCTGAAAGCTGCCAAAAAAAGCGGAGCCACGCATTGTGGAACCTTATATATCAATGGCGTACTTGGGCCGTTGAATTTACAGATAAAAGTTTCCCTGCTTGTCGGCGTTATTGTTTCGGCTCCTTTTTGGATCTATCAGCTCTGGGCCTTTATTGCGCCAGGCCTGCATAAAAAAGAGAAGCGTCGTTCCATCATTTTCATCATCGTGGCCACACCATTTTTCGCATTAGGCGCAACTCTTGGTTATGTGATTCTGCCAGTCGCTGTACGTGTTTTGCTCGGATTCACCCCTAACTCTTTAGCGAACCTGGTCAAGTTCGACGACTATTTGGATTTCGTTTTGCGAGTAATTTTACTTTTTGGCGGCGCATTTGAGCTTCCTGTGTTCCTGGTCGCGCTCAATCTGGCAGGAGTTGTTTCGGGCAAAGGGATTCTTAAACCATGGCGATTTGCCATATTTGGTATTGCGCTGTTCACGGCTGCATTCACTCCGACTGGTGACCCAGTAACCATGTCCCTTCTGGCGTTGCCGCTAATTGCTTTCTATTTTGCGGCTGGCGGAATTGCTTTATTGGTAGACCGCCGTCGAGGAAAATCCAAAGTTCAGATTGATGATTCGGAGAGTTCTGTCGTCGAAGACGCCACTCCGATCGACGACGATCAGGATTAGTCATGGTCTGGGCAATTGTAATAAATCCGTATTCAGGAAAGCGCAACGGATTGAACCTTGCTCACGAGTTCAAGAAGGCAGCATTAACTAAAAAGATCGAATGCGTTGATATCTGTGGGACCAGCGCCGCCGACAGCATCGCGAGATTAAGAAATGCTATCGCCAGCCAAAATATTGAGGCGGTAGTAGTCGTTGGGGGAGATGGGTTAATCAATAACGTCATTCAAGTATTGGCGCAAACTAAGATTCCTCTTGCGGTACTTGCGGCTGGAACCGGAAATGACTTTGCCAGAACTTCCGGAACTTTTCCACTCAATCCCCAACAACTATGTGAATTGATGTTTCTGGAGCAATCTACAGCAATTGATTTAGGACGGGTTTCGGCTCCGCATTCGGTGAAATGGTTTGGGCAAATCCTCAGCACCGGGTTTGATTCAGTTGTCAACGAGCGAGCAAATCAATTCACTCGGCTCAAAGGGAAAATGAAATATAACGTTGCAACAATAATGAAGTTGCCCAGATTCAACCCGGTCCAATACAACATCGTTGCCGACGGTCGTGAAATCAACACCAAGGCCATGCTGGTAGCGGTAGCAAATGGTCCTACCTACGGCGGTGGTATGCAAGTGTGCCCACATGCCGATCGTTATGACGGAATGTTTGATATCTTGATCCTAAGACCGTTACCGAAGCTTGAATTCATCGCCGTTTTTCCCAAGGTTTTTAAAGGAACTCACATCACACATCCACAAGTAGAAATATTCAGGGCCAAGGAACTCACGATTCGTGCCAATGCCAAGGTTTATGCAGATGGTGAAGATTTCGGTGATTTGCCTATTCATGTAGAAACGGTTGGCAGAAGCCTTCTTACCTGGGTCAAATAACGATATGACACTCTCTCCAGCAGAGAAATATGCAGCCAACAGAGTCAAATCTTTACACAAGCACACTCAAAATTTTTCAGCCAGCTATCCATTCGCTTTAGACGATTTCCAAGTTTCTGGTTGTCATGCCTTGGAAGATGGTCAAGGGGTTTTGGTAGCAGCACCTACCGGCGCTGGAAAAACCATCGTCGGTGAATTCGCGGCATATCTTGCAATTCAACAAGGAATGAAATGTTTCTACACAACCCCAATCAAAGCTCTTTCCAATCAAAAATTCCAAGATCTCTGTCAAATTTACGGCGAATCCCAAGTGGGTCTGTTAACTGGAGACACCAGCATTAACTCCGAAGCGCCCATTGTTATTATGACTACTGAAGTTTTGCGTAACATGATTTATTCAAATTCACATACTTTGGGAAATCTGAAGTATGTCGTCATGGACGAGGTTCATTACCTTGCTGATAAATTTCGAGGTGCCGTCTGGGAAGAGATATTGATTCACTTGCCGGAAAGTATTCAGGTCGTGTCGCTCTCTGCAACAGTTTCCAATGCTGAGGAGTTTGGGGACTGGTTACAAACTGTTCGCGGAGATACACAGGTTATTGTTTCCGAAATTCGCCCTGTGCCGTTGTACCAGCACGTACTTTTTGGAAATCGATTGTTGGATCTCTTTGTACATGAAGGCAAGGTCAACCCAGAGATCTTGCGATTGGAACGAGAATCGCACAAGCAGGTGAAGATCCAAGGTGGCTCGTCACGTCAAGGCAAAGGTAATTGGCGGAATAACTCGCAACTAACCCCGACAATTCGCTCTTTAGGCAGAGCCGATGTCATCGACAAATTGGATCGCGAAGGCCTCTTGCCTGCTATCACTTTCATATTTTCACGGAAGGCATGTGACGCAGCGGTACATCAGTGTCTTAGCGCTGGTTTGAAACTCACCACCTCTGAGGAACGTTCAGAAATTAGGCAAGTAATTTCGCAAGCCATCACCAATATCCCCGAAGAGGATCTGGTGGTTTTGGGTTTTTACGAGTGGGCCGATGGTTTGGAACGGGGAGTCGCAGCGCACCATGCGGGATTGCTTCCTACCTTTAAAGAAACCGTCGAAATTCTCTTTCAACGAGGTTTAGTTAAGGCGGTCTTTGCTACGGAAACGCTTGCACTAGGAATAAATATGCCGGCAAAAACCGTCGTGCTGGAGAAATTGACTAAGTGGAATGGTGAGGCGCACGTTGCCATTACACCGGGGGAGTACACCCAACTGACCGGAAGGGCCGGGCGTCGAGGAATTGATATCGATGGAAATGCCGTAATTCTCTGGACTAAGGATATTGATTCGGCATCAGTTGCGGGCTTGGCATCAACTCGTACTTATCCTCTGCGCAGTTCGTTCAAACCTACATACAACATGACCATTAATTTAATTTCACAATTTGGCGCCCAACGGGCGCGCACCTCTTTGGAATCATCGTTTGCACAATATCAAGCGGATAAAGCTGTAGTCGGGTTGGCAAAACAGATTAAGCGAAATGATCTTGCCATATCCGAACTCTCGCAAGAAATTTCGTGTCACTTAGGCGACTTTTTAGAGTATTCCGATATCAGAGCCAGCCTGACCGATTTGGAGAAATCGCTCAATAAGAAGACCAAACCAAAGCGATTGCAAGCGGAAGAAGAAATTATAGATCTGCGGAAAATGTTGCGTTCCCATCCATGTCATGGTTGTTCTGAACGTGAAAGTCACTCGTTATTAACCGCGCGAATTAACCGGTTGCAGCGAGAGAATCGTGGACTAAAAGAGCGAGTGAATAATCGAACAAATGTCATTGCCAGACAGTTCGACTTAGTGCAGGTAATGCTGGAAAAATTTGGATATATAGAATCGGGCGAGATCACTCAATGGGGAAAATTACTCTCCAAAATTTATAGCGAAACAGATCTCCTGATTTCCGAAATGATCCGACACGAACTCTTCAATGATCTTTCTGGACCTGAACTCGTATCTGTACTGTCGGCCTTTCTCTATGAAGCCAGGAAAGAAGAAACTCCAAAGATACCCCGAGGAAATACTCAGGAAGTATTACTTCAAGCGGTACGTAAGTGGAATATTATTCAAGAGTCGGAGGCCGATATTGGATTAATTCCAATGCGTGAGCCGGATATGGGGTTTTGTTGGGTTGCATACAACTGGGCAAATGGGCATTCATTGACATCAATATTGAAAGGCACTGAATTGACGGTAGGGGATTTCGTTAGATCGATGAAACAGATTATTGACTTGCTTCGTCAATTATTGGCGGCAGCTCCTCATCTGGCTCCAGTGGTTTCTGAGGCCCTCAAACGTATCGACAGAGGAATCGTTACCTACGCGGCGGCTGCCATATGACGCTAATGCTTTTGGATAGCGCTTCGCTGTGGTATCGCGCTTACTATGGAATGCCCGATACTTTGCTTTCACCCACAGGTACGCCGATAAATGCGATAAAGGGTTACTTGGATATGTCGGCGCGGCTAATCAATCAGTACCGACCAAATCGATTAATTGCGGCAATCGAAGGGGATTGGCGTCCTTCTTGGCGAGTGGAGTTATTTCCCGGCTACAAGGCCAACCGCGTGGATGCCAAAGGCGAAGAAGAAGAACCAGAGACCTTAACTGAACAAGTTCCCATACTTTTGGATATTTTGGACGCATTCGGAATTCCTATTGTTGGAGTTGATGATTATGAAGCCGACGACATCATCGCCACATTTAGCGTTAACGAACCTGGGCCAATACGTATTGTCACTGGTGATCGCGATCTCTTCCAACTAGTGGACGATAAAAGAAAAGTGGCCGTTGTCTATCTTGCAAAAGGAATTGCTAATCACGATCTTGTTGACTTGAAATGGATCGCAGATCGATATCAGATTCCAGGGGATCGCTACGCATTATTTGCCATGCTACGCGGAGATGCTTCCGATGGACTTCCGGGAGTAAAAGGAATTGGCGAAAAAGGTGCCGCGCATATTGCCAACAATTTTGCTTCCATCGAAGAGGCACTTGCTGCAGCCAAATCATCGGACAATCGGCTTACTTCCCAACTCACTAAGAAATTGATCGAAGGTCAGGATTACATCGCTATCGCTCCAAAATTGGTCAACTGCGCCCTGGATGTACCGGTCCCAAAGATCGCCACAAAAATGCCCAAACGTCCCGACTCCCTTGACGAGATCTATCAATTTAAGTCAGATTACGGACTTGGGTCGAGCATTGATCGAATGATTGCTGCACTCAATTGGTAGAGAAACTAGCGAAATATTTGGTCATTATTCCCACCTATAACGAGTCGGAAAGCATCGGAAGTTTGCTGGAACGTTTGGATAAAGTTCGCCAGCAGATGACCAATTCTTCGATTGATATTTTGGTGGTGGATGACAACTCCCCAGATGGCACTGCCGAATTAGTGCGTCAAATGCATCTAGATAATGTCGACATTTTGGCGCGTCCAGAGAAGGCCGGATTGGGGCCAGCATATCTAGCCGGTTTTACCTGGGGTTTGGCTGGCGACTTTGATTATTTTGTTGAAATGGATGCCGACGGCAGCCACCTTCCCGAAGAATTACCATTATTAGTGGCAGCCTCTCAGGGCTCGGATTTAGTGATCGGCTCCAGATGGGTACCGGGTGGAAAAGTCATCAATTGGCCACTGGGTCGACAATTGATCTCTAAAGCTGGAACAGGATATGCCTCTCGAGCGCTCAACTTGCCCTATAAAGACCTCACCAGCGGGTTTCGTATCTTTACTCGCCGGGCGCTAGAAGGTCTGCCATTTCCAGAGATCCAAAGCAAGGGCTATGGATTTCAGGTAGAGATGGCGATGCGAATTCACGATCAAAAACTCACTATCTGCGAAGTTCCGATCACTTTTGTCGAAAGAGCCTTCGGCAGATCAAAGATGACCAAGGAGATTGTCTGGGAAGCCGGGACTAAAGTCACTCTCTGGGCTTGGGAGCGAAGGTTTGGTAGAAAAAGGTAACTCCTATTTATCGCCGATAATCTACATTATGTCAAATAATAATCTTCACTCCGAAATACCCCTCCTCGCGCTCACACGGAGATCTCTAATTAATGGCTAAATCTTCGAGAGCCGGGCAGGCGCAGACCAAATTGCGATCCCCATACACGCCATCAATTCGGCCGACCGTTGGCCAATATTTTCCGCGGTTACCAATTTCCACATCGTTCCCAGTTGGAAAGGCCGCACTCTCTCGCGAATACTTTCGGTCCCACTCGGCCCGCACCAGATCGGCGCTGGTGTGAGGTGCGAAATGCAGCGGTGACTCCTCCGAAGTGAGCTCGCCCGCTTCGATATCAGATATTTCGGCCCGGATACTAATCATGGCGTGCAGGAAGCGATCTAGTTCGGCCATATCTTCAGATTCTGTTGGCTCAATCATCATGGTTCCGGAGACCGGGAAACTCATGGTGGGCGCATGGAAGCCATGGTCCATGAGTCGTTTGGCGATGTCATCGACACTGACACCGGTTCGCTTTGTTATGTCCCGCAAATCGATGATGCACTCATGGGCAATAAACCCATTTTCGCCCTTATAAAGAACGGGAAAATGCGGATCCAACTTGGCGGCCAAATAGTTGGCCGAAAGGATGGCTACCTGTGTTGCTCTAGTGAGACCAGCCCCACCCATCATTCGGATGTAGGCCCAAGAGATTGGCAAGATACTTGCCGAACCAAATGGTGCAGAACTGACCGGACCTGGACCAGTACTTGGTCCTGCCTGTGGATCAAGTGGGTGGTTGGGCAGGTAGGGGGCCAAATGAGAACGGCTGATCACTGGACCAACACCAGGGCCTCCTCCCCCGTGAGGAATGCAGAAAGTCTTGTGCAGGTTGAGGTGTGAAACATCGGCTCCAAATTTTCCAGGCGCAGCTAAGCCAACGAGCGCATTGAGATTGGCACCATCGACATACACCTGTCCGCCCGCATCGTGAATAAGACCACATATTTGCGAAATTGCGGATTCAAAAACGCCATGTGTTGAAGGGTAGGTAACCATAAGGGCGGCCAGAGAATCTTGGTACTGCGTAATTTTTTCTTTCATGTCGGAGACGCTCACATTGCCTTGCTCATCGCAGGCAACGACGACAACCTTCATGCCAGCCATAACCGCACTTGCCGCATTGGTTCCGTGAGCGCTGGAAGGAATTAAACAAATATTCCGATGCGTTTCGCCCTTGGCATCTAAATAATTTCGAATCGCCAACAAACCCGCAAATTCTCCTTGAGATCCAGCATTAGGTTGCAACGAGACTGCGTCATAACCGGTGATCTTGATCAACCATTCCGAGAGTTGCGAAATCAATTCTCGGATGCCTGCACTTTGATCGGAAGGAGCAAAAGGGTGAAGCGATGAAAACTCTGGCCAAGTGACCGGAATCATTTCGGTGGTTGCATTGAGTTTCATTGTGCACGAACCCAACGGGATCATGGTTCTGTCCAAGGCTAAATCTCGATCAGCTAAAGAGCGTAGATACCTCAGCATGGCGGTCTCAGAGTGATAGGTATTAAACAACCGATGTTTTAAATATGAGGTGACGCGCTTCTGCTTAGGTTCAATCTCCCGAGAAAGAATATTTCCATCCCAAGCGATACCGAAAATCGAAAGCAATTGTGCAAAAAGCACATTAGTGGTTGCTTCATCAAATGAAACTCCACATGTTTGTTGGTCGATAACACGAATATTCATGCCCTGATTCATGGCTTCATTTGCATACTTCGACGCATCGGAAACCTTGAAACTCACTGTGTCAAAAACTTCTCCAGCGACAATGTCGAAGCCGGCTTCTTTCAATAACGCTTGCGATGTTGAGGCATACCCACGAACTCTCGTTGCGATCTCTTTTAGTCCATCTGGTCCATGCCACATCGAATAAAATGCCGAAATAACGGCAAGCAAAACCTGAGCAGTACAAATATTCGATGTTGCCTTGTCTCGACGGATATGTTGCTCTCGAGTTTGCAACGCCAACCGGAAAGCAGGATTTCCATGCACGTCCACGCTTTGACCAACTAGTCGACCTGGCAATGAGCGCTCGAGCCCAGCACGAACCGACATAAATCCAGCATGTGGACCACCAAAACCCATTGGTACGCCAAACCGTTGCGAGGAACCAATAGCAACGTCTGCGCCCCACTCCCCTGGCGACTTAATGATGGTGACTCCTAGCAAGTCGGTCGCCATGACCACGATCGCTGCATTCTCATGCAACCACTCAATTGCTGACTGTGGATCTTGAACAATTCCTGTCGTACCAAATTGTTCGATCACGCCACCAAATATTTCCACTCCTAATGCGGTCAGAGCGCCGGCGCTCATTTCGGAGGAAATCACCGAAATCCCCAACGGCTTTGCTCGGGTGTGAATAACCGCCGAGACATGAGGATGCAATTCCCGATCGATCACAAAAACAGCGCCATCAGAGCCCTGCCAGACACGCCGAGCCAAGGTCATTGCTTCTGCGGCAGCAGTAGCTTCGTCCAACATTGAGGCATTTGAAATCGGTAGTCCGGTTAAATCGGCCACTGCAGTTTGAAAAGCAAATATTGCTTCAAGGCGTCCTTGACTGATTTCAGGTTGATAAGGCGTATAAGCGGTATACCAAGAAGGGTTTTCCAAAACATTTCGCAAAATGACCGGTGGCGTAATTGTTCCGTAGTAACCGGCCCCAATAAAGGAATCCATAATCTGGTTGCGATCGGCAAGTGCCCGCAGCTCGACAATCGCTTCCTCTTCCGAAGCCGCCGGTGGAAGCAGATCTTGCAATGATTCAGTAAGAGCAATATTTTCCGGTACGACTAATTTAATGAATTCTTCTAGAGAAGAACTACCCAGTTCTTTCAACATGAAGTCAATCTGTCCTTGGTCCGGACCGATATGACGATCTTCAAAACGAGATCGAACCTGGCTCATCAATTTCCCCTGTCGCTATTGCTTCGTACTTGTTCGCAACGAGATGAGAGCACATTTTCTCATCACAGGGTAAGGATAAGGATATTTAGGCGCCTTTGCGTTTCCTACGCTCAGCTAGCTCATCGTTACTTTGCCCACTAGTGGAGATAGAACCATCGTGAACACTTTCGCCTTGAAGAAGTAGCAGCGAACCTTCGACCTCACTCCATACTCGACCAATGGCAATCCCGAATACCCCTTGGCCGCCTTGCAATAAATCGATGATGTCGTCAGCGCTGGTGCATTCATAAATTGAGGCACCATCGCTCATCAAAGTGATTGCCTCTAAATCTGCTACCCCTCGGTCACGAAGATGTTCTACCGCGGATCGAATATTCTGTAACGAGACTCCAGTATCCAAAAGACGTTTCACAATTTTCAAAACTAAAATATCGCGAAAGTCATAAAGGCGCTGCGATCCCGATCCAGTTGCCGGCTTGATGCTTGGCTCAACTAAACCCGTTCTGGCCCAATAATCTAACTGGCGATAAGTAATGCCCGCCGCTACGCAGGCGGTTGCGCCGCGGTAGCCGATATCTGAGTTAGATATTTCTGACATTTAATTCGACTCGCTTCTACGGGGGAATGCTCCGTTACGGAACACCCTAAGGGTAGATATCTACTCCTAAGGTGGCAATAACCAACACGCCAAACCTTAAAGATAAAGTAGAGAGTTAGCCCGCGAAATCTTCCGGATTGATTTGATCCAAGAACTCGCGAAATTTTTCGACCTCATCATCTGACTGATCTGGGATTTCGATTCCAGCGGCCAGAAGCAGGGATTCAGCTGCCAGGATGGGAGAACCACTCCGCAGCGCTAAGGCGATTGCATCACTCGGTCGAGCCGAAAGGGACTCTCCCCCTTCAAAGTTAAGTTGGGCATAGAAAATGCCATCTTTTAGCTCGGTCAAATGAACCGTATTTAGGTGCGAACCGAGCAGCTCAATTGTCGACGCCAGCAAATCGTGGGTTAATGGACGTGGTGGCGAGAGATCCTGCTGGGCGAAGGCGATGGCCGTAGCCTCGACCGCGCCAATCCATATCGGTAAATAGCGTTCGCCGTCGAGCTCCTTGAGCAGGACGATCGGTTGATTTGAGGGCATTTCAACTCGAACTCCGATTACTTCTACTACGTGGAAGGAAGGCACAGGAACATTATCTCTTGTTAGCGAAGACGTTGCAGACCGGCACGAACTAAAGCTGCATGGAGCCGAACCGACAATGAGGCTAATTCTCGCTGGACTTCTTCGGCCCGAGCCTTTGCATCTGCTCCCTTTTGGCGAAGCAAGGGTGTGATGACCTGCTCTACTAAACCAACTTCCCTATCTGCCGCGCTCTTAAAGGAGCGAAGGTGGCGAGGCTCAATTCCGAAGGCTGCAATTTCGGCAACTGCGCGGGCAACGGCCAAACTGTCACCGTCGTAATGTCGACCCCGAATCGCCACAAGGCCAAAGGACTCGAGTTCTGACAATTGTGCATCATCCAAACCTGAAGCCTGCAACAGCTCTTCCCGAGAAAGCCGGAGATCACTTTCTTGCGCAAAAGCCGCCGGCGCAAATTCGCCATCAACGGTGGCTAGCCGGGGAACGGCCAATCCCCCTGGTGTTGCTGCTGGTTCCAAGCCACGATCTAGCGCATCCAAATTTTCTTTGATGACGCGAAGCGGCAAGTATTGATCCCGCTGCGCTTGCAACACATAACGCAGTCGCTCTAAATCTACATTGGTGAATTTTCGGTAGCCCGATGGAGTTCGTTGTGGGTCAATAAGTCCTTCTGATTCCAGGAAACGAATTTTAGAGATTGTGATATCAGGAAAATCCCCGCGTAGCTTGCTGAGGACTTCGCCAATGCTCAAATACGCGCGAGCTGGAACACTCATTTACTTCCCCTTCACAAAAAAAGTTAACTTATATTTTCCGATCTGCAATTCGTCACCCTCGACGAGAACAGATTCACTGACCCCAACTCCATTGAGATAAGTACCGTTCAAACTCCCCAAATCCGAAATCGCATAATTACTCCCAATCTCGTGTTCAACTTGAGCGTGCTTTCTCGAAACAGTCACATCATCGAGGAAGATCTCACTACTGGGATCGCGGCCAATTGTGGTCTGACCGATATTAAGCAGGTATCTGGAACCCTTCCCAGGTCCGCTAATTCCAATCAACATTGCCGAACCTTCAGGCAAATTGGAAATAACCTGGCGTTCCTCTTCCGAGAGCACATCCAAGGAAGCAGCTAATGGGGCGATAGCCGAACGAAGTGCTGACAAATTAATAGTTGTCGTTGTCTCACTTAAAGGAGTTGGTTGATTGCTCATCCGGCTCCTCTCGTTGCGAAAATCCTACTATTTACTGCCCTAACAATGAAGTTTTACTAAAGGCTGACACTATGGGAGGGCGAGGGTGACGGTCAAGCCGTTAGCGCCTCGTACTCACTTGACGAAAGCAGATCAGTCGCAAGAGCACTTACTTCGATTTCGGCAATCCAACCGATGCCATAAGGATCGGAGTTGATGGCCTCCGGCGCCGAATCGAGAAAGTCATTAACCGCAACTACTGTGCCGCTGACTGGAGCATAAATTTCCGAAACGCTCTTGGTAGATTCGACTTCACCACAGACAGTTCCTGAACCTACAACTGAGCCGACTTTGGGAAGTTGGATATAGACGATGTCACCGAGCGCCCCTTGAGCAAAGTCTGTAATACCGACCCGAAAGACCATGGGATTCGCTGTAGCGGCGACCCATTCGTGTTCCTTGGTGTACTGCAATTCTGCGGGAATTAATGACATTTATTGCTCCTTATTAGAGGGACATGCTGCTAATGGGAATTTCTGGAAAACAATCCTTGAGAGGTGTACTGAAGGCCAGTCAGAAGATACAAACCAATCCCCCACAGTGCAAAACTCCAACCGATGATATGAGCAAATTTACCGACTCCCGATTCCGACTCTAGTAGTAAAAATGGAAAGGCATAAAGTAAATTAAAAGTGGCGGCTTTTCCGAGGAAGGTAACAACAAATACTTTTCCTCCTCGAGCTTTCACTATCGCCAGAACCACTGCTAACCACAGATCTCTTCCGATCAATAAGAAGACAACCCACATCGGAATGTAATCGCGAATACCCAGAGAAATCAGGGTGGCCGCAATGTAAGCGCGATCAATTGCTGGATCCATCAAAGTACCCAACTTGGAAACTTGATTCAAAGCTCGAGCGACTTTGCCGTCCAGGTAATCGGTGATGGCACCTAAGGTCAGAACAATAAAACTCAATGTTGCATTGTGTTTGACGAGAAACAACCAGAGAAAGAGTGGAATACCCAAGCCGCGAAGGAAGGTAAGTCCATTAGGGATGGTCAATATTTTCTGATCAGAATCCACGCTCATATTCTAGTCGGGACGACAGGATTCGAACCTGCGACCCCCAGACCCCCAGCCTGGTGCGCTACCAAGCTGCGCTACGTCCCGAAACCGACGTGCGGATTTTACTCTCGTTCTTTGACTTTTATGGCAACTTCCACTGGAGATCCAAGGAATCCAAACTCTTCTCGAATCCGGCGCTCGATAAAACGGCGATATGAAGGTTCAATCCATTCGCTGGAGAAAACCACAAACTTTGGCGGACAGATTGCAGCCTGCGTCGCAAATCGAATCTTTGGTTGCTTGCCGCTTCGGACTGGCGGCGGTGTGGCGGCAATTAACGAGCCAAGGAATGAATTCAACTTTGCCGTTGGGACACGATGTTCCCAACTCGCAATCGCTGTTCGTAGCGCAGGAGCAAGTCGATCTCTATGCCAACCAGTCTTTGCCGAAACATTCACCCGCTGCACCCATGGATAGCGCTCGAGTTGTCGTTCAATTTCTCGGTCAAGTTTTATCTGGCGGTCTTCATCCACTAAATCCCATTTATTCATTATGAGAACTATGGCGCGACCGGCCTCTTCAGCCATGGTGACAATGCGAATATCCTGTTCGGTGAGTGGATCAGATGCATCTAGAACCACCACTGCAACTTCTGCGCGATCTAACGCGGAGGCAGTACGCAATGAAGCGTAATAATCGGTCCCACTATCTTGATGAGCTCTACGGCGGATACCGGCGGTGTCGATAAATCGCCAAGTAGATCCACCGAATTCAATTAATTCATCTACCGGATCGCGAGTCGTTCCCGCGGCATCATCAACCAAAACCCGTGACTCTCCTGCAAGTGCGTTGAGCAGACTGGACTTACCCACATTTGGTCGACCTACAATTGCTACTTTTCTAAAACCATCTTTTGGTGGTTCTGATCCCACTTCTGGTAACTGTTTGACCAGAAGGTCGAGAAGATCGCCACTGCCTCGTCCGTGAAGGGCCGAAACAAAGTGCGGCTCCCCTAAACCTAAATTCCACAGCCCATGAGCATCTGCCTCTTCTCGAGGCCCATCCACTTTATTAGCAGCTAGTAAGACTTTCTTCTTGGAGCGACGCAATAGATCAACCAATGATTGATCCTCATCTAAAGCTCCAACTTGAGCATCCACAACAAACATGATGATGTCAGATTCGGCAATAGCAATTTCCGCGCCAGCCGTGATCTTCTCGGAGATACCTTCAGGACTGACTTCCCATCCTCCGGTATCCACTAAGATGAAACGGCGACCATTCCATTCGGCCTGATATTTCACCCGATCACGGGTGACACCCGGAGTGTCTTCGACGATTGCTTCGCGTCGGCCGATCATTCGATTTACCAGCGTTGACTTTCCAACGTTGGGACGACCAATAACCGCGACGGTCGGCAAACCTAATAAGTTTCTATGTTCTAACCAGTCCCAAATCAAGTCTACTACTTCTTCCAAATCCAAGGCGCTGGAGTCCAACTCCATGGCATCCTCGGCTGGCCGCAGTGGCGAAACTTTTCGAGTCGAATCCACTTGGTCCCGCTGATCTAACGATTGGGCCACATCAAGAGGGGCTTCCTTCGAATCCAGTTCTTTCTCGCGGCGAGCTGCTCGTTCGGTTAGATTGGCATAAAGGAAGATCTTTAGCTCGGCATCGGGTACAACGACCGTGCCAATATCTCTACCCTCGACAACGATCCCGGAGGGTGCTTGGTCAATCAGATCTCGCTGGAGTTCCACCAAAACATCGCGAACCTCAGGCATTGCACTTATCCGACTTACATTCTCGGTGACTTTGGCCGAACGAATCTCCTGGGAAATGTCCATGTCCCCACAGCGAACGTGGGCGCCTTCTAGATTGTAGGTGTACTCGATTGGACTTTGACGCAGCGATTCGACAATTGCTCCCGCATCAGTAAGGTCCGCTTGAAGTGCCAACCAGGTAACCGCACGGTAGATGGCACCGGTGTCCAAATACTGCCAATTTGCCCGTCTGGCCAAAGCTTTGGCCGTGCTGGACTTGCCAGAACCGCTAGGTCCATCTATCGCAACAACAATTCCAGCCATAGGAGAACCTTAGCGGTGCCAGCCAAGAGAAATTTCTGTCGAAACTGGTCGAAACTGGGCGAACTCGGATAGTGACCTGCCTACGCTCGCGGCGCGTGAGCCGCCCATCCGTTGGCCAAAAGATGCTCCTGCAAGATCAGTGCATCAGCATCCGAGAGAGCCAAGGTGATCAAACCAGTTTGCTGTCCAGGACTATGTTCAATCGCCAAGTCCTCAACATTTACCTTCGCCAAAGCGCACTCCTGAAATAACGCGGCCAATTGTCCCGGTTGATCTTGAATGACAACTGGAAGATAAGAATATTTACGAGGTTTAGCGCCATGTTTTCCAGGAATTCGCGCTCGCTCCGTAGCTCCCTGATCGATAAACGCTTTAATCTCTTTGTCATCTTGTCGACTAATAGACTCCACCAATTGGCTCAAACTCGCACTTATCCGGGCCAGACCCGACAGCACCTGGTCTCGATTTGCGATCAAGAGTTGGCTCCACAATTCACCTGAAGATGCTGCCAAGCGCGAGACATCTCGAAGCCCTTGCCCGGCCAAAAGAAGCGAGTCATCAGTAAGGTCGACCAATGTGTGTGCCAGCATTGAGCTAATCAGTTGAGGCAAGTGTGAAATTCCCGCAATTACATGGTCGTGTTCGTGCGCCGAAAGGCGATATGGCGTTGCCCCAAGATCCGATATCAACGCTGCAACCGCAGCCGTAAGTTCTGGCTCGGTAAATTGAGTTTCGGTCAAGATCCAGGCTCGACCTTCAAAAAGATCGGATTGAGCGCTAGTTGGTCCAGAAATCTCTCGACCCGCCATCGGATGCGTGGCACAAAATCGTGACGCCAATTCCGGAAACTGCTCAACCTGCCGTATAAGTTCAGACTTAACTCCGCCGACATCTATAAAGGTTGACTGTGGGTATCGTTTATATTCGGCAATTAAGACCTCAAAGACCGTACCAACCGGCGTTGCAATAATTATCAAGTCGTAGTCACCCGCGACATCCTGCGCGCCACTGCCGATGAGATCTTGCGCCAGTGATTGCGCTTTGGGATCTAGATCGCAGATCTGCACTTCGCTCCCGATCTGACGTAAAGCTAGAGCAATACTGGTCCCAATCAGCCCGGCACCAACTACCAAAATCCTTCGGAATTGAGTCATTAATGGTTATTTTTTCTCATTATTGAGCCAAATCTTTACGTAAAACCTCGGCTCCACGTCGATAAACATGAACAATTTCCTCATGCTTACGCTCGGAATAAGCATGAACCATGACTCTAATTACCCGAGGTAACGCTCCAACAACATCAATTTCAGTCGAGCACATCAGTGGGATTAGACCCAAACCTAGTGAACGTGCCGCTTTGGCCGGAAAATCGGAGACCAAATCTTGGGTTGCGGTGAAGTGAATTGAGATCAGGTCCTCGGTGGCAATCTTATTGAGCTTGAAAAGATCCGAGAGTAATTCAACTACGGCGCTACTCATCTCCTCCGAGCTATCAGCCTGCAGATGAGTTGCGCCACGAATTGCTCGAACTTTCATTTGCAGAGTGTACCCCCGTGGCAATCAGCGCGCGTTTAACTTTTAAGATATTTAGCGACATATTGCTTAAATAACATAACCTTTTTTGTTTTGTCGATAAAAATGATCCTGAAAACTACGCGGCAATGAAAAGACCATAAGTCGATTTATTAACCCTATACAACGCTCATCTTTGTCGATAAAACTTCTTTAATGGGGACAGTTAATATCGATAAATAGTTTTGTTTCTTTGAGCAATATCAATTTACCTATTTAACTTTAAAACCTTATATAGATTCATGACTTCTACCTCATTCAGGGCACGCCAGCGGCCTTCTTTGGTATCTCCCAATGAGAGTGGTCCGAATTCACTTCGGATCAGGCGAAGTACCTTAATATCCAACGCTTCAAACATTCGCCGGACAATGTGATACCGACCTTCATGAATCGAAACTTCGACCCAAAAATGCTTCTGTGAAACTTCGCGGATCACCTTGACGGAAAGGGCTCTGGCCATGCCATCTTCCAACTCAATTCCATGCTCCAGTTTTTTGGCTTCTTCCTTGCCAAAAACTCCTTCAATTTCTAGGACATATTTCTTTAAGAGACCGTACGAGGGATGAGTAGCTCTATGGGCCAAATCTCCATCATTAGTGAGCAGAATCAGACCCTCGCTCTCCCGGTCCAATCGACCTACATGAAAAAGGCGCTCATTTCGAGCGGTGAAGTAATCACCTAAGTTTGGCCGCCCTTCTGGGTCGGACATGGTAGAGATAACCCCGGCTGGCTTATGAAATATGAGGTAAGTTTTAGACTTATTCGCGTGAATTGTCTCACCGTCAACTTCAATGTTAGCAATTTCTGGATCAACTTTACTGCCAAGTTCTCGAATTTGCACCCCGTCAACGCTAACTCTGCCTTCGGCAATAAGCTCTTCGCTTCCCCGTCGACTTGCCACTCCAGCATCAGCTAGAACTTTTTGTAATCGGACAAGTGCCATCGGAACCCCAAAATTTCATCTGTATGCGTGACGGACGTCAATCGCGTCTACCTAGTCTAGAGCCTGAACGATCCGACCTAGTCGAAAAAGGGAGGTAGGAAGGACGCCTCAGTCAGTCAAAGTTGCGAGGAGCTCATCCAGTGCATCAACATTTGGCAGGAATGGCGCCAAGGCTGGCAAATCTTCAACCGAGTTGAGCCCCAATTTTTCCAGGAAGAAGGAGGTAGTTCGATAGAGAATCGCCCCGGTTTCTGGCTCTACGCCTGCCTCCTCCACCAAACCACGAGTCACCAAGGTCTTCATGACCGCTTCAACATTTACGCCACGAATCGCCGAAACGCGCGCCCGAGATACCGGCTGGCGGTAAGCAATAACTGCCAGGGTCTCCAGGGCAGCCTGTGTCAACCGTGACTGCTGACCATCAAGAACGAATTTCTCAACATATGCCGCCTGATCGGGATGGCTATAGAACCGCCAGCCACCGGCAACCTGTCGAAGTTCAAAGCCATGCCCCTGCTCTTGGTAGTGTGCTGCTAATTCTTGAAGGCTTTCCACCACCGCGATTTCTGGATTTTCGGTAATTTGGGCCAATATAATCTCGCTCACTGGCTCGTCGACCACCATTAAGATCGCTTCAATTGCTTGTTTGAGTTCATCTTTAGACATTGGAGCCCTCTTCTGTCTCGTTTTCGCCTTGACTCACGGGGATATCAAACTCATTACTCACGATAATTTCGCCTTCATTGCTTCCGGTCCAGGTTATATGTAGTTCACCTAACGAGATCACTTGTTCAAAGCGAAGGACACCTTCGCGATAAAGCTCAAGCAGGGCTAAGAAGCGAGCTACGACCACAAGTGTGGAGTCGGTACCATCGATCAGATGGCGAAAGGTGGATCGCCCACTCTTGCGCAAGATATCGACCACTTTAAGCGCTTCTTCGGCGACACTCACCAATGGACGGTGGATGTGCTCTAACGCCACTGCTGGAGAAATCTTAGGCGAAAGTACCCGTTGGGCAATTGCAGCCAATCTTTCAGCACCCACTCCAATGAGAACTTCTGGCAAAAGTGAGGCGAAATGCGACTCCAGGGCAACCACCCGGGCGAAGGCTCGATCTTCGCGCGTGATCCGAGTGGCGAAGATGGAAGCAATCTCTTTGAAAGCTCGGTATTGCAATAACCGAGCAAAGAGCAAATCTCGGGCTTCCAGGAGGGCCAAATCCTCCTCATCCTCCACTTCCCCACTCGGGAGAAGTTTCGCCGCTTTTAGATCCAGTAGCGTTGCGGCGACGACCAAAAATTCGGTGGTCTGATCCAAATCCCAGCCAGCCTCGGAGCCCTCTAACGCCTTGATATAGGAGATAAATTCATCCGTTACCTCGCCGAGTGCAACCTCAGTGACATCCATTTTATGGCGCGAAATGAGCTGAAGAAGCAGGTCAAATGGGCCATCAAAGTTGGAGAGGTGGACTGAAAAGGGGAGAGATTCCTCGGCAGTCACCGAAGCCGTAATCGATGTCAACACCTCATCATGTGCAGGTTCACGGCGAACTTCAATAGGGAGTGAAGCGGCAGAATTGGGATTGCTCAACAAATCCGCGCCATTGTTTTCACTCATGCGAGAAAGGTAGTCCAAGCGCGCTTGCCAGCGTAATCGAAGCGCCGTTAGAGTCCGACCATGGCGAAAAGCAATTCAGAGGTTTCTCGATTCGACGCTAAGTCGACAAATCGGGATGACGAAGTAGCAACCACTTCATCGGTATTAAACCTGCCCCCAAGAGAAGTACCTGAAACCGTGGCGATGGCAACTGCTGGCGAAGCGACCGTCATCTCCGTCGTGAATCAAAAAGGTGGCGTCGGTAAGACCACCACGACCATCAACTTGGGCGCGGCCCTTGCCGAGTTAGGTCGTCGGGTTTTGCTCATCGATTTTGATCCCCAGCATTCGTTATCGGTCGGCGTTGGCGTTGCCACCAATCGACTTGAGGGATCCATCTACAACTTAATGATGGATGAGTCCACAAAGATTGAAGACTTTCTTCTCAAAACCAGCGTCCCGGGTATGGACATGATTCCAAGCCATGAAGACTTGGCTGGCGCTGAAGGGGGGCTAATGAATGTCATTGCCCGGGAGCAGATACTCAAGCGAGTTATTGAACCCGTCAAGGCCGATTACGACGTAATTCTGATTGATTGTCAGCCATCACTTGGGCTACTTACCATCAACGCGCTAACCGCCTCGGATGGCGTGATCGTCCCCTTAGAGTGCGAATATTTTGCGCTTCGTGGCGTGGCCTTGCTTAGTGACATCATCGGCAAAGTTCAGAAAAACACCAACCCTGAACTGAAATTGATTGGGATCTTGCCCACGATGTTTGATCGAAAAACCGTGCATAGCCGTGATGTCTTGGAACGAATCTCTGAGGCTTTTCCAGAACATGTCTTCGACACCATTATTGGAAGAACGGTTCGCTTCTCCGAATCCACAGTAAAGGGTGAGCCGATTACTTCATACGCTAGCTCTTCCTCAGGCGCTTCTGCCTACCGCCGATTAGCTCGAGAACTTATTTCTATTGGAGGCACCAAATGAGTCGTCGCGTCAGTCTTCCTGGAGCAGATGAATTATTTAGAACAACAACCACACTCAGCGCTGTCCCCACACCTGTTTCTGCACCATCAGTAGAGCCACAGGCGATCTCAGATGTACCCAATACTCCTGTAACTCCAGCTACGACAAAATCAGTTCGGCAAACGCCTCGCCGACGGGTAAATTCTTTCGATCGTTCTCCGAGCGGTCGCGAACGCCATGATGAGAAAATCACCGTGTATCTCTCCCCCGAGGAACTCTACGATCTAGAGCAAGCCAGGTTGGCGCTTCGCGGGGATCTTGGGTTGGCTGTAGATCGAGGTCGCATCGTTAGAGAATCATTGGCAATTGTGATTGCAGATTTAGAAACCAAAGGCGACCAAAGCATTTTGGCCAGACGATTACGAGGCAGATAAACCGATAAGGTTTTCTATTTGGCGCGTGGATGCGCCATTGCGTAACTTTCTCGCAATTTATCAATCGTGACGAGAGTATAAATTTGCGTAGTCGTGACCGAGGAATGTCCTAATAACTCTTGTACGACTCGAATATCGGCGCCACCATCTAAAAGATGGGTGGCAAACGAGTGCCGCAGTGCATGAGGGGTAACTTCTCTGGAAATCTTGGCACGATCGGCAACGTCAGAAATTATTTGCCAGGCACTTTGACGACTTAATTTTTGGCCGCGTAGGTTAAGAAAAAGCCAGTTATTGGCAGCGCTCCTTACAAGTAAGGGCCGGGTGCGAATTAAGTAATCTCCCAAAGCGGTTCGGGCAAAAGAACCAACCGGAACAATTCGTTCCTTTCCGCCTTTACCTTTGAGTTTTACTGCGAATCCCCCATCGTCATGAATGGAAGAAATATCTGCCACAGTTAAATTGAGTACTTCACTTATTCGCGCACCTGTCGCGTAGAGAAATTCAATGAGAGCAAGATCTCGGAGCGTTATTGGGTCTTCCTTGTTAGAAGCATGTGAAATGAGTTGATCAATTTCAGCAACAGTTAAGGACTTGGGAAGCCGCTTAGGAATTTTCGGTGGATGAAAATCTTGAATGGGATTGGTTTTGCCACTTTCCCGTGAATCAAATTTCACAAAATTCCGAATCGAAACCACCATTCGAGATATGGAGGCTTCAGAAAGTGGTGGGAAATCAGAATTTTTCCCGCGCAACCAAGCAACAAACTCTGACATGATTTCTACATTGAGCTCATCAAAATGAAAACCATTGCTCTGGGCAAAATCCAGAAAGCGCCCAAGGTCTTTTCGATAAGCGATCAAAGTGTTGGCGGCAAGAGCTTTTTCAACAGCAAGGTAATTCAGATACTCGAAAACGCGATCGCTATCGGATTTCATGACGAGCAAGAGCCGCTGCGATGAGACCGATAAATAATGGATGTGGACGAGTTGGCCGCGAGAGGAACTCTGGGTGTGCTTGAGTTCCAACATAGTAAGGATGAATATTCTGTGGTAGTTCAACAAATTCCACTAAGTGACCATCTGGAGAGAGGCCAGTGAATGCCAATCCGGTGGCGGCAATTTCTTCACGATAACGGTTGTTTACTTCATAGCGATGGCGATGGCGTTCAGAAATCTCCGTAGATCCGTATGTTTCTGCGACGATCGAACCAGCAGTAAGAACGGCAGGATATAGCCCCAATCTCATGGTTCCGCCCATATCTCCCTTGCCAGCCACGATTTCCAATTGATCGGCCATGGTGGCAATTACAGGATGTGCAGTTTCTGGATCGAACTCCGATGAATTGGCATCAGTAATACCGGCAAGATTTCTTGCTGCTTCGATAACCATGCACTGCAACCCTAGGCATAGGCCCAGAGTCGGGATCTTGTGCTCTCTCGCGTAACGAAGTGCGCCGAGTTTTCCTTCGATGCCTCGAACGCCAAACCCGCCAGGGACACACACTGCATCCACATCAGAGAGTTTCTCTTGGGCACCTTCCGGAGTATCGCACTCATCGCTGGCAACCCACTTAATGTTGACTCGGGCGTTGTTAGCAAAGCCGCCGGCTCGTAGTGCTTCCGTTACCGATAGATAAGCATCAGGTAGATCGACATATTTTCCAACGAGCGCAACTGTTACCGCATGAGCAGGATGGTGTACTCGTTCCAGCAACTCCCCCCACACGCCCCAAGCGACATCGGCAAAACGCAGCCCCAATCTACGGACGATGTACGCATCAAGGCCTTCAGAGTGAAGAACTTTGGGAATGTCATAAATCGATGGGGCATCAACCGCTGCAACAACCGCTTCTAAATCAACATCGCACATAGAAGAGATCTTCCGCTTTACCCCGTCCGGAATTTCGCGATCTGAGCGGATGACGATCGCATCCGGCGCAATGCCTATGGAACGAAGCGCAGCCACGCTGTGCTGCGTTGGCTTGGTCTTGAGTTCACCAGAAGGACCGATGTATGGAACAAGTGAAACGTGGAGATAGAAAACATTTTCCCGACCAACATCCTGGCGAATTTGCCGGGCCGCCTCCAGGAAAGGCAATGACTCAATATCGCCGACAGTGCCGCCAACTTCGGTGATAACAATATCGATTTCCGGTCCCGCCATAGCGCGAATTCGCTCTTTGATTTCGTTGGTGATGTGCGGAATAACTTGGACCGTGTCTCCCAAATATTCGCCACGACGCTCTTTTGAGATAACGCTGGAGTAGATCTGTCCAGTGGTGACGTTGGCAAAACCATGCAGGTTGGTGTCGAGGAAACGCTCATAATGCCCAATATCTAGATCGGTTTCCGAACCATCATCGGTGACAAAGACCTCGCCATGTTGGAATGGGTTCATGGTGCCTGGATCGACATTGATATACGGGTCCAGTTTTTGCATCGTCACCCGAATTCCTCGGGCACGCAATAGCCGTCCAATGCTGGAGGCGGTAAGGCCTTTTCCTAAACTAGAGGCGACGCCTCCAGTGACGAATAAATGTTTGGTCACATGAGAGGTAGTCACGGAGTGCTAACTTATCATCGATTCATGGACTAACTTGAGCAGTTCAGCGGCGTGTTCCCGGGCCACAGCCGAATCTTCTTGGCCAGAGAGCATTCGGGCAATTTCCACTTCTCTATCCTTGCCAACAATCTCCATTACATCGCTTTGGGTAACCGATCCAGTTTCATTTTTCTGAACGACTAGATGGTTGTCAGCCCAGGCCGCAACTTGGGCAAGGTGAGTGACCACAATCACTTGAGAGCTTTTGGCTAACTGCGCCAGCCTTCGTCCTACCTCGACCGCTGCTTTGCCGCCTACTCCTGCATCTACCTCATCGAAAATATAGGTTCCCAACGGGGCGCGTTCGGCCAGAACTACCTCAATTGCCAACATAGTGCGAGACATTTCACCACCGCTGGCCACTTTGCCCAACGAGAGAAAGTTGCCATCCTTGTGCGCAGTGAAAAAAATGCCGACTTCATCCAAGCCAGAGGTCGAAAAAGCTGAAATATTAAGCCCAGGGTCGGTATTGACCCGGATATCCAATTGTGCATTGGGCATAGATAGCGCAGTTAATTCATCCGAGACTAAGCGAGAGAAATCTTTTGCTGCAGCTTGGCGCGATGAGGAAAGAACACCTGCTGACTTGGCAAGAGCTCCAAAAAGAACTTTCAATTCTTTTTCCATGTCATGGATCCTGGTATCTCCACCAGTGAGATCCTCAAGTCGCAGTTGTGCTGCTTGGCCCTCCCGAACGAGCTCTTCATAGGCAATGGCTCGATCGCTGCCTTTTCCATACTTTTTCAATAGTGAGTTAATGGAGGATTTCCGATTTTGCAAAAAGTCAAAACGTATTGGATCGGCTTCTAAATTCATGAGGTAACTTGCAAGCGAGCCGGAAACTTCCTGCATTGCGAAAAGAGCATCTGAATATTTTTCGGAAATTTCATCCAATAGTGAATCTTTGCCCCGAGTTAGATCCAGAGACTTTCTGCCCTGCTGCATCATGTTAAAGATAGAAGTTTCTTCATCCTCTAATAGCGTCAAAGTTTTAGATATCTCTTCATGGAGTAACTCCACCGAACTTAACTTAACAATTTCCTCTTCGATGGATTCAATCTCGCCAGATTCTGGATTTACTTTTGTGAAGTCTTCTATGAATTGCTTAATCTCCTCAACTTCTTGATCCCGTTGTAACATCCGCTTTTTTAAATCCGCGATACGCCCAGACAAGTCCAGATATTGCGAATAAATATCGGAATAGCTGGAAAGAAGGAATGAATTCTGGGCAAAGTCATCTAGAAGTTGACGTTGAATGTGGGGTTTGGCCAGACGAGCGGTATTGGATTGAGCATGAATTTCAATGAGCGAATCAGCGAGGTTGATTATCTGCTGATTATTTACCAGGTTGCCACCGAGCAAGGCGCGCGACTTTCCCGAAGTCGAAATTGTTCTCGAAATAATTACTGAATTATCTTCAATATCTGCGCCATTTTCGACAAGCTCAGCGGATAGCTTGGAAGAGATATGAAACTTTCCACTGATTGTTGCGCGCTCTTCCCCTTTGCGAATCAGATCGATATCTGATTTAGCGCCCAAAATTAATGACAGAGCCGTAAGAACCATAGTCTTGCCGGCTCCAGTTTCGCCGGTTAAAACAGTTAAGCCACCTTTGAGTTCGATGCTGGCAGAATCGATGACTCCCAGTCCTCGAATTGTGATCTCTTCAAGCGAGGAGTTTTCACTCACCGCGCCAGCCTTCGATGGGCAATCTAAATTTTGCAACTAAGCGATCGGTAAATACGGCATCTTCCATATGCGCCAAGTAAACACTCTGCGAATCCCGAGTGAGAACTACTCGGTCATTCTGTTCTAGTGGATGTCTACGCATTCCATCTGCCGATAGATGTGCCTGATGGGATTCAACATCAATCACTATTTGTGAATCTGGAGAGACGACCATCGGCCGCGAAAAGAGCGCATGAGCCGCAAGTGGCAAAAGCACAAAAGCACTGACTTCGGGCCACATGACCGGGCCACCAGCTGAGAATGCATAAGCAGTTGAACCCGTTGGCGTAGCGCAGATAACACCATCGCATCCCCACCTGGAAAGGGGACGACCATCGATTTGAAGGAAAAGTTGAACCATTTGGTCGGTATTTCGATCAATGGTGACTTCGTTGAGCGCCCACCCCGATTGAACAACTTCTCCAGCTCGAATAATGTCAAAATGCAAAGTTAACCGAGGTTCGCTCTTCAATTCCCGCGCCACGATAGCTTCGACGATTTTAGACATGGGAGGCTGAGTTACTTCTGCTAGGAAGCCAACGTTGCCAAGGTTTATTCCTAAGATAGGAATTGCGTGACCATGGAGCAGCTCCGCCGCTCGCAAAATAGTTCCATCTCCACCTAAGACAATTGCTGCTTCCAAATTCTCGATGGATTTCAATGGTGCCATGCCAGGAAGTGCAAGCAGAGAATTGGTGAGGACAGATATTCCCTTAACAGCAAGGGCCGCCGCTAATTCGATAGCGAATTCGTGCGCTTCCTTCTTAGTGGGATGAATTACCAGAAGTACTTGGCGATTGAAAACCGACATTACTGCGGACCTTCGGAGATCGCGTGATCAAGTTCCTGTTCCGAAATTTCTTCGGCTCCCCGTTGCAACCAGAGAAAATATTCAACATTTCCAGCCGGGCCAGGCAATGAGCTAGCCACAACGCCCTTGCAACCTAGCCCCATGTCATAAGCTGAATCTGCTACATCTTTAACTGCAGCTCTTCGAAGAAGAGGATCCCTAACTACTCCACCAGCGCCTAATTTTTCCCGACCCACTTCAAATTGCGGCTTGACCATGACCAAGAAATCAGCAGCACTTCTAGAAACTGAAACCAGCGCAGGTAAGACTAAGGTAAGAGAGATAAAGGAAAGGTCGGCGACGATCAAATCGACTGGATCACCAATCTGTTCAATTGTTAGATGCCGAACATTGGTGCGATCCAAAATCTGGACTCGGGGATCTTGGCGTAACTCCCACGCCAGTTGACCGTAACCAACATCGACCGCCACCACAGATGCCACATCGCGCTTCAAAAGCACATCGGTGAAACCGCCCGTAGATGCCCCAGCATCAAGTGCTCGTTTCCCAGCGACGTTAATTTCGGGGAATGCATCCAGAGCGCCAGCCAATTTATGACCGCCACGTGATACGAAATCATCGCGATCACCTTGAATGGTAATGGAAGTTTCAGCATCCACTTGGGTCGCCGGTTTTGAAGCAGGAATACCAATGACCAGGACTGATCTAGATTCAATCAAATCGGCCGCATGGTCCCTGGATCTAGCCAAGCCGCGGCGGACAAGTTCAGCATCTAGTCGTGTTTTCATAGTCAGATAACGCTACCTATTAAATCCCATCAACTTCAGAAAGAGCGGCCTGAAGTTGCGTATGAACTTCATCGAAGCGATTACAGTGTTCTTCCAATGGCAGCTGACTCACGGAATCGATTAAATCCTTGATCTGCCCGATTTCTATCATCTAATTACTTCGCAATCTTTTTGGTTGCACTCTTCTTCGCAGCAGGCTTAGTCGCTGGCTTTGCCGTAGCCTTTTTGGTTGCCTGTGGTGCGTTTCGAGATTCCAGTTCAGCTATTCGGGCGAGGATCTCGTCAAGATCATCTTGTCGAACAAATCCCATACGTGCAGCAGCAGTTTCAATCTCGCTTTCAATTTTCTCTTTGATCATCTCCCCGCTCTCCTCGAGCCAGGACTTTAGGGCGTTAGCCATCTCGGCGGGAGTCTTCTCGCCTCCGGAAAGTTTATTTGCGTAATTCTTCAATGAAGAAAAAATATCTTGTGCCATGTGCTAACCGTATCTAAATGCGACGAACCTCGCTTGCTTCGACTTGCCAGCGGCTCGCAAGTCCAGCCGGTCCACGCCAAAATCGACGACGCAACGATCCTTCAATTTCTACCCACTCATCCAGTTGCAAGGAAAGTGCCCGTTTACGCAGCCGGGTATTCCATGTGGCAATATCCAACACATCTACCTCTCGCTTCTTACCTCGAGGCTTTTCTCGATCAACCAAAATTCTAAATTCAACAACGCAATCACCACTAGGCAGAGTTTTCTCAACTCCGGGAGAGTTCACTTTCCCGACCAGAAAAACTTGATTAATTGCTGTAGTTGGTGTGATCAGATCGGAAGGTTTCATTCCCGAAGTCTGAACATTTCCCCTCGTGTCAGAATCAGCGCTACAACAAGATGTGAAGAACTTGGGCCTGTTAATCTGGCCGGTCAATTCCCGAGAAACTGCCATTACAATAAAAAAGGACCACCCCGAAGGATGGTCCTTAGTAAATGATGTCCGGCGGCGATCTACTCTCCCACAAGGTCCCCCTTGCAGTACCA
>JBAXSZ010000013.1:0-33234 GCA_037130455.1 Actinomycetes bacterium | reverse complement strand
GGCTTTTCCCATTTTTCGGCGCGCATTGGTGCACCAGTTTTTGCTGGACGAAATGGTCGCTCCGACTTTTCGCCACGAACTGGACGATCACTTCGAACGGCTCGTTCGGCCTTGGCTGGACGATCAAATTTGTCAGCGGCGCGGTAAGGGCGGTCGCTTCTTTCGCTTCTTGCTGGACGCTCGAATTTATCGGCGGCACGGTAAGGACGATCAGTGCGTTCTAGCCGCGCTGGACGTTCACTCTTTGTTGCTCGGAACGGGCGGTCGCTTCTTTCTGCACGAACTGGAACTTCGGTACGTTCAACTCGAGCAGGTCGTTCAGTTCGTTCTGGTCGTTCAGTTCGTTCTGGTCGTTCAGTTCGTTCTGGTCGTTCAGTACGTGCCGGACGATCGGTTCTTATCGGACGATCAGATCGTTCAGAACTTCGGCCACGATCTCCGCCTCGACTACCGCGGTAACCGCGATCTGCGCTGCGATCTCCGCCTCGACCACGAGATGGTTTTTCAGCTTCGACGATGACAGGGATTCCGGAAGGTTCTTGTGCTCCAGTAATTCGAATTAATTCTTCATCAGATGGACGAACATAACTTTCGGTCAATTTCACTCCGGCGCGTGTAGTTAAACCGTAGACGCCTTTCTTCTGCTTGGAAGTTGCCAAGGTAACGACAACTCCGGTTGCACCGGCGCGTGCAGTTCTGCCAGCGCGGTGAAGATAATCTTTGTGATCTGCTGGTGCATCAACATGAACTACCAAGGAAACGTCATCCACGTGGATACCGCGTGCGGCGACATCGGTTGCAACAAGTGCCGAGGCGCGTCCATCTTTGAATGCTGCCAATACGCGAGTTCGTTGTCCTTGCGACTTTCCACCATGAAGGACACCAACTGGAACACCATTTTGCAACATTTTGTCAGCTAACTTATCTGCACCATGTTTTGTTCGAACGAAGAAAATAGTACGTCCTTCACGAGCGGCAATCTGAGTAGAAATTAAATCTTTATGTGCTTGGTCCATGATCAAAACATGGTGCAACATATCGGCCGAACGAGATTTCTCGTTCTCTAAAGAGTGCGTTACTGGATTCTTTAGGAACTTCTTCACCAGGGTATCGACATCGCGATCCAAAGTGGCGCTGAACAACAACCGTTGTCCGTTATCTTTCGTTAAACCAAGAATTTCTTTAACCACAGGCAAGAATCCCATGTCAGCCATTTGATCGGCTTCATCAATAACAGTGATTACAACATCATCGAGTTCGATGTGTCGTTTTTCGAGAAGGTCAATCAGGCGACCAGGTGTTGCAACAATGATCGGGACGCCACGCTTGAGCGCTTGAATCTGACCAGTGTAAGAAAGCCCACCTGCAACTACTTGGGAGTTCAAATTTACTCGGCGAGATAGCGGTCCAATGACGTCGTTGATCTGCATGGCAAGTTCGCGAGTTGGAGCCAGAATTAATCCAAGTGGACGATGTGGTTGCGCAGTACGGCCAGCCAATCGAGTCATCATGGCTAAACCAAAAGCAAGAGTCTTTCCGGAGCCAGTTTGACCTCGGCCCAGAATGTCGCGGCCATCAATTGCATCGGGCAATGTGGCGGTTTGAATAGGAAATGGCGAAGAGATTCCTTCGAGGTCAAGAGCTTGGACCAGCGCAGGGTTAACACCTAAAGCATGAAAAGACATGGATCTACCAATCGAGACATCAAGCGTGTCTCGAGATGATCCGACTTCGATCAAATTATTAGCTAAGACTCGCGAGCGAACGCTGTGTGCGTTCTTATGGGGAGTGCTGCGGTTGCAACAACTGAGAAAGGGTAACGGAGAGGAGGGGGTTTTCCCAAATCGCTCTTGTTTTCAGGTGATAAATAGGCTAAGTCGAATGAAGAAACTAGCGAATAATGAAGGAAACGCTCTCGTGTGATCCATCTATTTCCAGTTGCCATTCATACCTACCCGCCGCTAAAACGAGATTATTGATGTTAACCGCCATTGGCCACGAGATAGGGGCACCTTCTGGATGACCAGAAGGTCGTCCTACTTCCACCTGCCCATTGGTTCCCATTGGATTTCCAGCTTCATCTCGGATCAGATTGCCATCCTCGTTGACCAAGGAAAGGGACCAATTTAATTTCTTATTCGTGGAGGTCCATGGAATTTCTGCTTTCACCGCGACCGCCATTGATGGAAGTGGGGAGCCAGCAACATCCCATCCGCCACCCAAAATGTAGAGTTTGCCATTTACTTCTTGAGCTGAATCAGCCAAAATCATATAAATCTTCACGGGGTTTTCCCTTCGATAGGACCTAATCTACTTTAACTAGCCATTGATTTTCTGTGCGATGGATTATCTGGGTGATGGATTATCTGGGCGATGTCAGTAATAACCCTAGAGCCAGTACCAATATTCCCGCCGCAGAAACTCCTGTGAGAAATCTTCGAATACTAGGACGTGAGAGGAAGGTGGATGCTCGATCGACAACGCTGACCAGGAACGAATACCAAGTCGTGGAAACGCTGGCTTGAACAATTCCAAGGATAAAAATTCCCCACCCGAGTGAAAAATTCTTGGGTACAAAGGCTGGAATAAAAGCAACTGCAAAAACCGCGGCCTTCACATTGGTCAAGTTGGTTATCAAGCCAAGGCGATAGGCCGGTAGAAATTTGATTTTCGCACTTCCCGTAATGTCGAACTTACCGAATTCTTTGCGCAATTGCAGCAATGTTTGGATGGCAAGTCCAACCAAGAAAATTACGCCCGAATATTTCAAAATTGAAAAGGCGAAATGAGATTTAGCAAAAACTGCCGAGAGCCCCACTGCGGACAGGGTTCCCCAAAGAATGAGTCCTGATGCATTTCCCAAGACCGAATAAATGGCTGCGCGAGACCCCCCGATCAAACTCTGGCGAAGCACCATGGCAACTCCCTGACCAGGAACGATCGCCAACAGAAGAGCTGTTAGTGCAAAAGCTGGAATGATTTTTATTAATTCAATCAAATTATTTCGTCACCGATCTTCGCCAATGGGCGTATTCAACCGCTAGCTCATCCACATAATTAATCGTGGATTGACCAGTGGTTTTTGCCAAGAGGAAATCAGCGAATTCAGGATTTCGGGCCAAGACTGGTCCATGTAGGTAAGTTCCAAAAACATTTCCCGAAATTGCGCCATCCACGGATTCGGCTCCGTTTCCATGACCGACAAGTACATGTCCAAATGGCTGTACTCCTTCGCCCAAAACAGTGCGGCCGCCATGATTTTCAAAACCGGTAAATTCACAATCTAGGAATGAGGCTTTGACCTTTATATCTCCGACAAAACGCTTTTCACCTGGAGAGGTACGGACGTTCAACAAACCTAAACCTGATATTTCTTGACCCTGCCCATCGGTAAAACTCTCACCAACTATTTGAAATCCGGCACAGATGGCTAAAAGAGTGGCGCCTTGAGAAATCGCGCTGGCTAAGGCTCCTCCTTTTTCTAAGGCGGTCAGGCTCAAAGCTTGCGCAGCATCTTCGGCGCCACCCATGAGATAAATATCAGCACTCTTGGGAAGGATCTCTAAATAGGAAATATCAACGACTTCGGCAGCGATTCCGTTGAGATGTGCTCTAAATGCCAGCACATCGGCATTGCCCCGGTCGCCATAGGTCCCAAGAAGTTCATTATGAATGCGGACGATTGTAAGCATGGCTATCGGCTCAATTCAAAAAAGGCCGTGTAGGCCGAAAGAACCTGAACATGTTCTCCCGAAGAAAATTGGGTGATAGCAGTTGTGAAGTTCTCGACGGCAATTGATTCGATGCCTTGGACGTGTAATCGATATTGCATGTCTAATGCGCGTTCGCCAGTGACAACAACTTTACGACCTTGCAAAATTTGAAAGTCAACATCGTAGAGCCATGAAGTATCTATGCCGTCGACTTCCCGCGCATTCAAAATCAAAATCACTTGATGTGAATTAATTCCTGTTAGCGCTTCGGTCCAAGATGCAGGATTTTTTGTGAGCCGGATAGTGGCGGTAACCCCACCAGATTTGATATTGATTGTCCGTTCAAGTTCCGATGGCGAAACTTCAAGCCACGGCGCGCCGATCAAAGAGCCAGCGATATTTGCCAGAATGGAATTTCGCTCTGGTGCACTTGCAGCAACAAGAAGTTTTTCATATGACTTATTGGATAGGCCGCATGAGCATTCGTATAACCCCGAACTCCACTTCATGTAACCGCCGCAGTTGGGGCAAACCGCGCCATCTGGATGAGATCTTCCTCCGAATGAAATACGAAAAACTTTTGCAGCATTCTGAGTCGCGTAATTTACAAATGGGTCATCAATATCTACGACAAAAGTTGTATTCGGTGATCTTTCAGCGATTTCGCGCCATCTATCTGCGACGCGTTTTACTTCGTGCATTCGGTGCAATTGATCTCGAGTTAGGTTAAGAAGTAAAACCACTTCTGGCTGAGTCTGCGTGATGACATTTGCTAAATGCAATTCATCTACCTCAAGAACTGCAAAACTGGCTCGCTTCAGCAGTGAGCCCGCCACACCCCACGAAAGATTAGACCCGGACGGACTAGTAGTGACGGCACCTAACTGCTCAATGATTCTTACGAGAAAACGGGTAGTACTGGTTTTCCCATTTGTTCCGCTCACTAAGAGAACTTTTCGGCCTTGGGAAAGTTCGGAAATTGCGCCGGGCCGCAAGAAAAGAAGAACTCTTCCTGAAATAGTTTCCCCTGATTTTTTAGCAAAGGTCTTGGACGCCCAGGCCGAGAGTAATGCGATGAGAACCGCACGTTTTAGCCCTCTATTTGGCATTAAATTCCAATCACAGGATCCCTGATAATGACACTTATGTTCGAGCCACCTGTGAGAGTCGAACTCACGACCTACGCTTTACGAGAGCGTCGCTCTACCGACTGAGCTAAGGCGGCGAAGGTAATAAAAACTAATCTAGTCGAACTATTCCATTTGGAGTTTTGAAATCGATAGCAACAACTCCAGTAAAGCCGTCATTTGCTTCTACATCAAGCCATTCAACTTCGACATCACCTAGTGCGGCTTTAATGTCGGTGCCGAGCCAAGCTTCTATAGTGTTGAGATCTCCAGCAATTTGAATCTTTACAATTTCTGCAACTGCTTTGCCGTCGGCTGATGGATGATCTGCTGAACTCCATTCGATGAAGAAGGGAAGTTGGGCATCGTAAATTGTTGCAAGAACTCCAATTTGCTTCCAATGAAGATCAGTGCCGTCAGGGCGCATTCTGTGGCCAGGAACGGCTTCGCGGCCTAGTCTGGAAACGATGGGTGAAATATCATCGGTTGAAATCACCCAAGTAAGCCAACCGCCACCTTCATTTGCTCGCTTAGTGACCGCTTGACCAAAAGGAGTTTGGTCCGAGGCTGGATGATTCAACGGGCAGACCACTTCTAGATAGTGACCATTCACCAGGGGAATTGTGAAGTTGCGAGTGCCAAATCGCGGATGAATTCCGCCATCCACAAATGCTGATCCCAGTCGAGAACCTAGGCGTTGAACTACGTCAACGAGCTGGTCATGGGAGGCAACGTATGAGACATGATCGAGGCGCATGTGTAAATCTTGCCCTATCCAGAGGAGTGCTTTTTACCAACTTTTGGGGCTAAGCCACGCATCGAAGCGAATGAGCCGGCGCTTGGCCAGTCAAGAAATATCGGTCTACCGCTGCGTCGATACAGGCGCTTCCACGGTTATGACCAGTATGGCCTTCGCCGACGAAGGTCAAGAAAACCGACTCTGGAAAATCTTTATGTAGCGCCACGGCCCAGGCATAAGGGGTTGCCGGGTCGCCAGTGACGCCAATTACCAAAATAGGCGGTGTTTTTAAATCTCGAAGTAAAACTGGTGGAACTACTGGCGGCGCACTCCAGTAGTGGCAGGAGAGCCCTGAAAAGGTCAAAAATGGGCCGAAAACAGGTGCCGCCTTGGCAAAAATCTCTCGGTCTAGTTTCATTTGAGCCAAAGATCGTGATTCGTTCCAGTCGAGACAACTGACAACCAGGGCGATGTCATTCTGATTATCTGAATAATGACCATTCTTATCTCTATTTGTATATTGATCCGAAAGGTCCAAAAGCAACTGCCCGTTTCCAGTATCTATGGCCTGGCGAAGGGCCTTTTGTAAGAGCGGCCAACCTTCAGTGTTGTCATAAAGCGAGGAAGCAATTCCAATCACTATTAGCGCTGGCGTCACTTTCCGACTGGTAGCACTGGAAAGAGGGTTGGTCTCAGCTCGATTGATAAGTGACAGTACCTGATCGCGAGAAATGCTTTTAGTTGACTTAAGAAAATCACCAAGAGCCAAATCGAAACCTTTAGCTTGAGCTAAGTTCTGATCTCGAATCGAGACGTTTGGATCGACCGCGCCATCTAAAACAAAACGGCCGACGGAATTCGGATACAAAGAGGCGTATAAAGTTCCGAGAAAAGTTCCGTAGCTTTTTCCAAGGAAGTTTAATTTCTTCTCGCCCAACGCGATCCGAAGTAATTCCATATCTTTGGCTGATTCTAAAGTGCTGTAATGGCCTAGCTTGACTCCGGCTGCTTTGGCACATGCTTGGGCAAAGAATTTGCTGGATTTCAAGGAATCGGCTTCTTGTTGCGGAGTATCTGCTTTTCCATCTTCGGCTAAATAGGCATCGGTTTGCTTATCATTTAAGCAACGAAGTGGATCCGAGGAAGCAACTCCCCTGGGGTCAAATCCCACGATATCGAATTTTTGATTTATAGCATTAGAAACAATTGACTCGGCAGCATAGGCATAATCAGTGCCAGAACCCCCTGGACCTCCGGGATTAACAACAATAGATCCAAGACGTTGCTTTGAATTAAGCGCTTCATGTTTAAGAACTAATATATGAAAAATATTCTTATCGATGTGATCGTAATCCATCGGAACTTTTAAAACCGCACATTTGTAAGTCTCGTAACAAACTTTCCAATCCAATTTCTGAGTTTGGAAATCCTTAATGGTCCACGTACTGTGAAGGACATTCTTTACCGAAGGAAGCGTAAATGCCAACATGACAACTACCAAAAGTAGACCAAATACCGTGGTTTTATTGGGTTTTTCCCTCATCGAAGTTGCACCATTAGCGCTTCTACTGCAATCAGTGGATTGGCATTATGAGAAAGATTCACGCGAGTTCGCATAATTGCATCCATTTTACGAAGCGTTTGTTCCGATGATGTAATAGCGGACATTTTCATAATCTCATATTCCAAATCCATATTTATAATGACGTCAGCAATATCGGTTGCATTAGATTGAACCAGGAGTACATCTCGATAAAAAGTGGCCATATCAAGGAGGGCTATATCCAAATAATCTCGGACCATCCGGGTCGAGCGAGATTTCTGCTCTTTCTCTAATTCTTTAACGGCTTTCGAGCCGCCTTGTGAAAGCTTCGATCCTTGCTGACCCCAAGCCTCTTTAAGATCGTGAATCTCTTTATCGTCGCGGCGGTCGGATTCGATTTCTGCTTCTTTCTTAGCCGCATCCACCAAAAGTGCAGCGGCTTTAAATGCAGAGGCAATGTCGGTGATTGCGGTGGGAAGTTTCAAGATGGCGGTTCGGCGGTTTCGGGCGCCTTCATCCAGGGCCAGCCTTCGAGCTCGACCAATATGACCCTGTGAAGCTCTGGCTGAAAAATCTGCTAATTCGGCCGGGATATCGGCGCGCTGCAACAAGACCGAAACTGCTTTTGTTGATGGGGTGCGAAGGGTGAGATTTCTAGTTCGAGAGCGAATGGTGGGTAACACGTCACTCAGAGTTGGAGCGCACAGTAACCAAACGGTTCGAAGACCTGGTTCTTCGATCGCTTTCAGCAGTGCATTTCCAGCAGATTCGGTTAAGCGGTCTGCATCCTCAATCACCACGACACGATAATTTGAGACCGAAGGGGACCAACTTGCTCGGGTGATTAATTCCCGAACCTCATCGATCTTTATAGTTAGACCTTCACTACGCACCAACTCTACGTCGGCGTGACTTCCCGCTAAAGCGGTACGGCAGTGATTACAAGAGTCGCAACCACTGTTCGGGCAGACTAAAGCGGCCGCAAATGAAAGTGCTGCAGTGGAACGTCCGGAGCCAGGTGGGCCAGTAAAAAGCCAGGCGTGTGTCATCCCTTGCGAATCATCGAGATCATTCTTAGATGAATCGATTGCCTCTTGTAAAACTTCCACAACCGAATCTTGATCGATTAGATTATTGAATACTTCATACATCAATGCACTTTGTTCTTCTTGGACTTTGCTGTTGCATTAATCTTCAAGAGGGGAAGTTGAGAAATTCGTTCAGTAATTTGAGTGTGAATTTGTTCGCGGCTTTGAGTTGCATTAACCACAAAATAACGTTCTGGATCCACATTGGCTAGATTCAAAAACTCTTGCCGTACTCTTTCGTGGAAGGCTAACGGTTCGCTCTCCAATCGGTCCTGTGACTGTAGTCGAGATAAACCGATTTCGGCTGGAAGATCCATAATGACGGTCAAAGTTGGAGTGAGTGTCTCCGTGGCCCAACGAGAAATTCTGGCAACTTCGGCAGGTTGCAGGACTCGCCCAGCACCTTGGTATGCAATGGATGAATCTAAATACCGATCCGTGATTACTACATCACCACGGTCAAGTGCCGGCTTAATAACGGAATAGACATGGTGGGCTCGATCAGCTGCATACATCAACGCTTCAGCGCGCGGAGAGATATCACCTGTCTGGTTATCCAACAAGATCTCACGCAATTTAACACCCAAGGGAGTGCCGCCGGGTTCGCGGGTTAATACGACTGTTTCCCCCAGAGACTCTAAATATTCCTTGAGTAACTGAGTCTGGGTTGATTTACCTGAACCTTCGCCACCTTCGAAAGAAATGAATATCCCAGTTTTCACAGCTCCCGTGATACCGCCAAGCTCACCTCTGAATGCAGCCAAAACATCGGACCAGAGAGAAACGGTGGGTCGATCTCGCATCTGGCGATAGGAAAAGATTCCAACCAGAATCCCGATAGCCCCCGCGAAAAACATGGTAAATGCGGCGCCGTTGTAAGTAAAAACGGTGTTGTTAATTTTGTAGGTGTGCCTGCCTATTGCCGCGGCGATTACTGGAGCGATGGCTAAGACGAGAACTAATGAAATTCGAATCAAGGATTGAACGAAGGCAAAAGTTCTGCCTCTAACTTCATCTTCCACTTCCAAGCCCAGCATGGTGAACCCAGTAACCCAAGAAACTCCGGCGAATGCGCCAAGAATTATGGTTACACCAATTGCTAATACCAGGTTAGAAATTAGCGCGAGTAAGAGCAGGAATGTTGAAGAAATAGTTAATGCAGCACCAAAAAGCCTTCTTCGTGAGAACTGGCTAAATATCTTTGGACCTAGCGAAATTCCCAATGCCAGTCCGGTAAAAACTGAGGCGAAAAGAATTCCGTATGCAGCATCTCCAGCGTTGAGATCGCCTACAAATGTTCTAGCTAAACCAATTACCGCGCCCGCCGCAAAAAAGGCTCCGAGCATTCCGAAAATAAGCCCACGAATTACTTTTGAATCATTAACAAATTTAAATCCTTCGACCAGCGCCTTGCCGATATTTTCATTGGCAGCGCCTTTAGTTGCTGGACCTTTTGGAATTTCTTTGAGCTTATAAACAATGTAAGCAGTGTAAAGAAATGAGGCGGCATCAATATAGAGCGCCAGATCTGCCGATGAGGCGTACTGGGTTGGTAATAAATTTGTTAACCCATGGGAAAAAAGAGCGAGAATGGTGAATGTGAGTGCCGCCAGAGGCGCCGTTCCATAAGAGGCAAGAAGCGTGACCTGATTTGCGCTCTCCAACTTACTTTTGGGAACTAAATTGGGGACAGTTGCTTCCTTTGCCGGGGACCAAAAAAGAGTTACTGATTCCACAAGAACTGTCGCCGTGTACAACCAAAAATAATTTCCCACCAAGGGGATAGATAAATACAAGGCAAAACGAAGCAGGTCGCAGACGACCATCAATCTCCGTCGATCGAAGCGGTCAGCAATTACTCCAGCTAGTGGACCCAAAATAACTGCTGGGAGGAGTCGAACGATGAATACGCCGGCGATTGCAAAGTTAGCTTTGGTGTAATCCCCACCTGAAAGTTCTTGGGCCAGCGCCGTGGTTGCCAAAAGTCCCAACCAGTCGCCAAAAGAGGAGAAGGCCATTGAATTCCAGAGTTTTCGAAATGCCGGGATGGCAAGAACGCTTCGACTCTCGGATTGAGCGGGCGCGCTGGGATAGGGCAGCGATTGGGACATGGATTAAGCCTAGACGGCAACTGCCTTTTTTGATTTTCCAGTTCCCGAGGCGGCTTTCTTCTTTACCTTTGCGGTACCAGTTGCCTTCACCGTGTTTTTCGTCAAAGTAGGTGCGCTCTTCTTTCGCGCTCCGGCTTTTTTGGCGGCAGGTGCCTTTTTAACAGCCTTCTTTGCGCTCTTCTTGACTCGACCTGCTCCACCATTTTCAGCTTCCCACGCTCGGCGTCCGGCCAGAAGTTCTAACCCACGCTCAAGGGTGAGAAATTCGACGGTATCTCCACGTCGTAACGTGGCATTGGTTTCGCCGTCGGTGACATAAACCCCAAATCGACCATCCTTAACCAGAACTGGCTTGCTACTTCCTGGATCGATTCCTAGATCTTTGAGCGGTGGCTTAGCAACGCCACGGCGTCGAACTTTGGGCTCTTTGTAAATGGTGATCGCTTCTTCTAAATCAATCGAGAAAAGTTGTTCTTCGGAAGTCAAAGTTCTGGAATCGGCACCGCGCTTGAGGTACGGACCATACCTGCCATTTTGAACTGTGATTTCTTCGCCATCGAATTCGCCTAACGTCCTGGGCAGAGAGAGCAATTTCAAAGCGTCATCAATGTTGATGGTATCTAATGACATCGTGGAGAGTAGTGAGGCCGTCTTTGGTTTCTCGCTCTTCTTTGCGCCTTCAGGAAGGGCTTGCGTGACATACGGACCAAATCTTCCGGACTTTGCAACTACCGGGAGATTTGTTTGTGGGTCTACACCTAATTCTCGTTCACCAGAAGGTTGCGAGAGAAGTTGAATTGCAATATCAAGAGTGAGTTCATCAGGCGCGAGTGATTCTGGAATATTTGCGAATTTACGAGTTTCGCCCTCACCTTGTTGTAGATAGGCACCATAGCGACCAACTCGAATTTCTATCCCTTGGCCCATCTTCATGGTATTTATTTCTTGAGCATCGATTGCACCCAAGTCAGCGGCAAGATCCTGGAGTCCTGGGTGGCCTTCAGTTCCAAAGAAGAATCGCTTTAACCAAGCAACGCGATCTTCTTCGCCGTTAGCAATTCGATCCAGATCTTCTTCCATCGCAGCCGTGAATTCGTAATCCACCAAATTGGAGAAGTGCTGTTCCAACAAACCAGTAACCGAGAATGCTAAGAAGGTTGGGACTAGGGCTCTTCCACGCTTTCCAACGTAGCCTCGATCTTGGATTGTGGAAATGATGGAGGCAAATGTCGATGGTCGACCAATGCCTAACTCTTCTAACTTCTTCACCAAAGTTGGTTCGGTATATCGTGCCGGTGGTTTTGTTTCATGGCCTTCGCAGGTAAATTTCGAAACGCTCATGAGGTCGCCGACAGTCATCGCTGGTAGCCGCTTGGAGTCATCGTGATCATCGGTTTTCTCGTCAACTATTTCTTCATAGGCAGCCAGGAAGCCCGGAAAAGTAACAACCGATCCATTTGCCCGAAAGACTGCGGTTTCGTTATTTGACGTCAGTGCGCCAAAGTCCACGCGCATTTGAAGTTTCTTAGCATCCGACATTTGGGAGGCGATGGTGCGCTTCCAAATTAAGTCGTACAGCGCAAATTCATCTCGAGATAATTCTGGCGCTAGTTCTCCCGGGGTTTTAAAGGCATCACCCGCTGGTCGAATAGCTTCGTGAGCTTCTTGCGCATTCTTGGTTTTGCTTTCGTAGCTTCTGGGTGCTGCAGGGATGTAATCAGCGCCATACAATGCTTTTGCGGATGCCCGGGCAGATGCGATTGCAGATTGTGAAAGGGTTACCGAATCCGTACGCATGTAGGTGATGTAACCATTTTCGTACAGGCGTTGGGCAACTCTCATGGTTAGTTGCGCGCCCCAACCCAAACGAGAACCAGCGTCTTGTTGCATTGTGGAAGTTGTAAATGGTGCCTTTGGACGCTCAGTTCGAGGAGATTCATCGGTCGATTTAACGAGCAGAGCTTGCCCCGCCAAGGATTGAACCAGCGAATTAGCCGATACTTCATCTAATAACAAAATATTTTCTAGAGATTTTTCCTTAATCCCACCATGATCATCAAAATCATTGGTGGTGGCGACTCGTTTTCCATCCAGAGTCAGCAACCTAGCTTTAAAGCCAGCATCGCACTCGGCGTTGAGATCCCACCATCGCGAGGAGATGAAGGCCATGCGCTCGCGCTCGCGTTCTACAATCAATCGTGTGGCAACGGATTGAACTCGTCCCGCGGAAATTCGTGGCATCACTTTCTTCCACAACACTGGCGAAATTCGATATCCATATAGTCGGTCCAGAACACGTCTGGACTCTTGGGCATCCACTAATCGGTAATCTAAATCACGGGTTTCATCTGCAGCTTTTTGAATCGCCTCTTTAGTGATTTCGTGAAAAACCATTCGCTTTACCGGAATTTTTGGTCGCAAGACTTCAATCAAGTGCCAGGCGATTGCTTCGCCTTCACGGTCTTCATCAGTAGCCAAAATTAATTCATCGGCGCTCTTCATTAATTCTTTTAATTCAGAAACTTTTGCCTTTTTATCGGGGTTAATGACGTAAAGGGGCGCGAAGTCCGCTTCGATATTTACACCCTCTTTTGCCCAAGCAATCTTTTTATATTCTTTTGGGATATCAGCAGCTCGCTGGGGCAGATCACGGATATGCCCCACCGACGCTTCCACCACGTAGTCATCCCCGAGAAAGCTCCCAATCTTGCGAGCTTTCGCCGGTGATTCAACAATGACTAATTTGGTACCCAATATTCTCCTTATTAACCGAATCTATTCGAACTACTACGCGAAAATCGCAGTTGCGGCTCGACGATTACGGATTAACGCGCCGACGATGACAATCACTGCGACTAGAGCAATAAGTTTGCTATATGTCTGGTGGCCATTGAGGGTAAAGCCAACGATTGCTGGAGTGATCAGAAGTCCGACCAAGTTCATAACTTTCAGCAATGGGTTAATTGCTGGACCAGCAGTGTCCTTGAATGGATCTCCGACGGTATCTCCGATAACTGTGGCTGCGTGGGCATCTGAGCCTTTCCCGCCATAGTGACCATCTTCAACCATCTTCTTTGCGTTGTCCCAAGCGCCACCAGAGTTGGCCAGGAATACAGCCATCAAAGTTCCCGTGCCAATTGCTCCAGCAAGGTAGGCACCAAGTGCGCCAACACCTAAACCAAAACCAACGGCTATAGGAGCCATAACTGCGAGCAAGCCAGGTGTTGCTAGTTCTCGAAGTGAATCACGAGTGCAAATATCCACTACGCGACCATATTCTGGAAGCTCAGTGCCCAACATAATTCCTGGGTGCTCGTGGAATTGCTTGCGCACTTCAACGACTACGGCACCGGCTGCGCGAGAAACCGCGTTGATGGCAAGACCAGAGAACATAAAGACAACAGCAGCACCGATGATCAATCCGACCAAGTTACGTGGATTGGCAACATCTAGCACGCCGTTGAATTGTGGATCGGTAACTGCCTTTGCGGCATCTTTAACTGCCAACTTGATGGCATCGGTAAATGCGCCAAAGAGTGCAGTGGCAGCCAAAACTGCAGTTGCGATAGCAATACCTTTTGTGATGGCCTTGGTGGTATTACCAACAGCATCTAGAGAGGTAAGAATCTTTGCACCTTCTCCTTCAACATCGCCTGACATTTCAGCAATGCCTTGCGCGTTATCGGAAATAGGACCAAAGGTGTCCATTGCGACAATTACGCCGACGGTGGTCAGTAATCCAGTTCCGGCAAGCGCTACAGCGAATAGCGATAGAACGATTGATCCATGGCCAAGAAGGAAGGCGCCATACACAGCTGAAGCGATAAGAACGGCAGAATAAACTGCAGACTCAAAACCAACTGAAATACCCGCCAAAATAACGGTTGCGGCACCGGTGTTAGAAGATGCAGCTACATCATTTACTGGGCGCTTGCCCACTTCGGTAAAGAAGCCAGTGAGCAATTGAATTGCAGCAGCGAGAACAATTCCGATAAGAACTGCGCCAAGTGCCAAAGTACGTGGATTGACGTCAACACCGGCAGCTTCAGCAGTTAGACCTGACATTTGCTTCAAAGATGCTGGTAGGTAAGTAAATGTTGCAAATCCAACCAAGACTGCAGAAATCATCGCCGAAATAAAGAAGGAACGATTGATTGCGGTCATTGCGCTCTTATCGGTTGAACGCAAACGAGTAATGAAAATTCCAACGATCGCAGTAACGATTCCAATTGCTGGAACGATGAGCGGATAAATGAGACCGGCATCACCGAATCCGGCTTTTCCAAGAATAAGTGCTGCTACCAGTGTTACGGCATAAGACTCGAAAAGGTCCGCTGCCATACCGGCACAGTCGCCGACATTGTCTCCAACGTTGTCAGCAATTGTGGCCGCATTTCGAGGGTCATCTTCTGGAATTCCTTGCTCAACTTTTCCGACGAGGTCTGCACCAACGTCTGCAGCTTTGGTAAAGATTCCGCCACCAACACGCATGAACATCGCCAGCATTGCGGCGCCAAATCCAAAACCTTCTAATACTGAAGGGGCATTCTCTCGGTAGATAACAACAACAAGAGAAGCACCAAGTAACCCCAGACCAACTGTGGTCATACCAACAACGCCACCGGTACGGAATGCAATACGAACTGCATTCTCTGCAGAATTTTGGCGAGCTGCTTCAGCGACGCGCACATTTGCGCGAACCGCTAACCACATACCGTTGTACCCCACGCCAGCCGAGAAAAGTGCACCGAGAAGGAAGAAGATTGATCTACCGATTCGAATATCACTAGTGCCGGGAAGGGCGAAGAGGAGAACAAAAACAATGGCGACAAAAAATGAGAGTGTCTTAAATTGTCGATTGAGATAAGCAGCGGCACCTTCTTGAACGGCGGCTGCAATATTTTTCATGCTTTCAGTTCCTTCATCAGCGGCAAGCACCTGTGCCCGTAAGGCATAGGCAACTGCGAGCGCTACTAAGGAAACTCCCAGAACTACATACACGTAGGCCAGGTTTGATCCTGTTACTTGAACCAGATTCGTCATGTAAAACTCCATTCTTGCGACTCTGCAAGGATGCGCAGCCCTTTTGGCTTGCGGCACACAATGGGCGAAAGGTTACACACACTCAGACCCTTTACTCCAAATAGCGCTAATTAAATAGGTATAGATGGAAAAATGGCCGATTGTCCAGAGTTTTGTAGACCACTAGTCTATTGGTTCCGTGGAAATTCCAGTTTTAAGAAGAAATCACCTTCTTGCTTCTCTCTGGTTCCTTACTCAACGGTAAGGTACGCGTTCTATGAATATCTTCAACGCCAGCAGCGCCATTAATTCTTTTGGGTTAGCCGGCATTTTTACGATCCTTTTTGTTGAGACCGGTTTGCCGGTTGTCATTGGATTACCGGGAGACTCATTGCTTTTCATTGCCGGCGTCACCGCCTCGGGCACTGGAGCCAAACTCCATGTTCATCTCTCACTCTGGGCAGTTGTGATTGGATCTCCGATTTTTGCAATTTTGGGTTCGCAATTTGGCCATCATTTAGGTCATAAATACGGTGTAAAACTCTTTAACAAGCCCAACTCCAAATATTTCAATCCGGACCGCCTCAAGTCTGCCGAAAAATGGATGGATAAATACGGCCACGGGAAGATGATTTTCTTGGGTCGCTTTATTCCGATCGTCCGACACTTGGTGAACCCAGTCGCTGGAATTATCAAGATGAGTTACCAAAAATTTCTCTTTTGGAATGTTATTAGCGCCCTGGTGTGGACGCAGGGCTTCATCTGGGCCGGCTACTTCTTAGGTGAAAAATTAAAGGGTTCGGTAGATCACTACATATTGCCGATAGTTGCCGTAATTGTGATTCTCTCAGTTGCTCCTCTTATTTGGGAAGTCTTTAAAGAGTGGCGCACCCGAAAGCATTTAAGTTAAGTATCTAAGTAGTTAAAGCCCTAGATCAGATAGCGAGTAAGCCGCACGATATTCAAAACCAGCTTCGGTAACTTTTGGCTCTGCACCGCGTTCAACGATAACTGCAACCCCAACCACTATCGCACCTGCTTCTTCTAGGGCGGTCACTGCAGTAAGCACTGAGCCGCCAGTTGTCGAGGTATCTTCCACAGCAAGAACTCTGCGTCCGGAAACATCTGGGCCTTCAATCCGACGCTGAAGTCCGTGGGCTTTTTCTGCTTTGCGAACTACAAAGGCATCGAGTTTTCTTCCACGCGATGCAGCAACATGAAGCATTGCGGTAGCAACTGGGTCTGCGCCTAAAGTTAGTCCGCCAACTGCATCGAAATCTAATTCTGCAGTTAGATCCAACATCACTTCACCAACCAATGGTGCTGCGATTGCATCTAATGTGACACGGCGAAGATCTACATAGTAATCCGCCTCTTTGCCGGAGGAGAGAATGACCTTTCCGTGGACCACTGCTTTACTCAAGATCTCTGCTTTTAATGATTCTCGTGCGCTCATGGCTTAACCTTATCTATTTGAAACTACTTCTATTTGAATCTACTTCTAATTGAATCTACTGAGAATCATCTTCTTTTACTTGGCCCACCAATGGGTCCTGATATAACACTATGGGCGGGTTGGATCTACGCATCAACGATTTAGGTGGATTGGCTTCAATCAGCGCATCAACTTCAGTTCGCAATTTGGCCATTTCCAATGCCATTGTTGCGACCGCGCTTTCCAGTTCTATAATTCTCTTAATTCCAGCCAAGTTGATTCCATCGCCAACCAAACGCTGCACATTTCGCAATGAAGCAATATCTCGGAGTGAGTATCTTCGCCCTCGACCAGTAGCTCGATCTGGAGAAACTAGCCCCATACGGTCATATTGTCGAAGCGTTTGAGGGTGCAACCCTGACAATTGTGAAGCTATCGAAATCACATATACCGCTTCGTCATCTGAATGCGTTGCGAAGTTTTCTTCCTCTATCTCATTTTCGTTCATCGTTATGCCTGCGCTCTTTGGCTAAGGTCGGCTCTGGGGTCAAAATCTTTAGTTGCTTCGGCAAACTCTTCTAGCGCCTTCTTGGCTTTTCCATCGACCCGTTGCGGAACTTGGACATCTACGGAAATCATCAGATCGCCAATGGCATGACCTTTCTTAACTCCGCGACCTTTTACTCGAAGGGTCCGACCATTTGGAGTGCCCGGGGCAATTCTGACTGTGACTTCTTCGCCATCTAAAGTGGGAACTGAAATATCAGCACCTAGCGCCGCTTCGGTGAAAGTTACCGGCAAACTCATGTGAAGATTTTCGCCTTTACGAGTGAAAACCGGGTGTGGGACTACATGAATAATGATGTACAGATCGCCAGGACCGGCTTGTCCTGGTGAGCCACGGCCTTTTAATTTAATCTTTGCGCCATCGTTTATTCCGGCAGGAACTCTGGTGGAAATTGTGGTCGGAGTTGAACCTTGAGGAGCTACCTTAAGATTTAGCTCGCTGCCGAAAATTGAATCTCGAAAGGAAATAGATGTTTCGGTCTGGATATCGCCGCCTTTGCGCGGTGCTCGCCCATTTCCAAAGAGGGTGCTAAAAATATCTTGAGGTCCGCCGCCGCCAAAGAGATCCGAGAAATCCTGCCCGCCAAATCCGCCAGGTCCAGTTTGGCTCCCACCTCGAGGCATTCGTCCAGAGGTAAAGGCATCGCGCATTTCATCGTATTCCACGCGCTTTTTATCATCTGAAAGTACTTCATAGGCTTCAGAAACTTCCTTGAATCGGTCTTCAAGTTTCTTATCACCTTTGGTTTTATCTGGGTGAAGCTCTCTGGCCAATTTTCGATATTGCTTCTTCACGGCCGCTGCATCGTCGCTTTTTTGCACGCCAAGGATTTTGTACAGGTCTTTCTCGTATAAATCCTTGGCGGCCATTTTTAATTCTCCGGATCGGTTACCGCGACTCGTGCTGGACGGATAACTTTCTCTTTAAATTTGTAACCAGGCTCCAAAATTTGAGTTGCTAGGGTTTCGGTTACCTCAGATGAAGTCGAGTGCATAAGCGCTTCATGGATCATGGGGTCAAAGGGAACATTGACATCATCGAATTTGGTTAATCCCAATTTCGAAGTGATGGTGTTAAGCCGATCCGAAACAGCTTTAAATCCGCCGACAAGTTCGCCATGAACTTCAGCGCGATCAATATCGTCCAACACCGGTAAGAGTTCAGCTATAACTAGTGCAACTGTAAAGTCGTATGCACTTGCCCGGTCACGTTCAACTCGCTTTCGATAATTAGCGTATTCGGCTTGCAGGCGTTGTAAATCAGAAGTGAGTACTGCAACTTCATCAACAATAGTTGTTGCTTCCGCCAAGGCTTCTTCAACAGCGGCAGAGAGTTCGGCTTCCGAACTCTCTGCGCCATCAATGTTTTCTTCGTTCATCTTATTCTTCGACGATTTCTGCGTCTTCAACACCATCTTCAGCAGGAGGAGTCTCTGATGCTGCCGCCGCATTAGCCGCATAAAGTGCTGCACCTAATTGTTGGCTAATTTCGGAGACTTTTTCAGTAGCTGCCTTGATCGCTGAATAATCGTTGCCTTCTAGTGCGGTTTTCAATTCCGCTATGACGGTTTCAACTTCCGCTTTCTTTTGCGCAGATTCGCCTTCGGTAAATTTGTCTTGATTATCTTTCAGGAACTTTTCAGTCTGATAGACAAGTGATTCGGCAGTATTTCTAATCTCTGCTTCTTCTTTTCGAGACTTATCTTCTTCGGCATGTGCCTCAGCGTCCTTCATCATTCGATCGATCTCATCTTTGGAAAGTGCAGATCCGCCAGTGATGGTCATAGATTGAACTTTTCCGGTGCCGAGATCCTTAGCCGATACGTGAACAATTCCGTTGGCATCGATATCGAAGGTAACTTCAATTTGTGGAATTCCACGAGGTGCTGGTGGAAGTCCAGTAAGTTCGAACATACCTAATTTTTTGTTGTAGGCAGCCATTTCTCGCTCGCCTTGATAGGCCTGAATCTGCACTGCTGGCTGATTGTCATCAGCGGTAGTGAATATTTCAGAACGCTTTGTTGGGATAGTGGTGTTTCGTTCGATGAGCTTTGTCATTACGCCACCTTTGGTTTCGATTCCCAAAGAGAGCGGAGTAACGTCCAGAAGTAAAACATCTTTTACTTCACCGCGAAGTACACCAGCTTGAAGTGAAGCTCCAACGGCAACAACCTCATCTGGGTTAACACCCTTATTGGGCTCCTTGCCACCGGTGAGATCGCGGACCAAATCCACGACTGCAGGCATACGCGTTGAACCACCAACAAGCACAACGTGGTGAATATCGGCAATAGGAATCCCAGCATCCTTAAGGACTGCCTGGAATGGCTTCTTGCAACGATCTAAGAGATCTGCAGTCATTCCCTGGAATTGTGCGCGGGATACGGTTTCATCCAAGAACAACGGATTCTTTTCCGCATCTACCGTTATATAAGGAAGGTTGATAGAAGTCTGTTGTGACGAAGATAGCTCAATCTTTGCTTTTTCAGCTGCTTCTCGAACTCGTTGCATCGCCATCTTATCTTTGGTGAGATCAATTCCTGTCTTCGCGGCGAAGGTCTTCACTAAGTAATCAACTAGAGCTTGATCCCAATCATCGCCACCAAGGTGGTTATCGCCATTGGTTGCCTTTACTTCAACAACGCCATCACCAATTTCCAGAAGCGAAACATCGAAGGTGCCACCACCGAGGTCAAAGACCAAGATAGTTTGTTCGCTATCGCCCTTATCCAAGCCATAAGCAAGTGCGGCAGCGGTTGGCTCGTTAACAATTCGAAGCACATTAAGTCCAGCGATCTCGCCAGCCTCTTTTGTTGCTTGACGTTGGGCATCGCTGAAGTAGGCCGGAACTGTTATTACGGCATCAGTCACCGCTTCACCAAGGAAAGCCTCAGCATCGCGCTTGAGTTTCATCAAGATGCGAGCGCTGATCTCCTGTGGGGTGTACTTCTTGCCATCAATATCTACCGTCCAATTTGTGCCCATATGTCGTTTTACCGAGCGGATCGTCCGTTCCACGTTGGTCACAGATTGACGCTTGGCTACTTCACCGACCAGCACCTCCCCATTCTTTGCAAAGGCCACGATCGACGGGGTGGTTCGGGCGCCTTCAGCGTTAGCGATGACGGAGGGTTCTCCACCTTCAAGCACTGAGACGCAACTATTCGTGGTTCCTAGGTCAATACCGACTGCTCTGGACATTTTTTACTCCTTCTTAGCCCCAGTTAGGGCAAACTCTGCTTTCGCTATTTCTTCTAGCCTGGTTCTATTCTTCTCCTTGAGTGCTACGGTGTCAAAAGATTGAGTCCGTAAGACTCAACTCTGACTTATTTAGGTAACGTGGGTCATTACCTATTTATTCCCAGGCTTTGGCTAATAATCGGGGTTGGGCGAAGTATTGTCAGAGGTATGAGGGCACTCCTGATCATCCTTTCGCTGCTGACCACAATTTCAGCGTTGGTGCTGCTGGCCTGGCGCGGGCACCAGCTCTACCAGATCTTCGCCGCTGGTCAGCCTGATCCCACTCGCTCTAACCGCTATCGCCGCCGCCTGGTCTGGGCCGCCCATGAAATTTTGAGCCATGGCAAAATGCTTCGTTTTACCGGATCGGGAATTGCTCACTGGTTTGTGATGATTGGTTTCGTTTCATTACTCGGCACGCTAATCACCGCATATGGACAAATATTTTCACCGACATTCGCCTTGCCGTTCATTGGTCATTGGGTTGGTTATGAATTTTTTGCCGAATTAATTGCTTGGCTCACTGGCATCGGAATCGTCACTTTGATCGCCATTCGTCAGGTAACAAGAATTTCACGAAGCGGCCGTTCCTCCAGATTCTTTGGCTCAACTGGTTGGAAGGCTTACTACGTAGAAGCGACAATCTTGGCCATTGTCTTCTGTGTAATTGCACTACGAGGATTAGAAGGAGCACTTTCTGGAATTCAATCTTGGAATTGGCATTTTGTACTTTCCTATCCAGCAGTTTTAACATTTAAAAATCTTTCATTTTCTACGATTGAAAATCTGATTCGAATCGTGGCAACTATAAAGATCGTTCTTTCCATGGCATGGTTTATCGTGATTGCACTTAACCTAACTATGGGGGTGGCTTGGCATCGATTCCTAGCACCATTCAATATTTTCTTTCAACGCAATCCTGATCGAACCCCTGCGTTAGGCGAATTGCCACAAATGCTTTCGCATGGGAAACCAATTAATTTTGAAGATCCTTCTGAAGATGATGTTTTTGGAATCGGCAAGAGCGCAGACATTTCCTGGAAAGGCCTTTTGGATATGGCTAGCTGCACCGAGTGCGGTCGGTGCCAATCACAATGTCCGGCTTGGCATACTGAAAAACCACTCTCGCCAAAGATGCTGATTATGGCAATGCGAGATCATGCGCTAACCAAAGTCCCTTCTGAGGTAGCGCTAGTGGGTAATGCTCATGAGAACGCGATTAGTCCAGATATTTTGTGGTCGTGTACTACTTGCGGTGCCTGCGTTAATGAATGTCCCGTGGATATCGAGCACGTTGATCACATTGTAAATATGCGGCGGTTTCAAGTTCTGGTGGAATCGGAATTCCCGTCCGAACTCGGGGGAACCTTTCGCAATTTGGAGAAAGCCGGAAATCCTTGGGGTGCCAACCGAAATGACCGAAATGATTGGATAAGTGAAGTTGATTTTCCAGTTCGCGTTATTGAAGATGTAATTCCCGATGATGTTGAATATCTTTTCTGGGTTGGATGTGCCGGTGCTTATGAAGAACGAGCGAAGAAGACCACAAAAGCAGTAGCCGAGCTTTTATATATGTCTGGCACTACTTTTGCAGTTCTAGGTAAACGCGAAACATGTACCGGTGATCCTGCACGAAGGGCTGGTAACGAATTTCTCTACCAAATCTTGGCCGCCGAAAATATTGAAACGCTCACCCAAACTTTCGGAAGCCGAGGCGTGAAAAAGGTTGTTGTTACCTGCCCTCATTGCTTTACAACAATAGGTCGCGACTATCGCCAACAAGGCTTTGAATTAGAGATGGTTCATCACACTCAACTGCTTAATCAATTAATTAAGGGCGGCAAACTCAAGCCAGTTCCGCACGATGCAAAGAAATTGACCTATCACGATCCTTGTTACTTAGGACGGCATAATCAGATTTATATGCCACCACGTGAGTTATTGGAATCAACAGGCGTGGAGATTTCGGAAATGCCACGCAACCAAGATCGTTCTTTCTGTTGCGGTGCAGGTGGTGGCCGAATGTGGATGGAGGAGAAAATCGGAACCCGGATCAATCTCAATCGTGTCGATGAAGCAATTGCTACCGGAGCAGAAGAAGTAGCTGTCGCCTGCCCGTTCTGTCGAGTCATGGTCAGCGATGGCGTAACCGCCAGAGAGTCCGATATTCAAGTTTTAGATGTTGCTCAGGTGTTGCTTCGTTCGATCAAAAATCAAGACTAAAACCACTAATCCATCACCCAGCCACCATCGACCACCAAAGATTGCCCAGTAATAAAGGAAGAAAGTGGGCTGGCAAAAAAGGAAACGGCATTGGCTACATCGGTAGGCATTCCGCGACGCGGAAGTGATTGGAAACCAATCATGCGCGCATCTAGTGCATCTTGATCGCCATACACTGATTCGTCTGGGGTTTTAATCCCACCACAGAGGATCGAGTTGACCCGAATGTTGAATTCTCCAACTTCTCGCGCCAAAACCCGACTAAATCCAATCTGACCAGCTTTTGTTGTTGTGTAGTGGATATTTCCCTTCATTCCCAAGATAGTGCGGATGGAGGAGATATTGATTATTGAACCTTGGTGCATCTTTTTCATGTCAACAAGCGCACTTTTACTACAAAGGAACATTCCCCGAAGATTGGTGGCCATAACCGCATCCCAATCAGGTACTTCGATTTCAGCTATTTCTATACTTGAAGCCACCGATGCAGCAGCATTGTTAACCAAGACTTGAATGGGGCCAAGTTCGCTTCTTATTCGTTCAAAACCGCTGATAACTGCAGCTTCGTCGGAAACATCAAATAGGTAACCTTTCGCCTTGCCACCTATGGCTTCAATGTGTGCAACTAATCCACCCACATCAACTTCGGCTTCGCGTTCGTAGTAATTGATTGCAACCGCAAAACCATCTTCGGCCAATTTGGTCGCAGTAGCAGCCCCTAAATTGCGCGAGGCACCTGTAACGACGGCAACAGTGCGGGACATGGATTTAACGATACTTCACAACATTCGCCTAACACCAGAGCCTACGTGCGCAATATCGGAAGCAATATTGCGCACCGCATATGGAAATGGTGGTTTAATAACCGTACTGTGATTGAAACATTGAAAAGAATTGTCGGCGCGGAATATGTCTTGAGTTCCAGCGACGATGTTGCGGTTTATAAGCACGATGCAACTCCGCTCTTTAGTGGAACTCCAGATGCCGTAGTTTTACCTCGAACCACATTTGAAATCCAAGAGGTCGTGAAGTATGCCGCCGAGGCAGGAATCCCTGTCATCGCACGAGGTTCCGGTTCTAGCCTTTCGGCAGGGACCGTGCCAATTCATGGCGGCATAGTTCTTTCGCTCACCCGAATGGATCAGATCAAAGAGATCAATCCTGCCGAAATGCTCGCTGTTGTTGAACCCGGAGTTACTACCGCCGAATTAGCCAGCGCTGCTGTGAAACTGGGTCTGCTCTATCCGCCAGATCCTGGAAGCAAAATTATTTCCACGATGGGCGGGAATGTAGCCACTTCCGCAGGCGGTCTTCGCGGACTCAAATATGGCGTAACCAGAAATTATGTTTTGGGCTTGGAAGTCGTTCTTGGCACTGGTGAAGTAATCAGAACTGGCGGACGGCTTTGGAAAGATGTTGCAGGTTATGATCTAACTCGTCTGCTGACTGGGTCAGAAGGAACACTTGGAATAATCACCGAGATCACCGTTGCACTAGTTCCAAATTCAGCTCAATCGCTCAATGGAATCGCCTACTTTGCCTCATTGAAAGAGGCCAGTCTCGCGGTCAATCAAATTATTGCCACGGGGCTACTTCCCGCGACATTGGAATTTCTCGATCAAAAATGCATCATTGCAGTCGATGAGTATGCCAACCTCAATTTGGATAGATCAGCCGGAGCGCTCCTACTTTTTGGCGATGATGGCGAACTAGATATTGTGAAGAAGCATATGGAGCTCATGGAAAAGGCCTGTCTTGAAACTGGGGGTTTCGGAATAGAAATTGCCACCGACATCACTCGTTCAGAACAGTTGTTAGAAGCTAGGCGATGTTCGCTACCTGCACTTTCACGTTTGGCCCCGACCTTGCTTCTAGAAGATGTGGGAGTGCCTAGACCATATTTGGCAGAGATGGTGGAAAAGATCAATCTAGTGGCCGATAAATATCAGGTCATCTGTGCCACTTTCGGTCATGCCGGCGACGGCAATCTCCATCCAACAATCGCTTTTGATGAATCAGACCCTGATGCACGAACCAGAGCACTTGCGGCATTTGATGAAATATTTTCGCTCGCGATTTCATTCGGTGGTTCAATATCGGGAGAGCATGGTGTTGGCGCAGCAAAACTTCCTTGGTTAAAGGATCAGATCGGCGCAGAACAAGTGGCACTTTTGAAAAGAATTAAGTTTGCCTTTGATCCAAAAGGTATTTTAAATCCAGGAAAATTGGGCTCATAGGTGGAAGTGAAGAAGATTTCCCCACAACTCTTGTCGCCATGTATCTCTTGTGGTTACTGCCTTTCGGCTTGCCCTACCTATCAACTAACTAAAGATGAACGATCATCCCCTCGCGGCCGAATTTCACTGATGAAGGAATTCAATGCTGGTTCGATAGATGCAACAAATGAACTCTTTGTCGAACAATCATCCTTCTGTCTTGGATGCCGTGCTTGTGAACCAGTCTGTCCAGCCGGTGTTCAGTATGGCGCACTTCTTGAAGAGTGGCGAGAAGTTACTTGGAGTGGGAAAAATTTACCGTTGCGGATCCGGGGACTTCGAATTGCTGTGACAATGACGCCCATTATTCGTGCACTTGGCCGAATTCGACGAGTTAAGCAAAATAAGCCGAATCCCCCTCTGGGAAGCGATTTCTTGATGCTTGGTTGCGTGGAACGCGTTCTATACCCTCAACTTTCTCGAGTCATTGCTAAACGCTTTCCATCGATCGTTATTAATGATGACCAAGGTTGTTGCGGTGCGCTTCATTCGCACAATGGTGCTCCCACTAAAGGACATGAAATGGCGCTCTCTTTGGGTCAAGATCTCCCTGGCCGAATTGTTTCTACCGCAGGCGGTTGTGCCGCACATTTATCAGCTGAAATCGGACGCGAAAAAGTAATCGAATTTTCCGAATTTGTGCTTGAGAAGATCCTCGCAGGCGAGCTCACGATCGAACGCCCCGTTTATATCGAAGGCAAAATTGCCAGAATTGGGCTGCAAGATTCTTGCCATCTGCGAAATGGAATGGCGGTCTTTCAACAACCTCGAGAGATCCTTTCTCGATTGGGAACTTTTATAGATTTGAAATCTTCCAAAGATTGCTGTGGCGCTGCTGGAACTTACGCAATCATGAGACCTCATGATTCCGCTGCAGTTTTAAGTAAAAAATTGGTAGAGATCGAGGCCGCCGACCTAGATTTTTTGGTGACGTTAAATCCCGGCTGCCAGAGACAATTAGAACATGCACCCAATCTTCGGAAATCAACAGTGCGCGTCTTGCACATAGTCGAACTTCTTGAACTAGCTCTATCTACTCAAACTCTGGAAGACTCACATTAAATTCGCTAGCTAAACCAAGGATGTTTTTGCGAACGCCGTTCGATACCGCGATTCCATTTTTTGATCTAGAGCCAAAAACATTCGATTCATGTTCGCCCGGCAACAAAACATTGGGGCCTACTGAAGGGGACGAACCCTTCATCTTCCCCTCAAAAAGCTGAGAAATACTTTGCAGCATGGAAAGTTCAACAAATCTAGATATGTCGGTGGCCATAAAAATCGTACCGTTTCCGAATCCATTATCTGCCAAAGTTGCTGGCATATTTCCTGAGAGAACCCCCGCGGCGACATCAATAAGCACTGACATTCCAGAACCTTTGTGTCCGCCAAAAGTTAAGAGGGCGCCACCTTCTTCTAAATCCGCAGCGCGAGTTGAGGGATTTCCATTCTTATCAATCAATGACCCTGGCGCTATTTCTTCGCCATTCATGGCAGCCAAGACCACTTTGCCAGCAGCAACTACCGCCGTAGAGAAATCGAGAACGTAGTTATGACCTTGTGGGCCAGGTAAACCCCAAGCGAAAGGATTGGTTCCTAACACTGGTTTCACGCCGCCAAATGGCGCCACGACCGCCCCGCCGGTGTTGCAGACTGCTATTCCCATGAGACCGGCATCGGCCATTTGGTCAACGTATTCGCCCATTCGGCCAATATGGTGACTTTGACGAAGCACCACTGTTGCACTTCCGAACTCTTTTGCAAGTTCGATCACTGTTGTATTTGCAAGTGCGGCAGTGGCTTGGCCCCAGCCCCAATGACCATCGATCAACGCAGTTCCTTCGCGTTTCCAGAGTACTTCAGGTCGTGCATGTGGAGTCAACGTTCCCGCTTTTACCCAGCCGGAATACTCCATTAGTCGAATAATTCCATGTGAATCGTGGCCGACCAGATTCGATAGCACTAAAGATTCTGCGACTAAGTGAGCTAAGTCTTCCGGCGCACCCATACCTATTAATGTAGCTGAGGTGACTCGTTCAAGTATTTCGGGCGAATATATTTGTTCGTCGCTATCAGACAAAATATGCCTCCACTAATCCAAGATCAGCAAAATCAACGCTCACCAGATCCCCGGGCTGAACAAAACAATGTCCGGTACAAGTTCCCGTACTAACAATTTCGCCCGCTTTAACTGCCCTTCCGCGTTCACGCACCCAATTTACAAGCCAGGTGAGACTTGTAACTGGATGGCCCATAGCTTCGATTCCTTGTCCAGATTTAATATATGAATCATTGACATAGAGATCGATATTGGATTTTGGTAGATCAATATCTTGCCAATCTTTAACTCGTTTGCCAGTCACTAGTGCTGCTCCACCGGCATTGTCATACATCCCACCGAAATATCCACTGATGGCGTACCAGTCAAGAAATACCGAATCGCCGATTTCAATTACTGGCATTAAGCAATCAATGCCTGCGCGAACATCAGCTTCCGTATATTCTTTTTCTCTTACGGGGAAATCCAAATTCATTTCGAAGGCGAATTCAGTTTCGCATAAACGATAATTCACAAAAAATTCTGGACCTAACTTTGCTGGACTTTCATGAATGGCGTGTTCAAAAATTCGACCAGGAGATGGGCTCGGCATATTTTCAGCCTCACGCACAGCCATGCTTGCTGCCCCGATCTTCCAACCTCCAGTTTCCCATCCCAGCGCATATTCCAAATTGAGTAATACCTCTTCAACTGACTTCCATGATCTCGCCCGCAAATGTTTTGGCATTTCAACGGGAACGCGCGCCAATCTTGCACCGGCGATCAACTTTATTAATTCGTTCACTTCTTCTGGAGATAGATCCGATGTTCGAGTGGACGGAACCGATCCACCAGGAGGGGTAGCCCCATAAATCATTCGACCACGGTCACTGAGGTAATCAGGGCGCACTTGATGGCGGCGTTGCCGCAGGATTCGCAGTCGGTCTTTTGCATATTCCATAGAGTCGGTATCTGAGGGCATGAGTTCTCCGGTATCGGTTGCTGGAATTGTTTTTTGTTTACAGTATCCAAGCACCTCCATCTCTGCCTGTATATAGGGAAAAGGAATAAAAGCCACCGATAATCGGCTGAAAGTCGTGGTGGAAACTCGGATAGTTCTCAGAAAATCCCCAGTTAGGAGGAGAATCCTCGGCAACGAGGTGATGAAAGATGACAACAGTCAAAGAAAGACCACATTCGGTCGATGGTTCTCAAGTGCAGACCCATCGAATACTTGTAGTTGATGATGAAAGTTCCATCAGCGAATTAATATCAACCAGCCTTCGATTCGTTGGCTTTGAGGTACGTACTGCTGCCAGTGGCGCAGAAGCGCTTCGAGTTGCCGAAGAATTCAAACCGCATGCCTTGATCTTGGATGTCATGCTTCCGGATCAAAATGGTTTTGAAGTCTGTCGCCAGCTTCGCCAAGATGGTCACAGCGTTGGGGTTCTCTTCTTAACTGCTAAAGATGCAGTGGAAGATAAAATCACTGGCCTAACTATTGGTGGCGATGATTATGTAACGAAGCCATTTAGTCTTGAAGAGTTAGTTGCCAGATTGAGAGCGCTCCTTCGACGCATTGGTGTTATCCAGACGGAAGTAGATGACGAAAAGATCCGCTTTGCCGATCTGGAGTTAGATGAAGCAACTCACGAAGTTCGCAGAGCAGGAAATATGGTGGATCTTTCACCAACAGAATTTCTACTCCTTCGTTATCTGATGATCAATGCTGACCGAGTCGTGAGTAAATCTCAAATTCTCGATCACGTTTGGCAATATGACTTCCGTGGTGATGCGGGCATTGTAGAAACTTATATTTCTTATCTACGTAAGAAAATTGATATCTTCGAACCTCCGCTAATTCATACAGTCCGTGGCGTCGGTTATCGGATGCGTTTACCAGCAAAAAAGTAATTAGGTACCATTAGTAAATGAGGCCAGTGCTGCAAGGAAAGAATCCATTGTCGAAATGGAGCCTGCGAAATCGATTGATTCTCGCAACGCTTTCTCTTGCAGCCGTGGCAATAATGGCATCGGATGCCGCTGCGTATACTGCGCTTCGCTCATTCTTAGTCAACCAGGTTGATACGCAACTGAATAGCATTGCCGGCGGTTCACTTCTTCGGTTAGATCGCGCTGGGATTGAAACCATCACCACCCAAACAAGTGATGACCAAACAGCAAGTCCTTACACTGTACTCAAACCACTTCGCGGAGTGCCTACTGCAACAACGGTGACAGTTTTAGATACCAAGGGAAAGATCCTGGGTGAGCTGGGTGGAGATTTAGCAGATGTCACTTCAACCGATCTCTTTAATGGTTTTTCTGTGGCAGATGTTACGAAATACGGTGGTAAGCCTTTCACTTTTATTAGCAATAAGAATCAACCAGATACCCGGGCAATCGCGAAATTGTTGCCATCTGGGTTGGGAGTAGTTGTTGTATCAGTTTCTCTAGATAGCGTAGATCGCACCCTTGGTGAACTTGGGCTGTTGTTCCTGTTGATTAGCTTCTTAGTTCTAATTTTGATTGGCATTGTTTCTCGTTGGATTATCAATTTGAGCTTGAAACCGTTAAGCCAAGTAGAGGCCACCGCAGAGGCGATCGCTGCTGGTGACCTTTCTGCTCGTTTACCAGATGTAAACCCTGATACCGAAGTCGGCCGCCTCACAACTTCGCTCAACCGAATGTTAAGCCGGATCGAAGAATCCTTTGCAATTCGTATTGCTTCTGAATCCAAACTTCGCCGTTTTGTTGCCGATGCCTCGCATGAATTGCGGACACCATTGACCGCTATTCGCGGTTTTGCTGAACTTCACCGACAGGGTGCGGTTCAAGGTGAAGTGAAGACTAAGGAACTCATCTCCCGAATTGAAAAAGAGTCGATTCGAATGGGTGCACTGGTGGAAGATCTACTATTGCTTGCCCGACTGGATCAATCCAGGGAACTTGCCAAAGATCCAGTAGACCTCAATCAATTGATCTCTGAAGTTGTTGCCTCTGCTGAGGCCGCCGGACCACAACACCCAATTTCCATTCACTTGCCAAGTGATGATGCTTATGTTTTGGGCGATAATCTTCGCATCCATCAAGCTGTTGCCAATCTCTTAGCAAATGCCCGAACGCATACCCCTGCTGGAACAAAAATATCGGTAACTGTTAATCAGGATGAAAACGAAACCACGGTGGAAGTTAGCGACAATGGGCCAGGGCTTTCGGAAGCAGATCAAGAACGCGTTTTTGAACGCTTCTATCGTGCCGATCCATCCCGAGTTCGAAGCAGCGGTGAAGGTAGTGGTCTTGGATTAGCGATCGTGTCAGCAGTTATGCAAGCCCACGACGGCTCCATTACTTTGAAATCCAGCCTCGGCAAAGGTTGTTGCTTTACCCTGCATTTCCCATTTCAGGATTAGCTTCCATCGCCCGCAGCGTCGCGATTCGCTCCGAAAGTGGTGGATGAGTAGAAAATAGCTTCGAAACTGATGAGGAATCCAAAGGCGATTCAATCCAAATATGAGCAACCGCTGTTGAACGCTGATTCACCACTGTGTTGTCGGATTGAAGAACTTCCAGTGCTTGCCGAAGGCCAGCTGGGTTTCTCGTAAATGCCACTGCGGTCGCATCGGCTAGCGCTTCTCTGCGACGCGAAATCGCAGAACGAAGCAAAATTGCAGCAATGGGAGCCAGAATTATGACCAATAAAGAAACGATCAGGGCAATTGGATTTTGATTGTTGTTATTGTCATCTCGATTCCTACCGCCGCCAAACCACATAATTCTGGTAAGAAAATCGCTGAGGAGTGCAATAGCTCCTGCCGTAGTAGCCGCAATTGCCGATACCAAAGTATCGCGGTTGGCGATGTGCGCCATTTCGTGGGCGACTACACCTTGAAGTTCGTCGCGATTCATAACTCCCAAAATTCCCGTTGTGAAGGCAATGACGGCGTGCTCTTCATTTCTACCGGTTGCAAATGCATTTGGAGCTGAATCTTCAACAACGGCAACTTTGGGCATTTTCAATCCGCTTGCTAAACAAACTTCCTGAATTAAATTGAATAGCTTGGGATTATCAGATTCTTCAATAATGCGAGCGCCGGTCATTGTCATGACTAATTTGTCGGATGAGTAATAGGAGCCCCAGACCGATGCCACGGCAATTCCAACTGCAATTGGTAGAACCCCAACACCAGTTTTACCAAAGTAAGTCATGGCCGCGTAAACAACGACGAGAACTAAAAATCCCATTCCTGCTAACAAGCCAATTGTCTTTCGACGGTTGGCTAGTTGAAGACCGCGAAAACTAGGAGCCATTAGAACTTAACGGTAGGTGCTTGGCGATCTGCAGGGTCATCGACAACATAAAATTCACGAGCGCCAACTTTGGCCAATCCGGCAAAAAGATTGGATGGAAAGGTTTTAACCGCTTGATTCAATGAGCGAACATTGTCATTATAGAATTGGCGCGCGAAAGAAACCTTATTTTCTGTTGTTCCCAATTCTTCTTGAAGTGCCAAAAAGTTTGAAGAAGCTTTCAAATCCGGATAATTTTCAACAACTGCTAGTAAACCGCGCAGCGCTTGGGTAACCGCACCATCTGCAGCAGCAACATCTGCAACTCCTGAAGCAGTCGTTGCCTTTGCTCGAGCAGCGACCACATTTTCAAGTGTAGTTTTTTCATGAGCGGCATAACCCTTTACGGTTTCGACCAAATTGGGAATCAAATCAGAACGACGCTTTAGCTGGACTTCTATTTGGGCGAATGCTTCATCTACCGAAACATTAAGTCGAATCAATTTGTTATATGTCATTATTGCGAATAGAACAAAAAGCACTACAAGTGCGATGATGATCCAGGTTGTTCCCATGGCATTCCTCTTATCTTGGGTTATCTTGGGTTATCTTGGGTTATCTTGGGTTATCTTGGGTTATCTTGGGCTAGAACTAGATTCTAATGAATCTGAGGTGGCTATTGAATATCGGATTGGTGAAAGTTCAACCACGATTTGCTCGGGGTTGGGCCGCGTTGGCCTTGGTATCTAGAACCATAGAGCGCCGAACCATACGGGTGCTCAGCTGGAGATGAGAGTTTGATGAGACATAACTGACCGATCTTCATCCCGGGAAATAATTTGACTGGCAAGTTGGCAACATTTGATAGTTCCAGGGTGATGTGGCCGGAGAACCCTGGGTCGATAAAGCCGGCAGTGGAGTGAGTTAGCAAACCTAAACGCCCTAACGAAGACTTACCTTCCAACCTTCCGGCAATATCATCGGGAAGAGTAATGACCTCATAGGTACTGGCTAATACGAACTCACCAGGGTGCAGAATGAAATGCTCATCTGCGGCAACGGCTACTTCGCGAGTAAGTTCACTCTGCTCGATAGATGGATCAATAACCGAATACTTGTGGTTTTCAAAAACTCGAAAGAATCGATCCAGTCGAACATCGACGCTGGAGGGCTGAATCATTGCCTCTTCGTATGGTTCAACCTTGACTCGGCCAGCATGAATCTCAGAACGGATATCGCGATCGCTTAGTAACACAGTTGATAACCCTATCTGGTGGCGGAATGGGTTAAGCGTAGCCAACCTAGGCTCTCGGGCCGGATCGGAGCCATAAATGTAGAAGAATTGCGATTTCACTTCAAAATAACTGGGCTTAGAATGGGTTCCGCTGCAATAGGCAGTGCGGGCGTAGTGAAATGGCATCACGTCAGCTTCCCAAGCTGACAGCGCGGGTTCGATTCCCGTCGCCCGCTCTCATAGGATAGTTTGTGCCCAGAGATACATTTATTAGCGAATGGAAACCAATGCGCGCCATAGCAATTACAGCAGAATCCGCTCCTTTAACCTTAATTGAACTGGATCGGCCAAAGCCAGGTGCAGGGGAGGTTTTAGTTCGGGTTAAAACATCTTCACTCAATGGGTTCGATGTTGCCGTGGCCAATGGTTATTTAACGGGCATGATGGAACATAAATACCCCGTTGTGTTGGGTAAGGATTTCGCGGGCATTGTTGAAGACCTAGGTGGTGGGGTTACCCGATTTCGCCTTGGCGATGAAGTTTTCGGAGTTGTAACCGAATCTGTATTAAGTTCTGGAAGTTTTGCCG
>JBAXSZ010000012.1:0-34505 GCA_037130455.1 Actinomycetes bacterium | reverse complement strand
TGGCAAATATCTAAAACGATTCCTAAGTATCGCCTTGTGGCACCAAATACTTCAGCTAGAGGTTCTCCTGAAAAAGCTGAGATCTTTTCGGCGGCGGTTAGGCTGTAAATCTTTTCTTGGAAGTAAGTAACGGTTTCTGGAATCGTTTCCAGGTAGCAAAATGGTTCGGGCTCAAGCGCCAATTTCACTCTTCGGCCCGTACGCTTTTCTAAATTCATTAAGTGGGCTATTACGCGATATATGTTCTCATTAAAGGCATCTATGTAACTACTTGACACTACATTTGGTCGAAAGGCTAACGGAGCGGTCTGAATCGTTGGCTCAACGTCAGAACCGGTCACCTCAGCCAAAATGTCAGCCACGTTCATGGTGTATTGAGTTCTAGCTTCCGTGGTCCAGTCAGGTTCATATACCTGCTCTTTGACGCGTTGACCCTTAAATGGCCCGTAGGGGAATGCATTAACGGTGTAGACGTAGAGATCTTCTTCGATAAGGAAGTTCTTTAACCACATTCGCTCTTCTGGTTTTGCCAGTAACTCTTCTACAGAAGCATTTGCTAAACGAAGCGAGACACCCATAGGAGCATTGGGTGAGAATTTTGCTTTGACGCCAGGAAGATATGTTTGCAAGCTTTCTTTCATATCTGGCCAAGTGTCACCAGGGTGCACAAGAGTTGAATAGGTTAAATGCCCGAAGCCGTTACCAAGATCCATAAACTAGTTACCATTTCCAATGTGGTTAAAGGTAGAGGTATTCAAGTGCGACTGAGAATCGCGAGTTGTGTTCAACCAACCGCCAGTCGTGAAATAACGTTGGCCCGCAACTAATAATTCTTCAGCAGGGAACTTTGTAATGATTTCACAACCAGTGGCGGTGACAATAACTTCTTCCTCAATTCGAGCAGCTCCCCAACCATCCTTGGCCGGCCAATAGGTTTCTAATGCAAAGACCATTCCTTCTTCCAAGGTCTCCGGGTGATCCAGTGAAACCATTCGGCTAAAGATTGGCCGCTCCCAAATAGAGAGCCCCACACCATGACCATATTGGAGTGCGAAGGCAGCCTCTTCATTGGCAAAACCAAATTCTTGGGCAGTTGGCCACACCTTCACAATGTCGGCAGTAGTGGCGCCAGGTTTAACAAGTGCGATTGCTTTATCCATATATTCGCGGCAAATTGTGTAAGCATCTCGAAGTGCCGGAGATGCGCTTCCAACTGCGAAAGTTCGGTAATAGCACGTTCGATAACCCATGAAACTATGCAGAATGTCAAAGAATGCTGGATCTCCAGGACGGATTACTCGATCACTAAATACGTGTGGGTGCGGAGAACAACGTTCTCCAGAAATAGCGTTTACGCCTTCTACATGTTCTGAGCCCATGTCGTAGAGGACTTTGCTGACTAAGCCAACGCATTCGTTCTCTCTCACGCCTGGGCGCAAAAACTCGTATAGACGGTCGTAGGCGGCATCTACCATCGACGCAGCAGAGGTGAGCAAAGTGATCTCATCTTTGGTCTTAATCCGCCGAGCGGCAAGAAAGACCTGCTGGCCATCGACGACCTTGATGCCTTTAGCTTGAAGGGCAAACATCACAGGGGGTTCAATGATGTCCACGCCTAGGGGCTCGTTTTCCAACCCATAAATCTTGAGGACTTCGTAAATTTTCTGGGCCACCGATTCAGCTTGCCCGGCATTGGGGCTAATGGCGCCACGAAGGGTCGAAATACCCGCGCGAGAACCCAGGAGTGGTCCGGCATCGTGGTGGGGAGCATGGCCATTTGCGCTTGCATCAGCATGGGCCTGATCCAGCCATGGGGTGTGCAAGGTGTGGTGTTTTGCCGCAGAACCAAAGTCCCACAGGATGGGCTCACCACCGCGAGGCAAAATGGAGAACCGAATCATCTTATCCATGGCCCAAGTACCGATATGGGTGGAGGTCATGTAACGAATATTGTGAAAGTCGAAGGTGAGGAGCGAGCCTAGGCTGGAATTTTCTAGCTCTACCTTTAGGCGCGCTAACCGTTCCTTACGCAATCGCTCCGTGTCGAGACGATTCTCCCAGTCGACGCCATTGTTCCCGTAAGTTGGGATAGCCATTTGTTCACTCCCGTTACATTAGTTGCCTAGATGTTCTCTCCTAGTTAACACTAGGAGCGAGGGGGTGTCAAGGTTTTTTTGAAGGAGAATGTGAGCAAATGTGAGAGAAACGGTGAAAAAGTTCGGCCAAAAAAATCTAGTGAGTCGTCCCACCATGAACAAACCAGATCCCGCGGAATGTCGTCAAACCGTTGTTTCGGAACTTATGCGGGATCGATGAATCGAATCCAATGGAGTGGCCTTTAGCTAAAGTTAAAACTAAATCGCCGATTGTTACTTCAACTTCACCTTCAAGTGCGTATCCATATTCATAACCAGAGTGCAACATCATTTCACCGCTGGAATTTGATTCTGAGCCAGGCTCATAAATAATCTCCATGAAATTGACATTCTTCTCCGCAGTTGCCGCTAGGCGTTCCCAGGTAACACCGGAATCCATAGTTATTACGCTGCGATTTTGTGGGTTTACTGCTGAAATACGTGCTCTCGACTCGTCCCATGCATCTGTCGGGGTATTGAAATTATCGCGACTTACTTGGTCCCCGGATTGTTTTTCATCGGTCATCAAGGTGCCATCCCAATGTGATTCAAAAAGAATATCTACTGGTACGGCCAAAAGTCGGGCTAATGAATACAGTGTGGCAACAGAAGGTTGAGATTTTCCATTTTCGATCTGAGAGACGAAAGAGGGAGAGACTTGCAATTGTCTGGCAACTTCTCGCAATGAGAGTCCGGTTTTCAGACGAATTTCTTTCAGGCGCGGCCCTAAGTATTCGATGGGATCTCTCATAACCTTCTCTCTCAGCAAACCATTGGTATGAAATTTTAGTGGGCTAAGGGCCTATCGCGCTATTATGGCAGTGTTTACAAATGCTGTACAGCCTCTCGGTAAGAGCGTAGTCTTGCGGAAAGCGTTTGGCACTAGTGAACATGGAGAAGGTAAATGCAACTAAATTACATCCATCACGTTGGTTTGGTCGTCAAGAATTTAGATCGTTCCATCTATTTTTATCATGACATTTTGGGGCTGCAATTTGCCAACGAACCCACCGATTGGTTTGACGGACCAGATCTAGCCAAAGGTGTCGGGGTCCCTGGCGCTCAACTTCGCCAAACATCCATGTGGGTTGATTCCACCAGCACCTTGGAGTTGATCGAATATGGCGGGGATTTACCGCGCGAGAATTCCTTAGTTCCCAATAATCACCTTGGAGCAGCTCACGTTTGTTTTAATGTCGATGATATCCATAAGACTAAGGCTGAATTGGAAGCGAAAGGCGTCAAGTTTTACAGTGACGTCAATGTCGTTGATGAAGGGCCATTAGCTGGTTGGCGTTGGTGCTACTTCAGTGATCCAGATGGATTGGCACTTGAGCTAGTGGAAATCGCCTACTACTTAAAATCAGAACGAGTAGCGGCTACCGCAATGTACTTGAAGAATCGACCTTCCTTGGAGTCCTTGCTCTAATAAAAAAACCTGAGCACGGTGGTCATTTGACCGGTCCGTGCTCAGGTTTTTCATTCCTTACCTGATGATTCCCTATTTATTAACTTGAACAAGCACCTTCATTTGGTCACCTTTAGGATCAATGAGGACATCGAATCCTTTTGTAACGACATCATCGATATTAATAATTGAACTGACCACTTTCTCGATGGGATATTTACCGGAAGAGGCTAGGCGAATAATCCGAGGCCAGTCCGTAAGTAGGTAACACCAACTTCCCACATAGGAGATATCTCGCTCTGACAACCTCATTGCATCGATTGTGGCCGGTTTTGTATGCAAGCCGGTCTGCACGATTTTCCCACTTCGGCGAATATGGTTCATTTGACTGGTCAATCCCGCAGTAGATCCGGAACATTCCACACCAACATCTACACCACGACCCTGAGTAATTTCTTTAATCTGGTCATCGAATCCGGGATCTAGGGGATTTAATACTGGTCCAACATCAAGGCTCTTTGCAAAAGCTGAACGATGTGGATTTGGATCGGAAATGATTACTTGAGATGCACCAATTGCCCAGGCATACATCGCGCTCAGCGCACCGATTGGCCCAGCACCGGTAACAAGAACAATGTCACCGCCCCAAACTCCAACTCGATCAATTCCATAAGCAGCCACACATGCCGGCTCTACAACCGCTCCGGCAATATCTGACATCGAATCTGGAAGTTTTGCAACTTGGTACTCTTTAAGAATCGCGATTTCCCCTAAACCGCCGGTCAGCGCTGACAGTCCAGTGCAAGCGAAAAGTTCACACAAGTGTCCGCGACCAGTTCTACAAGGAATGCAGCGACCACAAACGATCGCAGGCATTATGGAGACTCGATCCCCAACCGCAACATCGCGCACATCCTTACCAATTTCGATAACTCGTGCGGAAAATTCGTGGCCAAGAATTTGCGGATTAGTCACTCCAGTTAATGGGTGAGGCTTGGTTGGTGTGACAATCGCACCTACTGAGTATTCATGAAGATCGGTTCCGCAAATCCCACAAAATAGCGGTTCTACGACAACTTCATCCGGCATTGGCGCTCCAGGTCTAGGAACGTCTTCGATTCGAATATCTTTTTGACCGTGAAAACGAGCCGCTTTCATTATTACCTCCTGGATTTACGGGTGAGCGTGTAGGAAAGTGCTGCAAAAACAATTAACAACCCTTGAAAAAGATATTGCCATGTTTGTGAAAGGTTGAGGAAAACGCAGGCATTAAGAACTTGAACCATCAAGACGGATCCAAGTAACGTGCCAATAAATGATCCACGACCGCCTAGCAAACTGGTTCCACCAAGTACAACTGCGGTAATGGATTGCAAGGTGTAAGAAGTACCTTGTGCCGGATCACCAACGCCTATTAAACCCATAAATATTATGGCTCCCAAACCTGCAAACAATGCAGAAGCTACGTAGGCACCAATAATCCGCCTATTAATATTCACTCCAAGGCGACGAGCGGATTCTTCGTTAGAACCAGAAGCGCGAAGTTGGATTCCCCACTTAGATTTGCGTAGTGCAATTTCTAGAAATATGGCTACTAGAGTTAATACAATGAAGGCATCGGGAAGCGGGCCAACTTTCTTCAAAAGAAAGTCGGTGACGGAAGCATTCATGTATCCGCCAGGTGCTGGTCGCAACAAGAATCCAATACCAATTAGTCCAATATAAACTGTCAACGTTCCAGCAACGGGCGTGAACTTGGCGTATCGAATCAGAAAACCGTTTGCCGTGCCAATGACTACCGCCACAATGGGAATAAGCAGAAATCCCAGAGCAATTAACCAGAAAGATTTTCCATCATTAACGAAAAATGAAGAGACCACCAGCAATACTCCAGATGCTGGACCCACCGATAAATCGATTCCACCGGTCATCATGACGATTGTCTGTCCCAGGGCGATAAAACCCAGACCAGTGCCGAGTCCAAGGACCGCGTTAATATTGTAAGAGCCGAAATACAGACCATTCTTGGAAAAAATGTAAAGTCCAAGGAAAGCGATCATTCCTGTGAGCACGATTGGGGGAACAAAATCAGATTGCAGGATTTTACGGAAGGTACGTTTTTGTGAAAGCGCAACCGCATCATCGATTTCTTGACGCTTCAATGCCGTAGATCGAATAGCAGCTGTCACCATATTGGTTTCGGTGACATTTTCACCGGCAAGAGATTCAACAATGTGGCCGCGAGACATCACATAAACTCGGTCACAAAGCCCTTCAAGCTCCTTAGTGTCTGACGAGTTAACGATCACCGGTATTCCACTGTTAGCTACATTTCGAAGAATCTTATAAATTTCAGCTCGGGCACCTACGTCAACACCTTGGGTCGGTTCGTCGGCAACAATCATTATGGGTTCTGATAAGAGCGAACGGGACATCACTATCTTCTGCTGGTTTCCACCAGATAGAGCAGAAACTTCGGAGTCCATGGACGGGGCTTTGACTTCTAGCTCTCTTAATGAAGCCAGAACGACATTATCTTCCCGTTTGCGGTTGATGAATAACCCTTGGCTAAATTTGCCTAAAGCACTGACCGATGCATTTTCGCGAACAGACAGGGTCATCATCAAACCTTCACCATGGCGATCGGCAGGCAGGTAAGCAGTCTTTAGCAGCAGCTCCTTATTCCCAACTTCCTTTCCATTTACAATGATCTTTCCATTATGGCTATCTAGGCCAACCAGTGAGCGCATGAGTTGGCTCTGACCATTGCCGACAATTCCAGAGATTCCAATGATTTCACCTCTCTTGGCAGCGAAAGAAACCTCATGAAAGTCGGGGCTGGAAAGTTGGTCAATCTTAATAAATTCACCATCAGCGGAGTTGAACAAATACTTAGGCGGAAATGTGGACTCTAACTCCCGGCCCACAATCATGGTCATAATTTCATTATCGGTAATTTCGGAAACATTTGAAGTCCCACGACCCTTGCCATCACGAAGAACGGTCACGCGAGTAGCGAGTTCACGCACTTCGGCTAATCGATGGGTAATGTAAATAACTGCAGTGCCGCCGGCAACGATCATGCGAATTTTTTCGAAGAGAAGATCGACGGATTCTTTTCCAAGTGGAGCGGTTGGTTCATCGAGAACCAAAATCTTGGGATTGACGGCAAAAGCCTTTGCTAGATCGAGTAAATGTTGTTGTGCAACCGTCAGGGTCTCAACCCGATCGCGAAGACTGGCGGTGAATCCAAAATCATCCAAGATTTTGCGCATGGTTTTGTCAGTACTACCTTCAGATTGTAATAACTCTTCCGGGACCGAAATTAGAATGTTTTCTGCAATAGTTAAATCAGGTAGAACTGCAGGGTGTTGGTGAACGATAGCCAAGCCAAGTTCCGTTGCCTGATGAGGAGTTAAGTTGGTGATTACTTTTCCTGCGATTTCAATGGCTCCGGCATCAGGTTGCAAGGTTCCAGAGGCCACGTTCATAAGAGTGGATTTACCGGCGCCATTTTCGCCCAAAAGTGCATGTACTTCGCCCGCGCGAGCCTCTAACGAGACGTCGGTTAAAGCGGCGACGCCCGAAAAGTTCTTAGAAATATTCGAGAGAACAAGCAGAGAACTAGGCACTGAATTCACCATTTCGTTTAATAGAAACAATCTTAAAACTATCTACGCACTTTAGTAACTCAAGCAGAAATCAGATTGGCCACAGTCACCCGCAGCCAATCTGATCACAGTTTTTTTACTTAGTTGGTCTTCAACTTAGCTTGGGCATCGCCACTCATCTTTGCAGATAGGTAGACGTCGCCAGGAAGATCTTTACGGCACTGGACCGGTGATGGCTTGCCAGATACGGAATCTTCGAATGCGGTTGATGGATAGGACTTCTGGGTAGGAACTTTTCCACCTGTTGCAAGAGCAATGGCCCAGTCAGTTGCCAAACGAGAGTGATCGTTTTGGGTTGAGACTGTCATCATCTTGAAGTTTGGCTGAGTTGCCTTATTGTCTTCATAGAAGCAACCAAGAACGTTTCCGTCAGAAGCTGCAATGAGTGGAACTTTCCAACCTGAATCGACAGCAGCTTGAAGAGCTGAAACCATCGAAGGACCAAAGTCTGATGTGATGACATCAATATTTGGATACTTTGCGATAGCAGCAGTTAGGACTTCTTGAGTCTTGCCAGGATCCCAACCAGTTGCTTCGAATGGCGCAGCACCAATGAACTTGTACTTAGGATCAGATCCGAGTACTGATGAAAGACCCTTGGTTTCGTCGGCGCCTTGGCTGTTTCCAGCTGGGCCGGAGATCCGAAGAATATTTCCACCGTTAGGAAGATTCTTCTTAATCCATTCGCCCCATAACTTTCCAGCGAGAACGAAGTCAGATCCAACGAAAATGTTGTAATCCTTGCCAGCAACGCCGCCAGCCCATACGCGGTATGGAACAGTTACGACGCCAGCTTTGTAGGCAGAACGTAGCGCAGGAAGCATTGCTTGCCCTGAATCTGGGAAGACTACGAGAGCCTTAACGCCCTTTGCAACCATTCCCTTAATATCGGAGATCGCCTTGTCGGTCTTTCCTTGGCCATCTGCATAGTAGAGCTTGGTAACACTTGGGCAAAGCTTTACTTCTTCGCGAACAGCAGCAGTGGTAACTAAACGCCAGCTATTTCCGCCGAAGCCATCTGTAAATCCCATTGTGATTTTCTTAGCGCCGCACCAAGAAGGACGGGTAGCAGCACTGCTAGACGATGCAACCAGCAGGCTAGATGCGGCCATGACCGCAACCAAGCCGAGGCTACTCGCTACGACAGCGGCTCGAGATTTAAACCGTATCAACTTTCTTCCTTTCGTAGTCGTGCGGCAACCATTGACGCACACATCCGATTTCCTTGTGAGAAACCGAAATCTAATTAAGCGCTAACGTGTTTCAGTTTTTTATTACCTGTAAACCCCATTAACTTTTGTCTGACAGGAGCCCAATTCACTGCATATATAGCTATACCCATCATTAAGGTCAGTGAAATAACAATTGTTCGTACTCCGTAAGGAACTCCTAAAGAAAGAACAAACATGTCAAGTTGCTTCAAGAAAAGAGCAGAGACTGCCGAGGCGGCCGGAAAACCACGACCACCGAGCAACGAAGTTCCACCAAGCACAACGACTGCCACCGAAGGAAGCACATAATCATCACCTTGATATGCAGTTGGTTGAGAAATTACTCCACCTAGAATCACGCCAGCGATGCAGTAGAGAATTTGAGCGTTGATGTAGGCACTCATTTGGTACCTACCGACTTTAAGACCTGCTGCTCGTGCGGCTCGAGGGTTAGCACCGACCGCTTCAAAGCGTCGTCCGAAGACAGTTCGCTTGAGCAGGACTGTTACAACGATTGCAATAATAATTCCGTACCAAATGGAGTGAGGTAATCCAAAAAACTTGTTATTTGTGAAGTGCGAGAGGCGATCAGTTGTTCGACGTGGACTTCCTCCAGAAAGACCCATCATTACTCCGTAGAGCAAGGCGTTAGTTCCCAAGGTCGCAACAATGGAATTTAATTTGGCTTTAGTAATTAAAATCCCATTAATGATGCCAGTTATGATCGCGGCAACAAATGCGGCAAGAACCGCGGGAATTAATCTGTTGTCATGGCGATCTGGACCCCAGGTAACGATCACCACGGTTAGCGAAACTGCACCGGCAACCGAAAGGTCTATTCCACCTTGTTGTATAACAAGCGTCTGCCCTAACCCAACAATGGCAAGTGCCGCAGCGAAGGGGAGCATCCCCATTTGCGCTACGTGGCTTACGCTCGTGGGAGCCAAGAAGGCGCTGGCGAGATAAAGCACGGCCAGACCGATGAGGATTGTTCGCATGCCACGCGAAACCTGAATTCGAGAAGACTTCTTTACATCGCGTTGTTCAACGGTGCTCATCTGCCCCCCTTGGTTCGACAATTGTGTTGTGAATTCGGCTCGTGTTGTTCACTCAGACTTTACACACCAGAGGCGGGTGTTAACAAGGGATTACTTATAACGGTTTTGCAAAGTTTTCGTTATGAAGGCGCCAGGAAAAGGCTAACTTCACTCTTTTTGCAGAAAACGGACCAAACTGGCCATATCTTGATCCGCAAAACCACCATCACAAGCGTGAATGTAGAGATTTTGGAGCGCGGCAATAGCTTCGGAATCAATCTCCTTCGAGCGGGCAAAATCAAAAATCAGCCCCAAATCTTTCACGGTGGTATCGATTCGCATTGCCACCGGAGTGCTAGCGTCAAGAAAGGCTGAACGCTTGTACTTCACAAAGGGCGCAGCTATGACGCTCTCTTCGAAGAGATCGTAGGCAAGAGCGGGGTCAATTCCGGAGGATGTAGCCAGAGCCAACGCTTGGGCGAGCGCAGCATTGAGGGAGTGAACCACCAAATTGATCGACAGTTTCATGGCTTGGCCGGCCCCTGCTTTTCCTAGATAGCTCACTTTTTTTGAAAAAGATAGTAGGGCCGGACGAATCAATTCCACGGCCGACTCATCTCCACTGGCCAAAACAAGGAGTTGATGGGATGCAATGGTCGCCATACTTCCGGAAACAGGCGCATCAACAAACCTTCTTCCGGCCGCGCAGATCCTCCCTGCTAGAGAATGGGCGACATTAATTCCGCTAGTCCCCATATCTACGAAGACATAATCTGAAGGGGAATTGGCAACAATCGCCGGATCCGATAACAACATTGACTCCGTGATTTCGCCATTTGAGAAGAGTGATAAAGCGAAATCTGAACCTGATATTGCTTCCGCAATGGTTGTTGCAACCGAAACCTGGGGGTTATCAATCGCTTCGGAAACTAGTAGCGCTCGCTCAATGGTTCGATTCCATAGCAATACTTGATGTCCGGCGCTAGCCAATTCACGAGCCATAGCTGCGCCCATTTTGCCAACACCCAATATTGCAACACTAGCCATGTGAAGGGGCCACCAAAATCTTCCCGGTAGCTTTTCCGCTACTGAGATCTTCAAATGCTGCAGGAGCATCCTCCAACGAGACCACTCTTTCTGTAAGCAATGAAGCAACTGTTCCAGAACGCAGAATTTCTAGGGCATCGGGAATATCGTCACTACAGACATGAGCCACAGTAGTTTGCAACGTGACTTCACGAAGAACGGCATCAGCGAAAACCAATTCTTGAGGAATTTTATTCAAACCCATCAGCATGAGAGTCCCACCCATTTTGGTTAATGCAAGCGCTCGAGCGATGGCTCCAGGTGCACCGGAAGTTTCAAAAACCACATCTGCTTGACCACCGATTAAAGTTCGAATTTCGGCCGGCGTGATCTCTTTGCCGATGAGTACAGATTTATCTGCGCCAAGTTGGATTGCCGTTGCTAATCTGTTTTCATCAATATCAACCGCTGTGATTTGAACTCCATAAGTTTGAAGCGCGACACAGACGAACGAACCAATTGCGCCAACACCGAGCAAGATGACGTGATCCCCAGCCTTAACATGTGATCGCCGCACACCATGGATTCCGACAGCAAGTGGTTGGGCAAGTGCAGCGTTGAGATCTGAGATGCCATCTGGGATTTCGACACATGATGATTTGGGTGCTGCTGCATATTCAGCCATCCCGCCATGGATACTCAATCCAAGGGTGAAGTAGTGATCGCAGAGATTAGTTCTACCTTCCAAACAACGACTACATTTTCCGCACGCAACGCCTGCTCCGCATGCAACACGCTTACCCATAAAATCTTGGGCATTTATGCCAGCATCAACGACGATGCCAATAAATTCATGTCCAAGAATTGTCGGTCCAACATGCTTACTGTTGGGATGCGGATTCTTTAGCGGAACCATGATCTGACCTTTGGCATATTCGCTGGCGTCGGTGCCACATAAGCCGTTGTAGGACACTTTAATCAGAAGATCATCAGTTCCGATTTCTGGAAGTGGAACATTTTCGATTCGTAGATCGTGCAAGTCATGCAATACCGCGGCGCGCATAGTTTTCATTAAGAGGCGCTGCTTGTAACGTGAACTTTAATCTGACTCTTATCATTAAGTACTGTGTCATAAGCCTTATCTGCTTCGGCGAGATTAAAGGTAGAAGTCACGATCGAAGAGAGATCCACACCAGTTTTAGCCAGGAATCGAATGGTTTCGGGCCAAACACCTGGAGATCCAATGATGCCTCGGATTTGCAGTTCTTTTGATTGAATTAAGCCCATCTTCGCCGGGGCTTCGCCACCGACACTGATACCAATGATAACTAGTCGGGCACGGAAGCCGGCAACTTCTAATGTGCTAGCCATCGCTTGGGGTTTTCCGCTGGCGTCAATAACAACAGAGGCGCCGGCACCCTTTGTAATTTCATTTACCTGCTCTAGAAAATCTGCCTGGGTTGGATCGGCAATTACCTCTGCTCCAAGTCCCATCGCGATTTTTGCTCGAGCTGGTGAAGGTTCGGCAACAATTACGCGAGCACCCTTTGCAGCAGAAGCGGCAACAACACCAAGTCCGATTGGTCCGGCACCAAAGACCATTACTGTGTCGCTTGCATCCATATTGTCGGCGCGAACGGTGGCGTAATAACCGCAGCTAAATGGCTCCACTAAAGCGCCCTGAGTGTAAGAAACATTTTCGGGAAGTTTATGAAGCCAGTCGGCCTTAGCAATAAAGTATTCGGCCATTGCACCGCTGATACTAAATCCGAAGTGTTCTTGGCCAATGACGCATTCCCCGACGACTCGATCGCCTGCCTGGAGCTTGCTTACTTTGCTTCCTACTTCAATTACTTCGCCAGACCATTCGTGCCCCGGAATAACGGGATATTGAAATGGAATGATGTAACGGCCTTCAAGAAGTTCGATATCAGAATGACATATACCTACAGAACGACTGGCGAGAAGAACTTCATCTTCGGCAATTTTTGGAATGGCGATTTCATTGACGGCCATTAATCCAGGACTCATAAACTGCAGGGCTTTCATTTTCTCTCGCATTCGGTCGTTGTATGTGGTGGATAAAGTTTTTTGAGTCTTACAGGAGAACCATTCCGCCATCAATCATGATGGTTTGTCCGGTCATGTAATCCGAGTCGGAGGAGGCCAAGAACTTAGCCATCCCAACTAGATCTTGCGGTTGAGCAGCTCTACCTTTAAGAATTCCTGCTCCGAATTCGTTCATTGCCGAATCGGGTGCCTGCGCTTGCCCCATGTCATAGAGGTCTTGATTCAGTCCGGTCCACAATGGCGTATCAACGACACCGGGAGCAAAGGAATTGCAAGTGATGTTGTACTGCGCCAGCTCACGAGCCGTCGCCTGCGTGATGGCGTTAACCGCAAACTTGCTGGCGCAATAGGGAGTGAACGCGGGGTAGCCCTGACGCCCAGCGATAGATGCGGTATTGATGATCTTTCCGCTAATTTGCGCGATCATATATTTGGCCGCCTCTTGGGTGCAGATCAGCACCCCTAGGCCATTTACGCTCATAATGGCATTCCAGTTTTCTTCTGTTACTTCCAAAAGGGGCATCGGCTTGTTAAATCCGGCGTTATTGAACATGACGTCCAGGCCACCGGCCCAGTCGACAAAGAGGCGCAAGGCTTCCCGGACTTGATCTCGCTTGGAAACATCTCCAGCTAAGGCTATGGCCGAACCGCCTGCCTGGATTATTTCGGCTACGACCGCCTCGGCGGCTTTTTGATTGAGATCCATGACGCCAACTTGGGCGCCTTCCGCGGCGAAAGCTAAAACGAACGCCTTCCCGATGCCACTTCCCGAACCTGTGACGACGATACGTTTTCCGGCAACGTTGCCCATATTGACCCCCTATTGAATCTACTGATGATTAAATCACCGTGGTGAGGAAGCGTCAAGCAGTAATGAACATTATTCCCGAAAAAAGGGTCGATCTTGTATTTATGTATAGTCTCACATAACATCACCTGTATAAAAGCAGAACAATGGAAGAGCAGGGGAGATTATGGCTAAGGAAGCCCTCATCATTGGCGTTACCGGTATTGCTGGAAATAACATCGCCCACGAATTATTGGCAGCCGGATTTACCGTCCATGGATTAACTCGAAAGCCAGGTATAACAATCCCGGGAGTTCACCATATTTACGGGGATGTTTTAGATCCAGAGAGCATTAGTTCTGCGATCGCCGGACTCAATATCACTCACCTCTTTTTCTGTACCTGGTCCCGCCAAAATACCGAAGCCGAAAATATTGCCGTTAATGGAGCAATGTTGCAAAACACAGTTGATGCGCTGAAGGTAACCAAGAGCATGGAACACGCGGTTCTGATCACGGGCTTAAAGCATTACCTCGGACCATTTGAATCTTATGCCGCCACGCCAATGGAGACCCCATTTAAAGAGAGCCAAGCTCGCTTGCCGATTGAGAACTTTTATTACACACAAGAAGACATTCTCTTTAAGGCCGCAGCTGAACAAGGATATTCATGGTCAGTGCATCGTCCGCACACAATGATCGGATGGGCGCTGGGAAATGCGATGAATATGGGCGTGACTTTGTCGGTCTATGCCAGTATTTGTAAAGAAACAGGCCGACCATTTATCTTCCCTGGCTCCACGGAGCAATACAACGGCGTTACCGATGTTACGGATGCCAGAATTTTGGCCCGCCACGCGGTCTGGTCGGCAACCGATCCCGCTGGAAAAAATCAAGCATTTAACACCGTTAATGGCGATGTATTTCGCTGGCGACAACTGTGGAAGTTGCTGGCAGAGTACTTTGAGATCGAAGATCCAGGTTACCCAAGTCAGATGCAACCCTTGGAAGCTCGCATGAGCGATGCCGATGAAATCTGGGCTGGCATGGTTACTAAATATAACCTCGCTCCCTACAAAGCATCTGACATTGCATCATGGTGGCACAGCGATGCGGATTTAGGTCGACAAGTGGAAACTTTTGCAGATATGGGAAAGAGTCGCAAGGCTGGATTCCGTGAAGTACAAGTCACTCCAGATTCATTCACCGATCTCTTCGATCGGTTAAGAGTGGAAAAAATTATTCCTTAGACCGCTAACATCAGATTCATATTTTCGAACGACTAGTCCGTTAATTTCATTAACCTCACTATGTCTAGATTTTTGCCAATCTTGAAGAATTGTTGTGGTGGAGGTTGGCAACACAAATCCATTCATTAATGTGTCCAAGAATTTTTCAACCACCTTCGCTCGCTCTGCTACATCTTCCTCTGACACTCTTCATCCATTTTGTAGAGCGAATATCGTCAACCACTTCAACTCTTCCGCTGTGGCGCAGAAGTGAAGCAACTTCCGAAATGGGATCGATGACCATTGCTCAATAAAGACCACATCTTCACTAGCCCGAGTTAAATCGGCGCCAATGCAAGCGCCATTCGCACCGGTACCTAAAACAGCGATTCTTCTAGTAGCAATCACATCAACGATAATATAAATCTACGAACCAAGGGAGATACTTCAGATGATTCGACATATTGTTGTCTTTAAGTTGAAGGCCATTGAAGAAAACGCTATCGAAACTGATTTTCAAAATATCAAAGGTAAATTGGAAGCTTTAACCGTTGCCCACGAAGGTATTTCACGACTGGACGTTTATCGCGGCATGGGACTAGTTGATTTCCATTGGGAGGTCGTTCTGGTTGGCGATTACAATTCTCAAGAGGCACTCGATGCTTATCAAGTTCATCCGTTGCATCAAGAATTTGTAACATGGGTATCCGATTACATCACCGATCGAGTTGTTATTGATTTTGTCGTTTAAATACATCAGGGTGCTGGCTGAGTTCTAAGCGAGTCCTTCGGATGTGGCCATAGAGAATTCTTTCCGCATCTTCTAAATCTGCTTTCTTTATGGCTGAAAGTAGGAGATGGTGTTCATAGTGAGCGGGCGTAAAACCCTCACCCGCTAATAATTTTGTGTAGGCCCTTCGATAATGTTGAGTGGTGTTCCACAGCCGTTGGACCATCTCATTGAGAAGCGCAGTGTTGGCTCCGGCATAAGTAAGCAAGTGAAATTCTCGATCTAGTTTTAAGAAGATTTCTACATCTTTGTTTTTCTCTAACTTCGCGATGATTCCTTCAAGTTGTGAAATCTGCTGGGATGACAGTTGAGGAATGCTCATGCGCAAGAGCAAAGGCTCAATGCGTTCTCGGATTTGATACATCTCTTCGCATTCAGTCAGACTTAGTTCAGCAATCCAAGCACCGGTATGCGCAACTAAATTAACTAAACCATCTGCATGCAACATTCGAAGCGCTTCTCTGACCGGCGATCGACTGGCACCGAATTGTTCGGCAATATCTTCTTGGCGAATTCGGGCACCAGGTGGATATTGCCCACTGAGAATTTCTTCGCGCAGCAGCGCCGCTATTCGATGACTCGTTGCTTGATCGTTCTCAGAGCTGACCGACATGAAAAGCCTTCCTACTTATCCGGGAATGCAGGATGCCAGAGCAGGATAGGAGAATCCTTTTCGTAAGCTTTGCCATTTGGAAAACTCACTAGTTCTAATTGCATTCCCCATGGAGTTAGGAAATAGACCCAACGCTGTCCTTCACTGGCATTGCGACTCAATGTCGGTTCACCTAAAACTTGCACGCCTTTGCTTAATAAATATTCAACCGCAAGATCCATATCATCGACATAGAAACCAAGATGGTGCCCGCCAATGTCACTGTTCTTCGGTTGCGGCGCTGGTTCACCGACTGATTCGTATTGAAAGATTTCAAAATTTGGGCCGAATTTGCACCGGAAGAAGCGCAACTCCCGCATGACTGTACGTGGGTGATTGTTCATATGTTCCAGCATCCAGTCGTCCTCGCGGACGAAAGGTCCCAAGGTGTAGACCTTTTCGCAACCAATCACATCGACGAAGAAGCGCTCTGCCTGCTCTAAATCGGGGACGGTGAAACCAATATGCTCAGTTCCCCGTAACCCTGGAAGTCCTGTGGACATCATGATCCTCCCTTGATTGGATCCAATCATAGGTAATTTTGGGTGAAAATGGCGAAAATATCGAAAATAATCTTGTGATTGGACTCAATCCACCGTTACAGTTCAGTGCCGGCCAGATCTCAACGAGGAGTCCCACCATGACGCAATTAATTCCCCTAGCCCCCAGCGAGCCATGGGTTGAACTTCGAAGTACGCCGGAAGATTGGAAGGCTGCAGACCCCGCCCTATTGGCCACCATGCTGGGGCAGATGCATTTAATCCGAGCCTTTGAAGAAGCAGTTTTGGAACTTGCGGCCGAAGGTTTGGTGCACGGACCGGCTCATAGCAGCATCGGTCAAGAAGGTGGCGCGGTTGGATCAATCGTTGGCTTATCCACTGCAGATGGTGTTAATGGAACTCATCGAGGACATCATCAATTCCTCGCGAAGGTGATTAACCACGTCTCGGCTGGAAAATTAGATTTGGCGAACTTAGTTTCGAACGAATTGCAAGAAGTGCTACAGAAAACTCATGCGGAAATTCTAGGTTTGGCCCAAGGATATTGTGCTGGTCGTGGTGGTTCTATGCACCTTCAATATTTCCAAGCCGGCGCGCTCGGTACAAATGCGATCGTCGGCGGCGGCGTACCACTTGCCGCAGGAAATGCTTGGGCACAAAAACATTCCGGAACTCAAAACGTGACCGTTACCTATTTTGGTGATGGTGCAGTCAATATTGGTTCCGTCTTGGAAAGTATGAACTTGGCTTCGGCATGGAAGTTGCCACTCTGCTTTTTCATTGAAAATAACATGTATGCCGTCTCAACACATGTAAATGAAGTGACCGGTGAACATCGACTTTCTGCCAGAGGTTTAGGTTTTGGTATTCCATCGTGGCGAGTTGATGGAATGGACCCACTTGCCGTTCATTTAGCAATGAAGGCAGCGGAAGAGCGGATGAGATCAGGAGGCGGGCCAACCGTGATCGAGGCCCAGGTCTACCGCTTCTTCCATCAAAATGGACCATTTCCAGGAAGTGCATTTGGATACCGCACCAAAGAAGAAGAAGCCGAATGGCGGGCCCGCGATCCTTTGCTTCGAGTAGCTACGGAAATGATTGCCTTAGGTTTAATTGATCAGGCAGGCGTTGATTCGGTGCGAGAACAGGCAGTGGCTGCTAACAAAATTGCCATAGCAGAACTTATGGAAGCCAACCCAGATCTTCCAGGCAAGCGAAGAATCCGACCTGGTTTGTGGCCAGATGTGAAATTTGTTGATTTTGGAATTCGTGGCGATGCCAGTGAATTGAAAGGCGCTCGCACTTTAGAACCTTCAGAATTTTCTGGAGCAACTAAGAGCTCTAAGTTTGTAGATGCAGTTGCCAGTGTTTTGGATCGCAGGATGGAAGAGGATGAACGGATCATCATTTTGGGCGAAGATATTCATCGTCTCAATGGTGGAACGAACGGAGCTACCAAAGGACTTTCAAAGAAATATCCAAATCGAATTTTGGGCACACCCATCAGCGAGAATGCATTTATGGGCCTAGGTGGCGGAATGGCGCTAGATGGTCGCTTCCATCCGGTAGTTGAATTTATGTATCCAGATTTCATGTGGGTTGCAGCTGATCAAGTCTTCAACCAAATTGGTAAAGCCCGCCATATGTTCGGTGGAAAAAATCCAGTTCCTCTAGTGCTTCGAACTAAGGTTGCTATGGGCAGTGGATATGGTTCCCAGCACTTGATGGATCCAGCAGGAATCTTCGCTACAAACCCAGGATGGCGAATCGTCGCAGCATCAACACCTGCGGATTACATTGGCTTAATGAACGCAGCGCTGCAACTGGAAGATCCGGTCTTGGTCCTGGAACATGTTGATTTATATGGCGATGTGGGCGAAATTCCGGAAACAGATTTGGATTATCAAATCGCCTTTGGAAAGGCCAATGTTTGTCGTGCGGGTACTGAAGTCACGGTGCTGACTTATTTATCCATGGTGAAGCACTCATTAACCGCGACCGAACTCAGTGGTGTTGATGCTGAAGTCATCGATTTGCGTTGGCTCGATCGCGCCAGCCTGGATTGGGAGACAATCGGCGCAAGCATCAAGAAGACCAATAGTGTTTTGATCGTAGAACAAGGTGCTCGCGGTACTTCGTACGGCGCATGGTTGGCCGATGAAATCCAGCGAAGATACTTTGATTGGCTCGATCAACCCATTGGTCGAGTAACTGGCGGAGAAGCATCCCCAAGCATTTCTAAAGTTCTAGAGCGTGCGGCGATCGCCGGTGTCGAGGAAGTAGTTGTTGGACTTGAAGCAATTCGCGCCGGATTTGGCGGTACCAAATAATGGCCACCATTATGAGAATGCCCGAAGTACTTGCCAACGCGACTGAGGCGATTATTTCGAAGTGGCTAGTGGAAGAAGGTTCAACTTTTACAACAGGTCAGCCCATTGCCGAAGTTGAAACCGAAAAAGCAGTCGTTGAAGTAGTTGCTGAAACAGATGGAATTCTTGGACAGTATCTAGCAAAGAGCGGCGCAACAGTTGCGGTTGGAGAACCTATTGCCGTGTTGTTGCAACAAGGAGAAGGCACGGCAGAAATTGCTCAGGCATTGGCGAAGGAAAATATTTCCGCGGCGGAGAGTTCTGTTACTCCAACTTCATCCGGTGCCGCACTTGTTGAAATCAAGATTGCTGAAACCGTTCCTCCAGCACAAGATCATGGGACCAGGATATTTTCCAGCCCACTTGCTCGACGACTGGCTAAAGAAAATGGTATCGATCCAAAGAACCTTCACGGCACTGGCCCAGATGGGCGAATCGTAAAAAGAGATGTTCAAGCTGCGATATCCGCTGGCGTAACAACCAACGTTTCCGCACCAGCATCGACCCCAACGAAAGCTACCGCTTTGGGTGAAAGCAGTTACACCGCCATTCCTCATTCTCGAATGCGTCAGGCGATTGCTCGTCGCTTAACAGAGAGCAAGTCAACGGTGCCGCACTTCTATTTAACCGCGCCTGTGATTGCTGACGATTTACTCAATATGCGCAAGAAGATAAATGAGTGGTCGCAGACCAAAGTTTCCGTAACTGATCTCATTTTAAAAACTGTAGCTGCTGCTTTCGCCGACGTGCCTGATGCCAATGTCATTTGGACCACCGAAGAAATGCGCAAGTTTCATGATGTTGATATTGCGATTGCAGTGGCAACCGACAATGGACTTATCACCCCGGTCGTTCGTGGCGTCAACCAGATGAACTTGGCCCAGATCAGTGCGACTACTGCGGATCTCATTGAACGGGCTCGCATTGGTCGGCTTAAGCAGAATGAAATTATGGGCGGAAGTTTTTCGGTCACAAACCTTGGGATGTATGGAACCGATGAATTTTCGGCAATCCTCAATCCACCGCAGTCGGCAATATTGGCAGTTGGTGCTGCCAAGCAAAAGCCCGTTGTGGTCAACGGGGCGATCGGAATTGCTTCGGTCATTAACTTCACACTTTCAGTAGATCACCGCGCTATTGATGGTGCTCTGGCTGCCCAATGGTTAGCGGCCTTTGTAAAACGCTTTGAAAACCCAATGTGGTTGGTTGTTTAACCTCTCAAAGCGACAAATGCCACGCCAGTGGGCGGTTAGGTTGGGTAGGCTCCGTCGGTGTCCAACCCATTGCCGCCCAAGGTTCGAATCGTCCTGCTGGGAACTACGTTATCGGCAATCGGTAATGGCTTAGTTTTACCTTATCTATTCATATATCTTCATAACGTCCGTGGAATATCGGCAGCGTTGGCTGGCCTGATTGTTGGCTATGGCGCATTGGCTTCGTTAATTACTTCACCATTGGTCGGTCATCAAATTGATCATTGGGGGCCAAAACCAGTCATGATGGTTTCGACACTCATTCTGGCTGTCGGGTATGGCTCGCTAAGTTTGGTGCATTCGGTAACCGCTGCCTTGGCCTGCATGACGGTAACCGCCTTAGGAAATTCAGGGACTTGGCCGGCGATGTCTGCCATATTGGCCGAGCTCACGCCGGATCACCTGCGTGAAAAAACTTTCGCCACTAACTTTGCCTTGCTCAATTTAGGTTTAGGAATTGGTGGCTTGATTGCCTCTTCATTTGTGGAATTATCCAAACCTCATACCTTCGAAGTTCTCTATTGGGCAGATGGTTTTTCCTTTGTGGTCTACTTCTTTGTTGCCATGTTACTTCGGGAATCAGGGCATCGAACTGCCGGACAACGGGCCGATAATAAGAAGTTGGAGGGTGGCTGGAAAGATGTGCTAGCCGACCGAACTTTCGTTAAATTTTGGATCGTTGGATTTTTAGCCATCCTTTTCGGTTATAGTCAGTTGGAAGTGGGCTTCGCCGCTTTTTCCACATTGGTAGCGAAGGTAACCCCCGCACACTTGGCGTGGGCATATGCAGTAAATATGTTTTTGATCGCAACCTGCCAATTGTGGATCGTTAAAAAGATTCAAAAAATTGAACGGGCAAAGGCCATGGCCATCGCCGGCTTCTTTTGGATTGCCGCCTGGCTTGCGCTAAGCCTTGCCGGTGTAGTTCCTCAAGCAGGACTTTTCTTTGTCATCCTTTGCCAATTTGTCTTTAGCTTTGGTGAAATGTTTTGGTCACCAACTATTCCTTCGATTGTGAATCAACTAGCGCCGGATCATTTGCGCGGGCGTTACAACGCCGCGTCTAGCAATGCCTGGCAGATTGCCGCGATCCTTGGACCTTCCTTTGCAGGAACAATGATTGGCGCTGGCCTTCACTGGGCATGGATCGGGCTCCTAGTCACTGGCCTTAGTATCGTTTCTATTTCGGCGCTTCGATTAAAACTCCCGGCAAAACCAGTTGCTCAATCTGAAGTGTAATTAATCCCGAAACGGCGGTTGATGTTCCAATTCCCACTGCAACTGCGGATTTTCGGGAAGACTGGTTTGTAGATCACTAAATTCAAGATCGGTCAAAGTTACATCTATGCCATTAACTAAATCGGTAATTTGTTCATTCCTAGATGCGCCAGGAATGGGCAAGATCGCCGGTGAGCGATGTTGAAGCCAAGCGATTGCCAATGCATACGGGGAACAATTCTTAGCGCTGGCCATTTCAGCAAATTTTCCAAATTCACCATTGGCAATTCCAACTGACCTGCCAATACCGCCCAATGGTGACCAAGGAAGAAAAGCGATATCGGATTCTTGGCACAGATCAATGACATCTTCACCCAGGCGATAGCGGGCGCTGTATTCATTCTGTACCGAAATTACGCCGCCATCTTGACTTGATCCACCTATCTTTATTGCTCGGCGCAGTTGTTCGGCATTGACATTTGAGAGTCCAATTTGATCCACGATTCCGCGATCTTTCAAAACAAGAACATTTTCGAACTGGGTCTCAAAATCCATCTCTGGATTCATTCGATGGTGTTGCCAGAGTTGAATCTTCTCGACTCCGAGTCGGAGCGCAGAGGCTTCGGCGGCTCGCAGGAAATAGTCCAGTGAGCTAGCTCGACCCCAACTTTCGTTTGGTCCCCGAGTAATTCCGTTCTTAGTGGCTATCACGATCTTTGCTTTTTCCTCCGGGGTACCGCCCCAGGAACGAAATGCTTCGCCGACTAATCTTTCGTTATGGCCGAATTCGCGCCACGAGGGTGCATAAATATCTGCCGTATCTAGAAAAGTAATTCCAGAATCCAAAGCAGTATGAATTACAGCGATCGCCACTTCACGATTCTTGATGAGGTCAGGCACAGTCTCTCTTGGTCGAGAAAGTGGCATACAACCTAAACCCATTGCTGATACCTGCCAGGGGCCAAGTTTTCGATATTTCATGAACGCTCCAGTTGCTAGAACCACATCCTATTGACCCTGGTCGTACTATGACCACATGAGCAAGATTTCGATTTTTAATACCAAGTTGGCTGCGAAGATAACCTCTGGCGTAGCCACTATGTGGTGTGCATATGCCTTCGCTGGCATCGCCTTGATCTCATTGCCTTCCGCGCTAAAATCCGGGAGCGCAATAACGATTGTCGGTTGGGTTGCCCAAACATTTCTCCAGTTGGTTTTACTTTCCATCATTATGGTGGGGCAGAATGTTGCATCAAGTTCAGTGGAACAGAAAATTACCGAAACTCATACCGCCAGCCTTGGCGAATTCGAACTAGCAAAAGAGGCTCGAGAATTAGCCCGCCAAGAGTTAATGGAGTTGAAAATCATCGCCGCTGATATTCATAGGGTTTTACGAGATATCGAAGGCAAAACTAAATAGTGACCCAATTTACCTCCGCTGTAGATTTAAGTGAGCAGTTTCAATCAGGCCTAGTTTCTTCGGCTGAGTTGGTGGCGGAATCTCTTCAAAGAATTTCTGATATTGATCAACGCGGGTATGAGTTGAATTCCGTATTGGCGCTTAATGCCAGCGCACCTCAAGATGCGATACAAGTAGATCTGGAAAAATCTGGTCGCCAACTTGAAGGCCTGCCGATTCTTATTAAAGATAATATTGAAGCGATCGGACTTCCAGCTACTGCAGGGTCGTTAGCATTGGTCGGGCGTCCAGTCATTGCTGATTCACCGCTAGTCGCTAGGTTAAGAAAAGCAGGAGCAATAATTGTTGGTTCAACAAATTTGTCGGAGTGGGCCAACATTAGATCAACGAATTCCACCAGCGGTTGGTCAGCGGTTGGGGGCTTGACCGCCAACCCGTGGATTCATGCTCATAGCGCAGGTGGGTCGTCCTCTGGTTCTGGGGCTGCAATCGCTGCAGGATTGGTGAGTTTGGCAGTTGGCAGTGAAACCGACGGCTCCATTGTCTGTCCGGCGGCGTTAAATGGTTGTGTTGGGATAAAGCCTACGGTTGGATCGATCCCACGAGGCGGCATGGTCCCCATCAGTTCTAGCCAAGATAGTCCCGGGCCTATGGCTAGAAGTGTGGCCGATGTTGCCTTACTGCTTGAGGTCATGATGGATCGAGGCGATTTACTTAGTGGCCTCCACGACACAACACATCTTCGCTTAGGAATTGTCCGAGAATGGCTCACTCATCACAGCGAAACCGACTCAGTATTTGAGGCCACCCTCGCATCATTGCAAAAGGCCGGTATCGAGCTTGTGGAAGTTTCACTTGAGGCGCCAGCCGAAGCGGTTTCTCACGATGAATTTATGGTGCTCAAATATGAACTTTTCGACGACCTTGGAAAATATTTAGAGAACCGCCACGGCGAAGGTGTTCGATCTCTTGCCGATGTAGTGCACTTTAATATTCACAATGATGAATTTGAGTTGAAATATTTTCAGCAAGAGATTTTCGACGAAGCTCTACTTCTGGGCAGCAAAAATTCTGACTATCACATTATAAGAGCGAGAAATTTGGAGTGGGCTCGGCGAACTTTGTCCGAAGGATTAGAAGGAGTTGATGCCTTAATCGGAACAGCATACGCGCCGGCGTGGATTAGTAATCTTGGCGGTGGCGATGAATATAAAACGCGCAGTTGGGCAACCATGGCCCCTTCTATCGCGGGTACTCCGATTGGTTCATTGCCGATGGGTTTTGTAGCTGGGCTCCCAGTAGGAATTACCATCGCGGCAGGTGCGACGGATGAATTAAACTTGGTCAGAGTTATGGCGCGAATCGAAAGTGCCCTAGCTCTTGGCGTGCTTCACCCAACTTTCAGAAAGTAGCGATGAAACTCAAAGATCTGCTTCGGCAGAAGTATGTCAAGCGACTCTTTTTGGCTCGCCTTATTTCCAATTTCGGTAACGGAATATCTCCGGTCGCGCTTGCTTTCGGAATATTGCATCTACCTCATGGTTCGGCTACCGAACTTGGCTTGGTGCTGGGTTCGGCAACTCTCACCATGATTATTATGAGCCCTTTTGGTGGTGTGATTGCTGATAAATATGGCCGCGTCCGCATGGTGGGTCTCACGGATGCCTGGGGCTCGGTTGGATTATTTGTGCAAGTTGGCTTTTTCGCCACCGGCAATGTTCCGCTCTGGGTTTTGCTGGCAGCAAATATTAATTTTGGTTTGATGTGGGGCATTTGGTGGCCAGCATTTTCTGGAGTTCTGCCGGCAATTGTGCCCGAAGAAGGTTTACAAAAAGCTAATGCCGTCAGCAATTTCGTTTCGAATCTTGCACTGATATCTGGGGCCGCCACGGCTGGAGTCTTGGTGAGTGCATACGGCAGCACTTTTGCACTGTTTATAGATGCATTAAGTTTCCTTCTGGCGGCACTATTAATCCTCAGCTTTGGCCACGTTGTGCCACCTCGCGAAAAAAATGAAAATACGATGATCGATGATTTGAAACATGGATGGAAAGTTTTTATTTCATTTAGGTGGATCGTAGTAATCGTTGCTGCATTTTCCTTCATTGTTATGTTTTGGGCAGCCGCGGAGAATGTTTTAGGACCACTCATCTCTTTGAAATATTTCAACGGACCGAAATCTTGGGCTTTCGTATTAACCTGCGAATCAATTGGTTTTATATGTGGCTCACTCATTGCGATGAAAATTCACTTTCGTTACCCAATGCGTGCGCTAATGATTCTCACGACGACGGTGTCGCTTTATATCTGGTCTTTATCTGGGCCGCGCTCCCTGCAATTTATTGCTTTTTGCGCCTTTCTGTGGGGAATCTCGTTGGATTTGTGGGGTTCTATTTGGACAACTGCGTTGCAGCGATTAGTTCCCCGTGATTCCCTTTCCAGAGTTTCGGCATTTGACGCCATGGGATCTACCTTGTTTAGGCCGGTAGGACTTGCGCTGGCGGCACCTTTAGCAGGCGTCCTTGGGATAGGTCCAACGTTGAAATATGCAGCGGCGCTCAGTTTCATAATCGCAATTGGGACGCTCTTTTTCCCGGAAGTGCGCAATATGCAATTTGATAGTCGTACGCCTGGAGATGCTACGAACTAACGGTCGCTCTATCTTTCATCGAACGAACCAGTGGGATATATAGGTAAGTGGATAAAGCAAAGATGACAGCAAGAATGACCCATCCTGTTCTATGGAGATCAACCAACAAAGTTGTGATGAAGGCTGGACCCACGATTCCACCCAGGGCCCAACTCAGTTGCCAAACCCCTTGGTACTGGCCTTGGTAGGCCTCATTAGCTAAACCAAAGCCCAATCCCCACCCCGCTCCTGATCCCAACATCTCTCCGACAACATGGAGCCCCATGCCGGCTATTAGGAGAGGTACGGCAATCGTGGAACGGACACCACTGGCCATTGCATACACCAAACAACCAGCAGCGACAAAAAGTCCGCTGCGGAAGAAAATCTTGGCAGCATTATTTATTTCGCTAGTTCCCTTACTTAATTTCACGGTGAAGAGGACACAGGAAATGGTATTGACCAAGAGAACTGCCGAGACAGTCCACCGGGGCGCATTTGTATAATTAATGATCCAAATCGGAAGCCCAATGCCTTGGATAACAAAGTGCATCGAAAAAATGGCATTGAGAACCATGGCTGAAACATACTTACGATCGCGAAGCGCAATAAATTTCGGTTCATCCTTTACTTCTGGCTTATCCCGTTCGGCATGGGAAATGGGGACCCGATAAAAAATCAGAGCAGAGATAATAAAGGTTAGTCCGTTAATAACTACAAGGGTTGCGTATCCGGCCCATTTATCGATGACCAACGAAATGCCGGCTACCGAAGTACCGAGACCAATTCCTAAATTAGTGACGGCGCGTAGATATGCTCGGAATGCGACTCGATCTTCGCCATCGCCTCCTACCTCATTTATTAATACCATTCGCATGGTTTGTGTAATGGAAACCATGATATCCACGCTGATTGTCAGAATTAGGAAAAGAGCAAAGCTATGTATAAAGATAAAGGAAGCAGCCACCAAGCCTTGTATCGACGATGAAATGGCAACCCATAACCGAATGTTCACCCGATTGGCGAAGTGACCAGCCGGAATGCTCATAGGCAAAGAAATCAAGGCTGCGAAGGTAAAGCCAAAGCCCACTTGATGAGGTGTTAATCCAACCGACCGAGTAAGAAAAATAATTTCTATTGTGAAGAAAAGACCATTTCCGAAAGTATTGATGAGTGTGCTGGTCGACATAATTCGTAACGGCCGCCCCTGAGGCATCGCACGCTTTAGTTTCCCCTTTAAGGTTGATTCGCACCACCGAATTTTAGTCGGTACTGGTCTGCGCTCATTTCGAATATATCTTCGGGTCCATCTTCTTCGTCTATCTGTTGCCCCACGAAAGTAAAACCCACTTTGGCAATGATGGCTTGCGAAGGCACATTGGTGGGCGAAACGGTGTAGCGAAGAGTCTTTATCTGCGGATCTTGGACTACCCACCCCCACATCCCATGCAGCAACTCTTGGGCAAAACCCCGGCCTCGGTAGGCAGGTTCGATGCCCAGTCCAATTTCGATCATGCCATCGGCATCGGGGGCCATATGAAAACCGGCTGAGCCAATGATGATCTGTTCGGGGCGATAAACGGCTAGTCGGAGTAAGTACTTGGCCAGAGAAGGGTCAGCCAAGATTCGCGGGATTCGATGTGGCAGTGGCCCGGGATCATCGACCAGGTGACCCAGCGGATTGGTGAAGCCGCGATCGGTCCACAATGTGGGATCGCCTCGGTTTATGGCCAATTTTTCATAATCTTCAGGCCGAACCGTGTGCAAATCTAGGTTATCTGTGCGGATCAAGAGATCTTGATCAAAAGTTTCATTTTCCATTGGGAAAAGTATCTCACTTTCTCAGGCAACTTTTAGAATCTACTTCTACAATCCTAAGTCTGTAAGAGTTACATCAGCCGTGGTTTCATGAATTACCAAGAGCTTTACTATTCGATCGGGGAGATTAATGCGTAGTCCATTTCGTAGTACCGCCGCAAAGGTTTTAGTGGGATTCATTCTCGGCGCCACAGTTGTTGGCGGAGCGGCTGTAGCAGGCACATTCTCCAACCCATTGGTGAAAGCTTGTGTAGATAATCGGACTCAGGCTCTTTACGCATCTACCGACGGAAGTTGTCCAAAGACCCGAACTGCAGTGGACCTCGGCTCCTCCGGCTCAGGCTCTATAAAAAGTATTGTTCAAAAAGTTTCTCCTTCGGTAGTTTCCGTCGATGTAACGGTAGGCACAGGTGGCGATACCGGATCTGGGTTCGTATACAAAACCACCGCTTCCTCCTCTCTAATTGTTACTAACAACCACGTGATAGATGCGGCCGTCTCCAATACGGGCGCAACAATCGGCACTATTAATATTGAACTTGATAATGGCGATATGGAGCCGGCAACTATCGTGGGCCGCGATCCAATTTATGATTTAGCTGTTCTTTCTATAAACAGAGGTAATCAGCCAGTTATCGCACTGGGAGATACAACCTCTTTGAGTATCGGCGACCCGGTTATTGCCTTCGGATCACCTCTTGGATTATCTCGCACCGTCACTTCGGGAATTGTTTCTTCCATGAATCGCCCCGTGGTAACAGGAAGCACGAATTCGGAATCGTATATTGACGCTATCCAAACCGACGCAGCAATTAACCCCGGAAACTCTGGCGGACCATTAACGGATTCATTGGGTCGTTTGGTCGGAATCAACTCCGCGATTGCAAGTTTGGGAACAGGTTCAACATCCGGAAGCATCGGACTTGGCTTTGCAATTCCTTATAACGAAGCAAAGCGCGTCCTCGAAGAAATTGTCGCAACTGGTAAATCGACACGACCAATCTTGGGTTTCAACCCTGATCCCAACTACACCGGTGTTGGTGCTCGGATAAGTATCATCACCCCAGATGGTCCTGCCGACAAGGCCGGCATTACCGCCGGTTCAATCATCACTGCAATTGATGGCGTCAAAGTCGCAGATTACGTTGAAGCGATTGTTCGAATCCGTACCTATAACCCTGGTGCCACAATCAAAATCACCATTAAATCTCCGGCTGGGGATTCAAAGGTTTACACGGTTACCTTGGGTTCAGCACCTTCGTTGTAACCACAATTGCAACTTAAACGTTGTAAAAACGAAGGAAAGTTCTACCTCTGAACTGTCACAATTACGCCATGACTAAAACCTGGTGGCGCGATGCGGCGATCTATCAAATTTATCCTCGTTCGTTTCAAGATACCAACGGCGATGGTGAGGGAGATTTGGCCGGTGTAATTCAGGGTTTGCCTTATTTGGCTAGCCTTGGTGTCGACGCACTGTGGCTTAGCCCTTTTTATAAGTCTCCTAATCGAGACGGTGGATACGACGTCTCCGATCCTCGAGATGTAGATCCGCGGTTTGGTTCACTAGATGATGCCAAAGAGCTCATTGTGAAAACCCATGAAAATGGAATGAGGATTATTTTCGATATTGTCCCCAATCATTTCTCCAGCGATCATGTCTGGTTTCAGGAAGCGCTGACATCTGAGCCAGGTTCACTCTCACGGAATCGTTTTCATTTTTATGATGGCCGTGGCCCGTTAGGTGTTGAACCACCTAATAATTGGAATTCGGTATTTGGCGGCCCAGCATGGAGTCGGGTTAAGGAAGCAGATGGGTCGCTGGGCCAGTGGTACTTGCATTTATTCGATTCTTCACAACCTGACCTCAACTGGGAGAATCCAGAGGTTGCACAAGATTTCGAAAAAACGCTGCGATTTTGGCTCGATCTTGGAATTGATGGCTTTCGAATTGATGTTGCCCATGGCCTAGCCAAGGATGCAATCTCTGGCAATCATCCAGACCCCGAGGGTCTAACTAGAGCGCTGCGGCTAGATGTTGTTGATATGGATAAAACGGTTCGAGAAAATCTATTAAAGGATATTCCGTTCTTTGATCGAGACGGAGTCCATCAGATCTACCGGCAGTGGCGGAAGATTTTGGATTCCTACCACGGTGATCGGATGAGCGTTGCCGAAATTCTAGTCTTTCCTACGATTCGCGGAACCAGGTATGTAAGACCAGATGAATTACACCAGATTTTCAATTTTGATTTCTTGGTAATGCCATGGGATGCCACTTTAATCAAAGAGTCGATTGACCGGACTTTAAGGGAAGTTGCCACCGTAGGAGCACCCGCGACCTGGGTCCTCTGTAATCACGACTCTTCCAGGATTGTCTCCCGGCTAGGTGACTGGGAGCGCGCCAAAGCGCTTTCGATGATCCTGCACGCATTGCCAGGCGGTATCTATATCTACCAGGGCGAAGAGCTTGGTCTGCCCGACGTGGATGTACCAGCGGAATTTCGACAAGATCCAGTTTTCTTTCGAAGCAATGGCATGGATAAAGGGCGTGATGGTTGTCGGGTTCCACTTCCGTGGCTCTCCAAGAGCGAAAATTATGGGTTTTCAACGGGAAGCCCTTGGTTACCACAACCTAAAACTTGGGCAGATTATGCCGTAGATGTTGAATCAACAGATCCCGACAGTTTCTTGAATTTCTATCGAAAAAACTTGGCGCTTCGAAAAAGCCATCCGGCGTTAGGCGGCGAAGAGAGCATTCAATGGATTGAGTCACCAGAATCTGTTCTGCATTTCCGACGCAGCCTGGGCTTGCAGGTCATCTCCAATCTAGGTGCTGAAACCTATTCGCTCAATTTCAATAGTGAAGTCGAAATTTTGCATAGTTCCCGTGCAGGGGTCGTAGTGCAGGGTGAGGTTATTGAAATTCCTTCGAACACAACGGTCTGGCTCCAGGTTTAGGATTTCTTTCGATTCTGGAGAATTGCCCGAATGAATTCCGCGCTCGCCTTGGGGGTGCGGATTTGGGTTTCCAGGTCCACATGAACAATCCCAAATCGCTTTGTCCAACCTTCGGCCCATTCGATGTTGTCTAGAAGTGACCAGGCAAAATAACCTTGCAAATTAACGCCCTGATCTTTTGCGTCCAAAGCTGCATTTATATGCTGAGCGAAATAGTCGATCCGATCCGCATCATTGATCTTCCCATCCGCATCAACATCTGGAAATGCGCCGCCATTTTCGGTGATGAATAACGGGGCATCTGGAAAACTCTTTGCGGTGGCCAAGAGAGTTGCCATCAAGCTACATGCGGCGATCTCCCAACCCATTTGGGTTTGAGGCATCCTCGGTACAAAACTGATTGGTGGCGTACCAGGATAAGCATTATTGGAATCTCCGATAACTTCACCATCACCACTCATCAATGGTTTCCCAATGCGCTGCGGTGTGTAGTAATTGATTCCTAGCCAATCTAATGGGGTAGATATTTCGCGCAGCTCTGATTGCTTAACAAAAGACCAATCCACAAAATTGCTCGTTCGATCCATAACATCTTGGGGGATTCCCTTGCCGCTGAGCGGATCCAACCAGAGGCGATTTTGAATTCCATCAATATGTTTGACCGCATCTGCGATTTCTGGATCCTCACCAATAACTTCAGTGAGGTTAAGAACAATTCCCAATTCTTTCGCGCCGTGAGATCTGAGGACCTCAACGCTTCGGCCATGCGCTAGCAGGAGACGGTAAGCCGCTTCAAAGCCCTGTGCGGCATTTCCAGCACCTGGCGCGTGAACCGTGTCAGCGTATCCTAGAAATGCCGAACACCAAGGTTCGTTCAAAGTTGCCCAACGTGAAATTCGGTCACTGAACTTACTTGCCAATATCTCTGTGTATTGGGAAAAGGCATCGGCGATTCCGTCCCACACCCAACCGCCTTTGGCTCCAAGTTCGCTAGGTAAATCCCAGTGATAAATGGTGGCATTAGGCTCAATCTGACGGGCAAGAAGTTCATCAATTAATTGGTCATAGAAAGCTAAACCTTGCCGGGATACTTCACCTTGACCACCTGGTTGAATGCGCGGCCACGAGAAAGAAAATCTATAAGAATCCACGCCTAACCATGAAAGTAGGTCTACATCTTCACGCCATTTATTGATGTGATCACAGGCAGGGTCTGAGGTAGCACCATCCTTTATTTTTCCGGGAAGGCTAGCAAAATCATCCCATATCGAAGCGCCGCGACTGTGGCTATTTCCTTCGATCTGCCATGAAGAAGTGGCAGTACCGAAGATGAAGTCCGTCTCTAAACGCCGTGCGATATCAGCAGCAGCGCTTTCCATAAACATATTTCGCTTACTTAACTGAGCCGGCAAGTAACCCACGAACGAAATAACGTTGCAGCGAGAAGAAGACGGCCAGTGGAATTGCGATTGATACAAAGGCGCCCGCGGTCAAGAACTGCCATCCAGACCCATATTGACCGACCAAGGATGCCAGCTTGGCATTGATAGGAGCGATCTCTTCAGTTCCCGAAGCAAATGTTAATGCGATGAGCAAGTCATTCCACACCCAGAGGAATTGGAAAATCGCGAACGCCGCGATCGCAGGGATTGAAAGTGGAAGAACAATCTGACGGAAGACCTTGAAATGATTTGCCCCATCCATGTGAGCAGCCTCCATCAAATCCCGAGGCAAAGATGAAATAAAATTATGTAATAGATAGATTGCAAGTGGAAGCGCAAACATTGTGTGTGGCAACCAAATTCCAGCAAAGTGTCCGGCAATTCCAAATGCCGGGATTAATGTGATGTGCCCAATGTGAGCGCCACCAGTGAATAATTGCAACAGTGGAATCAGCGACATTTGCAAAGGAACGATCTGCAACGCAAAGATAAAGAAGAATAGAAAATCGCTCCCCTTGAATTTAATCCATGCCAGCGAGTAAGCCGCCAAAGTTGCGACTGCAATTGGGATGATGACCGAGGGGATTGTTATCACGATGGAATTGACTAGATATGGAAGAACTCCGTTACCTAAACTAAGAGCGCCGCCACCGAAAAGAACTTCGCGATAATTGGCAAAGGTGAAAGATGGATGAGTGAATACATGCCACCAGCCAGTGTTGTAGATATCGGTCTTAGAGCGAAATGAACTTACGAAAAGTCCGAAGGTAGGAACGGTCCAAGCGACCGTAATGATCCATACAACAATCGTTGCGAATCGCGTCGAATAAATGCGACGCCCAGGGGAATGGTTAGCTACCTTGCTCATCGGTGGGACCTTTCTAAGCGAAGGTTTCTCATGTTGTAGAAAAGAACTGGAAGGACGCACATGAAGAGTGCAATAGCCAACGCCGAGCCCTTTCCTTGGTTAAATTGAACGAATACCTGGGCATACATTTCGTTAGCAATAACGTTCGTTCCAAAATTACCTCCGGTCATTGTGCGCACAATGTCAAAGAGTTTGAGCGCTCCAACCACCTGGGTAGCTAAAACCACGATAAAAGTTGAGCGAACCGAAGGGAAGGTAATGAATCGGAATAGTCGCCACCCGTATGCCCCATCCAGGGCAGATGCTTCGACTATATCGGCCGGAACCGCCTTGATGGCTGCAGAAAGAATCACCATAGAGAATCCGGTTTGCACCCATACGAAAATAATCATCAAGAGAAATGTGTTGAGCGGTTTTACCAAGAGCCAGTTTTGCGGCTGTCCGCCGAATAATTTAACGATCGCACTTAACAAACCAACCTGTGGTTGGTTGCGAGTCGAATAGTTATAAACAAAGCGCCAAATAATCGAAGCGCCAACAAATGAAATTGCCATCGGCATGAAAATCAACGATTTAGGAATGGATTCGTTCTTCATTCGATCCATCAAGACAGCAAGTCCTAGGCCTATTCCGGTCGTAACCACGGGGACCACTAAAATCCATAACAAGGTATTAAAAAGAACTAAGTGAATATCGGGATCGGTAAAAATCCATTTGTAGTTGGCCAGACCGACCCATTTTTGGGAAGTATCGTTTTTGAAGCTGAACATAATGGTTTGAAAGGTGGGGACAATCAGACCAGCTCCTAAAAGCAGAACTGCCGGGCCCAGAAAGACTATATTCGCAATCGGTTTGGACTTTTTGCCATTGGCTTTTCCTGCGATAAAAAATATGGCGCTCATTATTGCTAGAAAGCCAAAGACGGCAATAAATACCTGCCCGAACTTTGGCGCATTATCACTAATGAAAGTTCCCATAGTGCGCCTTTCTAAGTGACGAATGAAGGAAAAGAAGAAGAAGAATTATGAAAAGAGTTTCGGGGAATGGAAAGAATTAACTTTCCAAACCCCGAACTCTCCGATCTTTACGACTTGGTTTGCTTACTAATTACTTAGCAGGCCAAGCTGCATCGATAGCTTTTACAACATCTGCAACAGACTTTCCTTCACCAAACCATGCTGTGAACTCGGTCCACTCCTTGCCGGCACCAACTGCTGCTGGCATTGCATCCGATGCGTCGAACACGAAGGTTGACTTTGGATCCGCAAGGTATTGAGCAGATAGACGATCGATTGGATCCTTGTATGCAGCTAGTGGAACACCACTATTTGCAGAGACCCAGTGATCGAGGTTTACGCGAGAAGTTGCATAAGTTGCTGAAGCCAAGAAGGCCTGAACTTGTTGTACTTCTGGACGGGAGGAGAAAGCAGTGGTGAATTCTCCACCACCTTCCACAGGAGTTGTTACTGCAGGATTAATTCCTGGAAGGTAGAAGGCAAATACGTCACCGGTTGGGGAAACGTTTGTGCCAGCAGGGAATTGGCTTCCGTAGAACGATGCTTGTTGCAACATGTTGCAACCACCAGATGGAATGCCTTGTCCTGCATCCTGGAATGAGGTTGTAGCGATGGCCTTAGGATCTCCAACCCACTTTGGATTTTGCATCCAGCCAGCGACGGTATTCATTGCTGCAACGATCTTTGGATCTGAGAATTTGATCTTATGAGAGATCCAGTCGTTGTAAATCTTCTGTCCGTACATACGAACTACAACTTCTTCTAACCAGTCAGTTGCTGGCCAGCCAGTTGCGCCGCCGGATCCGATACCACCACAGAAAGCTGTTTGACCAGCTGCAGCCATCTTGTCTGCAAGTGCGGTCATTTCAGTCCATGTTGTTGGAACGGTGTAGCCATTCTTCTTGAATTGTGTTGGTGAGTACCAAACAAGTGACTTCATGTTTGATCCGAGTGGAGCGGCATAGAACTTGCCGTTGACCGAACCAAGTGCCTTCC
>JBAXSZ010000011.1:0-35071 GCA_037130455.1 Actinomycetes bacterium | reverse complement strand
AGCGGGAAGAGGATCGAAGTCGAGTCCGATGAAGATTCGATCGGGGGCCATTTTCTCTATCTTCTCCATGGAGAAAAACCCAGCTCCCAATGGATAAAAGCAATGCATTCTTCACTCATTCTTTACGCAGAACACGAATTTAATGCTTCTACATTTACTGCCAGGGTCATAGCAGGAACTGGTTCCGATATCTTCTCAAGCATTTGTGGCGGAATTGGAGCGCTTCGCGGACCAAAGCATGGTGGTGCCAATGAGGTCGCACTGGAAATACAGGAGCGCTATGCAAATGCAGATGAAGCAGAAAAAGATATCCGTGAGCGCGTAGAAAGAAAAGAAGTTGTGATTGGCTTCGGTCATCCGGTCTATACGATTTCTGATCCCAGGAATGCAATTGTGAAACAGATTTCTCGAGAACTTTCGCAAACTGCAGGTTCCATGAAGTTGTTTGATATTGCCGAAAGATTAGAAGTTGTGATGTGGGATGTCAAAAACATGTTCCCTAATGCGGATTGGTTTTCGGCAGTTGCCTATCACGCTATGAAAATTCCCACCTCATTCTTTACTCCTTTATTTGTTATGGCTCGAACCTCTGGGTGGTCCGCCCACATCATTGAACAACGCAACGACAATAAAATAATTCGCCCCACCGCAAACTATGTTGGTCCAGAAGACCAAGAATTCATTCCACTTGCCCAGAGGTAATCCCAAAGAATAGGAATCGCATGTCGAGCAGCTTTGCCAAGAGTGCCCAACCGTTTGACCAAGAGATCGTCGATATCGTTGATTATGTTCTTAACTACCAAATCAATTCCGAAGTTGCCTATCAAACCGCATGGAATTGTTTGCTAGATACCATCGGTTGCGGATTAGAGGCGTTGGAATATCCAGCTTGTACGAAGTTAATGGGGCCAGTAGTCCCTGGTGTTACAACCACAAATGGCGTGCGAGTACCTGGGACTAATTACGAACTAGACCCAGTTCAAGGAGCTTTCAATATTGGCGCTGCGATTCGCTGGTTGGATTTTAATGACACTTGGCTAGCCGCAGAATGGGGGCACCCATCAGATAATTTGGGAGCCATCCTGGCAACTGCGGATTGGTTATCTAGAAATTCCCATTCGGAAGGCAAGGATTCCCCGACTATAAAGACCGTCTTGACCGCCATGATCAAAGCCCATGAGATTCAGGGTTGTTTAGCTTTGGAAAATTCTTTCAACAAGGTGGGCTTAGATCACGTAGTACTTGTCAAGGTTGCTTCCACCGCTGTTGTGGCACAAATGATGGGGCTTACTCGAGATCAGATCTTGAGCGCTGTCTCCTTGGCTTGGGTAGATGGGCAAGCGCTTCGCACCTATCGCCACTTTCCCAATGCCGGTTCTCGTAAATCATGGGCGGCTGGGGATGCAACTTCGCGGGCGGTACGTCTTGCCTTGATGGCTAAAGCCGGTGAGATGGGCTATCCCTCGGCCCTTTCGGCAAAAACGTGGGGATTTTATGACGTTTCCTTCAAAGGAAATCCTTTCACCTTTCAACGTCCTTACGGCTCATATGTTATGGAAAATATTCTCTTTAAGATCTCCTTTCCTGCCGAATTCCATTCGCAGACTGGCGTAGAAGCCGCGATGACCTTGCATCGATGGATGACGAACTCTGGAAAGAGAGTTGAAGACATTGCTGCGGTGACGATCAGGACTCATGAAGCATGTATTCGCATTATCGATAAGCAGGGCCCCCTTAACAATCCAGCCGACCGCGATCATTGCATTCAATACATGGTCGCAATTCCTCTCATTTTTGGCCGACTTACGGCCAGAGATTATGAAGACAATGTCGCTGCAGATCCACGGATTGATTCGCTTCGCGAAAAGATCACTTGTGTTGAAGATGCTTCTTTTTCTAAGGATTACCACGACCCCGAAAAACGTTCTATCGCAAACGCAATCACCATTGACTTTTTAGATGGTTCTACCAGCGAGGAAATAGTGGTCGAATATCCCATTGGTCATGCACGCCGAAGAAGCGAAGGAATCCCACTTCTTATCGAAAAATACAAAATTAACTTAAATCGCATATTCGATTCTGCCCAGCAGAAAAAAATACTGGACCTCACTTTAGATTATTCGCGATTGATAAATACTCCGGTCGATCATTTCATGGACTTGTTCGTCAAACGGTAAGACCACAGACCTAAGAAAAGAACTGGAACCGCAGCAAAAAAGCATAACCACCCATAGGAGAAGGCCCCAATAATTACCCCTGCGCTAGCACCACCCAACGCTCCAACTAAGTTCATCACCAAATCACTTGCTCCTTGCGAAGAAGGACGCATCGACATATCTACTGATTCGGAAAGAAGAGTAGATCCGCCGATCAGTGTTAGTGACCAACCCAGACCCAGCAAGAAGAGTCCAATGCCCAAACGGACCGAATCCATTCCTGATGCAGTTCCTGAAATTACCGCAGAGCAGAGCAGAAGAAGCACTCCCAATCGAATAACAACCATACGTCCGTATCGGTCGCTCAACGAGCCAACGAGCGGAGAAAATGCATACATACCTAAGACATGCACGCTGATTACTAGCCCGATGACCCGCAAAGTGACATCAACGTGAGCCATATGGACGGGAGTCATTACCATGATTGAAACCATCGCTAAATGCCCAATAGCAACTGCTGCAATTGCGAATAGTGACTCTGGATTTTGACGAATATGTTGCAGCGCTGCCTTGGTGGTCTCATGCTTCTTCTTGCCTGATGCTTGAGAAATGGAGTGAGCGACTAGAAATGGATCGGGCCTTAATAAAATTAGGATTACCAATGTTGCGAATACCAAGGTGCTTGCCGAAATCAAATATGGGCCAACCAGTCTTGGAAGCCCAAGACTCTGAGCAAGATGACCGGCTGGTTGCATCAAATTGGGGCCGGTGACTGCACCGATTGTGGATCCCCAAACTACGAAAGATAAATTCTTCGATCGTTGGGCATCGGAAGCTAAATCAATGGCCGCAAATCTTGCCTGATATCCTGATGCTGAGGCGGCACCAACTAAGAAGGTCCCAAGAAGCATGAGGAATAAATTGCGGTGGACACCCCCCAATATGGCGAAAATAGAACCTGCCACTGCAACCGAATATCCAGTCGAAAGCGCTAATCGTCTTCCACCCCGCTGGGTTAATTTTGCTAAAGGCAGAGCCATTGCGGCAGCGCCCAAAACCGCCGTAGTTTGAGCAAGACCGGCTAAAGACTCGGAATGGGAAATTGAAGATACTAAAAGTGAACCGGCAGCTACGGTGCCAGTGACGCCTACACCATTGAGAATTTGCGCCGCCGTCAGAACTTTTATCGTTCTTCTTTGGACAATTTCATTAGTAATTTTGCTTCCACCAATCACCCAGTTCAATATTGAATTCATAGGGAGTCCAAAATGAAATGCCTGCACAAGTGTAGTTGGTCAGTTCCCCAAAAGTGATTCTGCCTTCTTGGCTATATAAATCCACCCTCACTGCATCTACTGATTCACCTAGTTTTTCGGCTACAAATAGTAATTCCTCTAAATTCTCTGGACGGTCTCTCACGATTTTCGTGTTTGCCACTTCTGAACCATCGTTAAGAGTTATATCGATGTGATTCCAGTTGCGATCAAAATGTAAAAGCGAAAAGGACATGTCAGGTTCGTGAGTTCGGACCTGAATGAGTCTGGTGATTCCATTAAATACAAAAAACTTATAGTCAATGGGTGAAAGGCCGGTGCCCAGACCAATGAGTTCTTCGGCGTATACAAGAGGCTCGATATTTTGATAAGCCCATTCCGGTGCAGCATTTGGTCGCCACGTAAAATTCTGCGATAACCAATGCCTGGCCAAGTTCTTGATGCGAACTGGATCAGCATTATCAGGGTGAATCCAGTGCCTTGACCAATCCACTCCACTCACCGTATCTGGCAGTGCGCTTTCAGATGTAGAACCTCTCCACACCGCAACCATTCCACCGGAACCGTGATTCACTTTACAGACATACTCGGATGGAAGAGATTGCCAATTTATTTCATCAGGGCTCTTCGCTACGTCAAAAATCTTTGATAAATATTTTTCGCCCACTGCTTCTGCCACAAAAGATCTGGCTCGGTATTTGTCGGCAAAGGTCGTGAGCAGTGGATTTCGGTCGAAGGCCATCTTTCGGATTATTTTCTCGCTATAAGTTTTCGGATTTGTCGGTGCCAGCGTGCGAAGCGATTGGTAGGCCGACAGGTGAGAGATATCAGCATCCGTTAATTGGGAAGCGGGAATCAGAGCCGAATAGGTACAGATGGCACATTGAGCGACCTCATCATCAGTTTCGCGAAAATAGCATGAGGTGCAGAAGCGAATCATTTCCCCAGCATATTAATAATTCTGCTCCCACCAATCGCCGACTCGATAATTAAATTCATCTGGTTCCCACTTTAAGTTGCCAGCATTTGGATAATTGGTGAGTTCTCCAAAATAGACACGGCCATCAACGTTATAAAGGTCCACCCGAACAGCGTCGATTTCTGAGCCTAATGTTTGGGCGATGTAGATGAGCTCGTCCAAATTTTTTGGTTTTTCAGGAGTGGGCATCATATTAAGAAACGGCTTCGAGTCCCAACTAGTTACGTCGTACCTGTTCCAATCTCTATCCATATCGGTGACCGATCGTGTCTCTTCTAGATCTGCTGATCGGAGTCGGATAATGCGCACTTTTCCTTGCATAACGAATAACTTGACATCTATCGGGAAGTTTCCAGTTCCATCCTGAATATATTCTTCAACTAAATATTGCGGTTTAACGTGCTGATAGGCCCACTCAGGTCCATTATATGGCCGCCAGCAATAATCTTGAGTCAGCCATTGACGTAAAATTCTGGTTGCTCTGACTGGATCCATCGATGTGGGGTGAATCTGAAATCGAGACCAATCGTTTTCAGGCAAACTCTCAGGAAGGAGAAGATTCGGATCTGCAGCTTCTCGAACGGCAATGATCCCACCTGATCCATGATTGACTTTGATGACATACTCATTGGGAAGTTCAGCCCACATGATTCCGACAGGATTGCTACCCGACGAATACATCTTCGTCAGATATTGAGGTCCTATCTTTTCGGCCACGTAATCGCGTGCCAAAATTTTGTCAGCGAAAGTAACCAACAATGGATTTCGGTCATACGCCAACTTCCGAATGACTTTTTCGCTATATGTTTTCGCTGGAGACTGTGCTCGATCTCGCAAGTTTTGAAACTTAAGATAGCGATTCATTCCTTCATCTCTATCTTCGAAAAATTCTTGGCTTTTTGCCCCACATCGGGCACAGCTTTTTGAATCGACGCTTGGGCCATATCCACAGGAGGTGCAAAAGAAATTATCAGTGCGCATGAATCAGTACTCCTGCTTCCACCATTTAGCGATTTCAAAGTTAAACTCTATGGGATGCCAGAGTCCGGTACCGGCATTGGGATAATTGGTGAGTTCTCCGATTCGTATCTGACCTGAGTCGAAATACATATCTACCCGAACGGCATCAACTTCGGCGCCCAAAATCTCACAAATGTCTATTATCTCCCGAAGTTGGTTGGGCTTTTCTGGCTGTATTTCCATTTGTTGGTAGTTCCTCACGCCCGTGTAGGTCGTCGGAAAGAGGTTCCACTCTGGGTCAAAATCACTCATCCTTTGCGTAACTTTAAAGTTAGCTGGACAATATCGGATTAACCTCAACTTTCCATTGAAAACAAAATTCTGCAGTTCCGCCTGAGAATATCCTTGTTCGGTGTGTAGTAGTTCTTCGACAAAGACCTTTCTGGAAATGCCTTGATAGGCCCACTCTGGAAGGGAGTCAGGGCGCCAAGTAAAATCTTGGGACAACCACTGTTCCGTCAAATTTTGGATTTTGCCAATGTCGGCGTTGTCGGGATGAATTTTAAATATCGGCCAATCATTTGTTTGAAGACGTTCTGGCAACACCTCAGTTCTATCGGCACCTGTGGAAATCATTATCAATCCGCCGGAGGCGTGGTTAACTTTTACAACATACTCTTCTGGTAAGTCATCCCAAGTTATATCTCTTGGATGTTCGGCCACCGAGTAGATTTCTTGAAGATATCTTTGACCAATTTTCTTAGCTACATATTCTTTTGCTAATAATTTGTCTGCAAATATTGGCAAAATGGGATTGCGGTCATAAGCCATTTTTTTCCAGACTTTATGATTATAGGAAAGTGCTTCACCTTCTGCCTTCTGTCGTAAAATTGCAAAATATTCTCGGCGACGAATTCCCTCATCCAAGTTTTCGAATACAACTGGGGCGGGCTGACCACATTCCGGACAGATATTCCATGGAAGGCTGGGTCCTACACCGCAGGATGAGCAGAAAGTTTCGGCTTTCATTTAATATTTCTGGTTCCACGTAGCTGATATTTGGAAATTAAATTCTTCTGGATGCCATAAACCTACACCCGCATTTTGGTAATTAGTGAGTTCTCCAAAAATTATTTCTCCGTCCACCAGGTAGAAATCGACTCTCACCGCGTCAATTTCAGAACTCAATTCTTCGGCGAACCAAAGCATTTCCGTTAAGTTTTCTGGCATTGGGGGTGGTGGATCCATCGGTAGAAACTCATTTATGACCTTAAAAGAAATAGCTAGGTTGTTCCAATTTCGATCCAAGTGGGCGGTTTTCTTGGTTTCCATCACGTCATGGGCTCGTACTCTAAAGTATTGAGCAACACCGTGAAAGACGTAGATATTAAATTCCCAAGGTAATTGTCCGTCGTTGGACTTCAGTAATTCTTCGGCGTAGAGCAACGGCTTGATAGCGTGATAGGCCCACTCTGGAGTCATATCCGGACGGGTCGTGAAATTTTGAGAGAGCCAAGTATTAGCAATTATTATCATCCGACTTAATTTTGCCTGATCTGGGTGGATGTGGAACCGGCTCCAATCGTGCGGGGGAACCGTTTCGGGAAGTTCGATCGTGGGATCTGTTCCGGAGTCAACCAAAATGGAACCACCTGATCCATGATTAACTTTTAACGCATATTCGGTTGGCAGAGATTCCCACGGGAAATCTTCAGCGCGGTTGGCAACCGAAAATATTTGGGAAAGGTATTTGGAGCCAACCTTTTCGGAGACATAATCTCGAATTCTAAATTTGTCAGCAAATTGCTGCTGTAAGGGGTTTCGGTCAAATGCCATTTTTCGCCACATTTTGTGATTATAGGAAAGGGCGTTGCCGTTAGCCTTTTCCCGCAACTGCTCGTATCTTCGACGCCACTGTAAACCGGACAGTAGATCTTCGAAAAACACCAGTTGGTTTTGCCCGCATTGAGAGCAAATTTCCGATATTTGATCTGGCCCCAAACCGCAGGAAGCACAAAAGTCGTAACTCATAATCGACTTTTGAAGACATACAAAACAAATCTCACACGGACAATTGAATTCAATAGTCACTCAATAAGCAACTTTGGTGCATCAAATGAAGAGAAGTTGGGCGCCTTCAGTTAATTCAATGAAATCAGTGGCGCTGATTATTCCTTCAACATCATCGCGTAAATCACCAATGTCTAATTTGTTCATATCTGCCGACATTCGACAGCCCCACAGATGTCCACCCGCTGCGACGATTTGATCTAAGAAATCTGGAACTTCAGGAACACCCAAGTCGGCAATGGATTTTTTCAACATATGTGTTGCCATTGCTGTCATTCCTGGAGCGGGCATGACTGCTTGCGGAATGTGCATATCTCCACCTGGAATGTGCATCGCGGTGTTTCCAGCTGGGCTGAATTGAAGGTGATCCATTCTGGACTTGGTGATCATGTCAAAACCCCAAAAGGTAAAGAAAAGGTGCGTCTCTATTCCTTCGCCGAGTGCGGCATTTCCCAGGATTAAACCGGGATAAGCCATATCCAAGTTCCCTTTGGAACAGATGATTGCCATTTTCCGACCTTCTGATCCAGTATCAAAATTTGGCACCAACGAAGGTGCAGTCATTGTCGTTGTCATTTTTTTTCTCCTCACACACAGCCCTTGGGCTTCGGTAATCCAGCTATATAGGCCATCTTCTTGGCCGGTTTCTTAGGAAAAAGCTCAAATTGAATTTTCACAGGGACGCCACCTACCGTTTGGACTCGACGCGAAGTAGCAGTTTCGCCTTCACTCTTAAAGTCTTCGCGAAGGAAATTAATTATTTTCCAATGCTCATCGGTCATCTCAACACCGATCTGATCGGCTAAGACTTTGCCAATGGCGGGGTCCCATTCGTTATATTCGGTCAGAAAACCCTCTTCATTAACGTGAATGGGCTTACCGATCATTTCTATTACAGGCATTTCATTTCTCCTTACAGTGTAATTTTCTCTTTGACTTTTACGGGTCTCTTACCCGCCATGGACATTAATGATGGAATTGGTATTGGACGGCCCCTAAGAAGCAGGTTCCAATAAATCCAGCGGAAGGCCAACTTCCCTAAATGATTTAGATAACTTTCCTTAAGCAGTGGAAGTGGACCAATCATTGGAATAGGAAACATTCCTGGTAGCGGCTCAGTTTTGTAATTGAAATCAATCAGTAAACCTTTGCCGTGTCCTGACTCGATGAAACAGTTGGCATGGCCATCAAAGTTATGAATCATTGGGCGGCCGGCAATGTACTCAATAAAATTCTCCGAAAAGAGATCAATGGCGAAGTGAGCTACAGAACCTGCCTTAGAAGCTGGTATGTCCGATGCATCACCGAGGGCAAAAATATTTGGATATTTCCTAGAAAGGAAAGTCTCCTTATCTACCGGGACATAATTAAGTTCGTCGCCGATTCCTGACGCCGCAATAAAATCTGCGCCCATATTTAACGGAACGGTGACCAAGAGATCGAAAGGAACTTCCCGCTCATCCATGGAAACCAAGACTTTGCGCTCTTGATCAATGCGTTCAATCATGAAATCAGGTTCCAACGAAATCTTTCGATCATCCAACATATAGCCTAATTGTTCAGAGCACACTGGTTTAGTAAATGCACCTTCCAAGGGAGTCACATAGATGATCTCCACTTTGTCTCGCATTTTGTGTTCTTCAAAATAGGCATCAGCTAGGAAAGCAAATTCCAAGGGTGCAACGGGGCACTTAATGGGCATCTCAGTTATATGAACCACCAAGCGACCACCTTCCCAGGTGGATAGAGCCTTACCTAACGCCTTCGATCCTTCTAGTGTGAAGAAATCAAAAATACTCTTTCGCCACTCCTTCGGATCATTCATTCCGGGAGTTTGATCAGGCCGAGGGGAAGTTCCAGAGGCGATGACCAAGTAGTCGTAATCAAGGGTGCGACCATCTTTCAAGTCCACCGTATTACCTTCAGGATTTATCTTCTCGATTTCCGCTTGAATGAAATCCACGTTCTTGGGGAAAAAGTGATTTCGTTCTTTAACCAACTCTTCCGCTTTGTAGACTCCAAAGGGCAAGAGGAGCAATCCTGGCTGATAAATATGGTTGTTGTCCTGATCAACGATGGTGATATTCCATTCAGAGGCTGGCAATTTCTTATGTAACTTATTGACAACCATTGTTCCTGCGGTTCCGCCGCCAAGTACTAGGAGCTTTTTCATGACCCCTCCTTTAACACTTTTAGAATACCCCTATGGGTACCGCTTCAACAGGCTAATGACGCGTGATAAATCAGCCACTTGATTGAGTGCTAGCCCATGAAACCTAGTATTTGATGCACAAATAAGGGTAAATTCGGACACCATGAAGCCAGAGATTTGGGATGACCGTTCATGCCTGATAGGTGAAGGACCTGTCGCCCATGGACCAGATAACGCCACCGTTTTATGGGTCGATATTCTGGAGAAGAAAGTCCTTTCCAAGAATTTCTTAACGGGCGAGATTGATGAATTCACCACAAAGGAAGATGTGGGATTTGTAATTCCACGATCAAATGGCGGCTTTGTATTGGGGACCGCCAACGGACCAGTCCTCCAAGATACCGATGGGACCGAACAATTACTGCCAACCCGAATCGATGTTGATGGTTTTGAGGGCAAAAATGCAACCAGATGGAATGATGCAAAGGTCGCACCGGATGGCCACTTGTTCTTAGGTTCAATGACATATGAAGAGTTAGCTGGGGAAGGTGCGCTCTATCGACTCGATAGAAATGCCAAGAATATGGAGCGTGTATTAAGCAACGTCACAGTAAGCAATGGATTAAGTTGGAATCTCGCCGGCGACAAGTTTTTCTATATAGATACTTATTCGTTTGGCGTAGATCGCTTTGACTATCACGACGGGAAAATATCCAATCGAACTCCAGTCTGGCGCAGGTCCAGTGAGTCTGATGGCTATCCAGATGGCATGTGCATGGATGCTAATGACGGTTTATGGATTGCTTTTTGGGGAGGAAGTTGTCTTCGACATTTGGATAAAGATTTTAATTTAGTAGAAGTGATTGAATTCCCAGTTCCTAAGGTCAGCAGTTGTGCTTTCGTTGGGCCAGAGTTAGACCACCTGGTTGTTACCACTGCACGGAAAGGCACTTCAGATTCTCAGTCGGGAATGACTTTCATCCTTAAGCCAGGTGTAAAAGGAGTCGCATCCACGATATTCCCCGGATAAAGTTTTATTTTTATATCCGTTTAGTGAGAGTTGCGCGGAATATAGGAACCACTTCCGCCAACGAGAAAATCTAAATCCGCGCCAGTATGCGCCTGCATTACGTGCTCTTCATAAAGTTTTACCCAGCCTCTTGTTGCGTGAGGGGCAGGTGCTTTCCAGAGACGTCGACGTTCGGCAAGAACTTCTTCTGAAACAAGGAGATTTAATTTACGTGCAGGGATATCCAACTCGATCATGTCCCCCGTTTGTACAAGAGCAAGCGGGCCACCTAAAGCAGCTTCGGGTGAAACGTGCAAGACAACGGTTCCGTATGCAGTTCCGCTCATGCGTGCGTCGGAAATTCGAACCATGTCTTCAATACCTTGGTCCAATAGTTTCTTCGGCATGGGCATATTTCCAACTTCAGGAAAACCTGGATAACCCTTTGGACCCGCATGTTTCAGGACCAAAATGGTAGCCGCGGTTACATCCAAATCCGGAGAATCTGCAACTGCTATGTAATCTTCCAATTTTTCGAAGACCAGCGCCGGACCGGTATGAACCATTAGCGATGGAGTCGCAGCAGAGAGTTTCATCACGGCGCCATCTGGAGCCAGCGTTCCCTTTAGTACAGCGATCCCTCTACCCGCTTCTTGAAATGGATTATCAAAGGGAGTAATCACATCTTCGTTCCAAGATTTAGCTCCGTTTATATTTTCGGCAACAGATTTTCCAGATACGGTAATAATTTCAGTATGCAACAGACTTTCAATATGCTTCATGACGACGGGCAAGCCACCTGCTTCAAAGAATTCTTCCATTAGATATTTTCCAGATGGCATGAGGTTCACCAAAACTGGAACATCCCGCACCAAGGAATCGAAATCATCAAGACTCAACGGGATTCCCACACGTCCTGCGATGGCCAGGAGATGCACCACAGCATTCGTGGATCCACCAATTGCGGCATTGACCTTGATCGCATTTTCAAAAGCTTCACGAGTAAGGACCTTGGATAGGCGCTGATCTTCATGCACCATCTGCACAATCCGACGTCCGGCCAGATGTGAAGTGGAATATCTACGAGAATCGACAGCGGGAATCGCCGCACTTCCAGGAAGTTGAACACCCAGCGCTTCGGTTACACAAGCCATCGTTGAGGCCGTTCCCATGGTCATGCAACTTCCATTGGACCTTGCCGCACAACTTTCGATGGAGAAAAACTCTTCTTGAGTAATCTTTCCAGCCCGAAGCTGCGCGTCGTACTTCCACACTGCAGTGCCAGATCCCAGGGTTTGACCTTGATATCGACCATTTAACATTGGCCCGCCGGTAATCATTAGCGTGGGTAAATCAACGCTGGCCGCGCCCATCAACATTCCAGGTGGAGTTTTATCGCAACCAGCAAGCAAGATAACGCCATCTAACGGGTTAGCGCGAATTAACTCCTCGGTTTCCATCGCCAGCAAGTTCCGGAAAAGCATCGTGGTTGGCCGCATCAGCGGTTCGCCCAAAGACATGGTTGGGAATTCCAACGGGAAACCACCAGCCTCCCAGACTCCGCGCTTTACCGCTTCGGCGACTCGATCCAAGTGTGCATTACATGGATTCAACTCAGACCACGTGGTGGCGATTCCAATGACGGGCTTATCGATGAAAACGTCGGGAGCAAAACCTTGGTTTCGCATCCGTTCGCGGTAAATAAAACCATGCTTGCCTTTTTGGGCGAACCAATTTTCACTTCGCCGGGCAAATATTTCGTCAGCCAATTCGATCCTCTTTGATGTCTTGGAAACCAGTTCTTGACCCTACAGGAAGGGCCAATCATATGAAAGACTCGTGGGTGATGAAAGCCTTTTTGATCACCGGTCCACGGCAGTCCGTCGTGGAAGACCTGCCCGACCCAACCCCACAACCTCATGAAGCTGTTGTGCTCATCGAACGAGTAGGTATCTGCGGCACCGATGTTGAGTTCTTTAATGGCGAGATGGCTTATCTCCATTCCGGCGAAGCAACCTATCCATTGAGTATTGGCCACGAATGGTGTGGCCGGGTCATTGAAGTTGGATCTAAAGAATTTGAACCTTGGTTAGGTAAGCAAGTCACGGGGGACACGATGCTCGGCTGCGGTGATTGCTCTCTCTGCCGGAAAGGGTTGCAATACCTTTGTAAATCCCGATTCGAGATTGGCATTCGAAAAGGCCAGCCCGGTGCACTTGCAGAAAAGTTAGTCGTTCCCATTGAGGCATTGCATGAACTGCCTGAATCCATGGATGCAACAACTGGAGCATTGGTCGAACCTGGAGGAAATGCTTGGCGCGCAGTCCATTCCTCCGAACTAAAACCTGGCGAGCGACTCTTGATTTTTGGCACAGGAAGCATAGGCATACTGGCGGGACAAATCGCCAAATCCCAGGGATTAGATGTTTACCTTGTTGGCAACGCCAATGCTGATAATGAATTTGCAAAAAGTTTGGGTTTTGAAAATGTCTATGAAATTGCCAAACTTCCGGAAATTGAATTCGCAGCGGCAATCGATGCGACCTTCTCCGCTGATATCCCAGCAGTTGCGCTAGATCTGGTACAGCCCGGTGGAAAAATAATCTATATCGGGTTATCCAGTTCCCCAAGTCTTATCGACACTAGAAAGTTAGTTTTAAAAAATATCACTGCCATTGGCATTCTTAGCGCGTCACCGGGTCTTAAACCGATTATTGAAATCTTTGCATCGGGGAAGGTTGACCCAACTTCAATTGTTGGTGCCACAGTGGCACTTTCGGAGGTGAACAACTTTTTATCTGGAATACGTCCAGCCAACTTTTCGGGTGGCCCCAAAATTCATGTTGACCCCAGAATGTAAGACTTAAGTTAGGCGGTCTTCTTTTGGTCCGGCAACTTCCAGCCGTTCACTGCCAGAACTACGACTCTTCGCTCCAAACCTTTAAAACCAAGTACGTGACCGTAAAAGAGACCACCGCCGATTCCTCGGATTCAACAAATTGGACGGGAGCGCTATCCAAGCCAGAACGGAGAATTTCATCGGTGGCACATATGCTGGCTAATTCCGCTATGGGCAATGAGTTCCGATAATTTGTTTCAGCTTCCTCGTACTAAGGCAGACATCCGTGCCGCATTTTCGGCTAGATCACCTCTGGATAGCGCCCCACCAACAAGCAGGGCCATGTCCTTTCCATACATCGAAATCATTTCAGGAATGCGCTCGATCGTCATGCCGCCAGCGGGAGCAATCCACGCCTGCTTCAAGTGGCCCAAGGGCGACTGTGCCCCTTCTTGAATCTCTAAGCATTGACCTGGGGTGAAAGAGAAGCGACCACCAGTGTTGGGGAAGATCGTGATATCTGCACCGGCTAAACGCATTAAAGTTCCAAAGAGGATCCCATGAGATACACCTTGGGTTGGCGAGGTCACGAAGGAACCCATGAGTGCCGGATGTGCCTGAATGGGTAACGCTAAATCATCATCCTCGGCAAGGCTTCGCAGCGAATCAAGACCAGATATCCCTGGCAAGAGTAGGAGTGCTCCCGCACCCAACGCTTTCGCTTCGAAGGCGGCATCGCGAATTCGGTCGAACGGCAAGTTCAAACTTGGTGCATAGAGGCATCGCCCACCAGTTTCTTCGTTGGCTTCGGTGACTGCGCGGGCGACCGCGGTCACACGCTCTACCCACATGGCCCATGGTTGATTAGCCAGGCTGTGATCGTCCTTGATCATGTCAAAACCATTACTAGCTAGAGTCCGCGCCATTGCAGCCAAAACTTCTGGGCTGGAACCCATAGGTTTTAAGGCTGTGGTGAGGAGTGGCCGCTCTGGTGCATCGTAGAAATCACGAAGCCCTTCGATCCCAAATCTGGGGCCTTTGAAACGTGAGGTAATCACTTCAGGAATCTTGACACCTACAACTTTCAGCCCCGGAAAAAGTGAGGCATTCCCCCACAAGACATTCAGAAGTTGCGTGAGTTCCCCACCCGTCACATCCGGGTTGTAAGAAATCGTAATGCGGTGAATGTTTTCGCCAGCAGGTGAGATTTCTTCGACTTTGCCGACAACCACATCTTGAATCCACGATGGTGCCAGATCAGCAGGAAATTCAATTGTTTGTTCTACCCGAATTACATCGGCAATAACCGCCGGATCTGTTCCGTGATAGAGATAGGAGATTTCGAAACGATCTGTCATAGCGCTTCTACTTTCGCGCTGCTGTGCACATTTATAGATCGCTGTTCTTGAAGTTCGCTTTCGTCAATATCTAACTTTCGGCCAACGGCGACTTCGACGCGCTTCACTAGAGCGGCGGCATCAAGTTCGTATTCGGCCATTAAGAATTTCTGCGAAGCTCCATGCGCATAAGTATCTTTGAGACCAATCCGTTGCAATGGTGCTGAAATTCCATTTTCGGCCATAACTTCGGCCACAGCACTGCCTAATCCACCAATGATCGAATGATTTTCCATTGTGATGACGCCTGCTTGTGCACTCTTCAACGCAGCCACGACGGCAGGATCGGTAAATGGTTTCAATGTTGAAACATGAAGATGAGTTACCGAAACTCCACGGGCTTGAAGCAATGGGACCGCACGTAGCGCCTCTTCGGTAGCGATTCCAGAAGTAATCAAGGTGATATCAGTTCCAGTTGAAAGGACCCGAGCACGATTGAAAACAAATGGTTCCGTGACTGGAAAAATTCGACTTACTTCTCCGCGCAACATTCGAATATAAACTGGGCCTTGAACATCGTGAGCCACATCCAGAACGCTTTGTGCTTCGGTGGCATCTCCTACTTCGAAAATAGTCATGTTCGGGATTGCTCGCAATATGGCGATATCTTCAATGGCTTGATGAGTCACTCCGCCCGGAGTCATAATTCCTGGAAGAAATCCCACTAAGCGCACCTTCAGCGCGGGATATGCAATCGACATTTGCAGTTGATCTAGCGGGCGGCGATAAAGAAAAACCGAGAAGGTATGCAACCATGGCTCAAATCCTTCGCGAGCTAGACCTGCCGCCATTCCCATCATATTTTGTTCAGCCATTCCCATGGAAAAGAATCGATCCGGGTAGGTATCCCGCCATTTTCCAACTTCGCATGAGTTAGTTAGGTCAGCCGAAAGTACTAATACTTCTGGCTTGTCTTTTGCCCAGTCAATGAAATTTTGCTGATGGGGACGGGCAACAATTTCGTAACTCATTTAGTCATCTCCTGATAAGCCATCTCGTATTGTGCGCGCTCATCGGCGCTAGTGAAACGTAGGTAGTGAAGAACTGGTGCCCGATTGGCAAGGATTGGCAGACCGCGAACTGGATCGGTGTAGCAAAGGATCATATGAGGCACATCTGTCTTCTTTTCGCTGGCGGCAAGAATGCCTGCGATATCGTGACCATCAATGACGCTTACTTCCCAACCGAAGGCCTTAATTCGATCCGGTAATGGTTCAATATTCATGACCGTATCCATAGGGCCATCACACTGAGCCCTATTTACATCCACTATTACGCGCAAATTGGAAAGACCGTGGAAACGCGCCGCTTGGAGTGCTTCGTAGGTTTGACCCTCTTGAAATTCGCCATCGCTCATAAATACCCAAGTACGGCCACTTTCGCCGCGGATTTTTCGAGCTAGCGCAATTCCAGAAGCTTGAGATAACGCCTGCGCCAAGGATCCGGTGGTGGTTTCAAAACCAGGCGAATGTTCCGCACCGATCATTTCCACAGTGGAACCGTCACGATTGAAATGCTCCAGCCCATCTTCTCGAAGCCGACCAGTTTCGATCAGGGCTGCGTAAATGACTAATGCGTAATGAGCAGGACTTGATATCAAGCGATCGAGATCGGCGCGCTTCTCACCGTGAAATTGTGCGCCGGTTTGATATGTGTGAGGTCCAACCGCTGGGACCCCGATAAAAGAAGGAGGATCTATAGGTTGACCCACAGCAGAAAACTTTAAAATTCCGACGTAGAGTGAACTGAGCAATTCGGCTGCCGAACAAGCCTGGCTCATGTAACCGCCATTGTTAGAAATTGTATGTTGCAGAACTCGGCGACGAATTCCATGTGCAACTTTTTCAATCTCTCTTACAACTTCTAAACCATTTTCACTCATTAGAGATTAATTACCTTTCGATTGTAAAACTGTTGGATCAAAATAGGCATGCACCCATTCGAATTTTCCATCACGCAATTTAATAATGTTCACCCCTTTGATGATGAACTCTTCTCCATGGACATTTGTTAATAGAGCGGTCCATTCCATCGCCGAACGATCTCCGACGGTGAAATCACTGTCGATGGTTACTTTCAAACCTGGAAAATCTGCACCCGATGCATCGTAAAAGGTGCGAATTTGCTCGTGTCCCACAAGGGTTTGACCCGGTGGGCAGAAGGTTGCATCTGCGTGATAGTGAGAGAGGACCAGATCAGTATCTCTGGCACATTCTGCTCGCCAGTAAGATTCGGCAAAATCTCGTGCTTCACTCATCTTCACTTACCTCCCGTGCGAACTGATTCCATAATTGCCTTCACTTGTGCCGTCATGTTGGTCACCGATTCGTGATTATGGCGGGCACGAACCAGCATTTGGGCGGCCTGGAGCACTCCACGAGCTGCGCCTTCTCGTAGCGCTGGTTCCAACGTTTCGATATCGCTGGTTTTGGCCAGACCCACGATTCGTCGGGCCATCTTTGCCGCCGCAAATCCGAAGGCCTCTTCCTTCCACTTTGCCATCAATACATCCAGAAGTTCATCGTTGAAGACTCGGGCATCTACTCGGGTTGGCCAGAGCCGGCGAAAATGAGTTTCGAAAGAGTCCCACATGGCCGTGGGTAGCGTTTCCAAGAATGCGATATGGCTAGTTCGACCCAAGGCGATAGAACGAGCCAGAGCGATATAGAAATTGGCAAAAACCGCGCCAATATCGAAGGCAATTGGCCCATAGAAAGAGAATTCAGAATCAAAGGCCCGAGTGGAAACTTCCGCTCCTGTTTCGGTGGATTTCACCATTACCGATCCAGTGTGCAAATCTCCGTGAATGAGCGCTTCTGAAGCAGTCATAAATGCAAACTTGAGCTCCCCCATTTCCAGGACCATCTGTTGGTCATTGATAATTGCCAACGCATCTGGTTCGTTACTCAGCAAATAGGAATTTCTATCCCCCGGGAAATAAGGCTCAGTGAAAACCAGGTCCTCAGTGATGAGGCAGATCTCTGGATTTATAGCGCGGGCAATTCCTGCTTTGTGAGCAGCGGCTCCCGCACCAAAAATGGAAGTAGCGAAGGTGACTTTGGCAATGTATTCGCCAACCGACTCGGCTGCGCCATAATTGATTTCACCATTTATTAGCGCGGTGCGCCATACCTTATGGTCGGAAAGATCTTCCATTGCAATGATGTAGCGATCGGTATCGTAGAAGTAAATTTCCGGAACTAAATGCGGGGCAGCTTCAGAGTGAATTACTGTGGTTTGGTACTCGATTCGCGCCCGATCGGGAGACATCGGCCAAGAAGGTCCAACCAGACGAACATATGGCAAGGCTTGCTTGAGCACTATGCCTTTACCTTTGTCATCTTTAACGATGAAGACCAGATTAAGGTTTCCATCGCCGACTTCTTGCATTTCTACAATCGCTGACGAATCAATAACTGACGCGGTCTCTGGGCGAGAAGCTAGGTAAGAAGCAATGTTCTCGCTGGAGAGAAATTCATATGTATATTCCATGTAACCGTCTCCTATACGGCAGAAATGAATCGAGATTTTTTACGCGAGAGCGTAAAGGAAAAGACCAAAGCCAAGAGCAAGACTGCACCCTTTACTACATCCTGGCCGTAATAAGGAAAACCAGCGATGGTAAGGCCCGTGATAACGACACCCATAAGGAATGCTCCTAAAGCAGTTCCCCATGCATTTGGCTTTCCCATGGCAAGAACTGACGTTCCAACCAAGGCAACGGCCACTGAATCCAAGAGAAGTGAATTTCCTGCGCTGATATCGCCTTGACCAATTCTGGAGGCCAGGATCAAACCACTGATAGATGCTAGGAATGCCGAAAGAATATATGCCAATGATCGATAGAGTTTTACGTTGATTCCAGCTAGGAGTGATGCTTCGGGATTAGAGCCAACCGCATACATCGCTCGACCCCAAGTTGTACGAGTCAAGAATAACCAACAAGCGATCGTGAGCAGCATCCAAAGGATTACCGCGTAAGGAATTGGCCCTAGTTGGCCGGAGTCGATTTTCAAAAATGCATCTGTAAATTTACCTGGAGCAGTACTGCCGTTTTCCATCATCATTCCCGAAGAAACAGAGCGACCATTAACTGGAACCAACTTAAGTCCCATGATGGCAAACATGGAAGCTAGAGTTGCTAGCAGATCTGGAATTTTCAAAACTACGATCAAAAATGCGTTCAAGCATCCAATCAAAATTCCGGCGACCAAAACCAATGCCACAGCAACGATCGCTGGCTTGTTATAGACCACCATGGTCATAGCCGATAGCGTCACGGCCATTCCCGCAGTTGCTCCTACCGACAAATCCAATCCACCAACAGCCATGGAGAGCATGATGCCCAGGCCAGTGATGGCGACGACAGATGTGTATTTGAGCATGGAGAAGAAAGTTGTCGAAAGTCTAAATGTGTCTTGTGTGGCAAAGAATGAAACAAAGGAGATCAAGGTGACGAGAATGAATCCGTACCTAACCAGGAAATCTCGGGCTACGAATTCCTTACCTTGGCTCAAATTATTTCCCTTTTTCATCATGCTACCTCCGACATTTTCTTGATTATTTCATTTCGGGATGTTTCCGATAGATAACTATCAAACTTAACGTCACCTTCGACCATGATTAATACCCGGTCGGCCGACTCTAAAATCTCATCAATATCGGAGGAGAAAATAACGGCGCCATTGCCAGCCTTTACTAAATCTCGGATTTGTTGGGCGATTTCCCGCCGTGCGCCAATATCAACACCTCTGAAAGGTTCATCCAAGAGCAACAGTCGGGAATTTTGAACCAACCAGCGACCCACCATGACTTTTTGTTGGTTTCCACCTGAGAGCGAATCCACAGTGGACTTATGGGATTCGGTGACTACCCGAAGGCGCTCAATCAAAGTGGTTGCCAACTCAGTTTCTTTGTTGAAATTGAGGATCTTTCCAGAAGCAATTTTCTTTAAGAATGGCAGGCTGGTGGTATTTGAAATCGACCAATTTTCCAGTATTCCATCGCGGGCACGATCTTCGGAGATCAAAAATATCCCATGGCGAATCGCATCTAATGGGGTATTGGGCTTAAAAGCTTGGCCTAAAAATTCTAAGGTTCCGCCCTTTAATTTATCGGCACCAAATAGCGCCCGCGCCAGTTCACTCTTGCCCGCCCCTAGCAAACCAATTACCCCAGTGACTTCACCGCTGCGGATTCCGATCGACCATGGCTTGCTTTCATCAAAGATCTGGGCATCTGTTATAGAAAGCAAGACTTCGGTACCTCGTTCTTCTTCGATTCCAAATTGGGAGTCGCGAAGGTCCATGCCGAGCATGTCATGCAAGGCATCTGCCCACTCAAATGGCTTATTTTGGATGGATTGAATGACGCCATCGCGCAATACAACTAGGCGGTCCGCAAGTTCTTCGATTTCACCTAAGCGATGTGAAACATAAAGAATTGCCACGCCATCGGCCCTCAATTTTTGAATAATGGTGAAGAGCCGGGAAACTTCTGCGTTAGAAAGAGCCGAAGTTGGTTCATCCAGGATAAGTAAGGCTGGGCTATGCGATAGAGCTCGAGCCAAAAGGAGAAGTTGTTGATCGGCGATTCCAAGATTGAATACATCGTCTTTCAGGATTGAATCATCCCAATCCAAATCCAAAGACTTCATGACATTGCGAGCTTCTCGAACCATTTTCGATGGTGAAGCAAGCCGGGAAATCTCCCCCAGAGCAATTCGATCAAAAAGTAGATTTTCTGCAACCGTTAATCCAGCGATGATTCCTTCATTGATCTTTTGGTGAACTGTTTCAATTCCTTGCGAGCGAGCTTGAAGAGGTGAACTGATATTTGCGGGCTGATCGTTTATAAGGATCTCCCCATCAAATTCTGTGAAGGCACCTGAGAGAATCTTGATCAAAGTCGATTTGCCAGCACCGTTCGCTCCAAGGAGTGAAACAATCTCTCCTGGCTCAATCCGGAATGAAATACCTTTCAGTACCTCATTGCTGCCAAATGATTTTCGAACAGATCGAATCTCAAGTGACTTCTTCATCAATTCACCTCTTCAACTCTTAGTTATTTGGATCTATTTTTTAGATTAAAACGTTACTGCTGGAATCCAAGCGGCAGAAGCAGCCTTCGACATGCTCAATGAAGGAAGCTTTGCGCGAAGATCAACCATGTTCTTGATCTTGTTATCTTTTAGGAACTTGGCGGTGATCAATACACCAGGGAAAGAAACAACGTTAGTTGCTTGCTGTCCGGCAATCTTCAGAGCCATTACACGAGTTACTCCAGCGCCGATAGCGTTTGGATCGGTTCCGGCAGTAGCTGTCCATGGGCTTCCAGCTTTGGTCATGATTTCGATATCGGCATTAGAAATGTCAATTCCGTAAACCTTGATCTTGCTCTGAAGCTTGTTCTGATAGATAGCAGAGATGGTTCCCTTTGCTAATTCATCATATGGAGCGAAGATTGCAGCAATCTTTGGATTGGCCTTAAGGGCGGCATCCACTAATTGAGCGTTATCTGTTGCTACCGAGTTGGTGAACTTGCCAACAAAGAACTTCTGGGTCCAGTTTTGGGCCTTCTTCGTGGCTTGCCATACAACGTGGCGACGATCTAGAGGTGCAATACCCAATACGTTGACATAGCCAACGGTCTTGTTCTTGCCAAGATCCTTCACTGCTTGACCGAGTACTGCACTAGCAAGTGCTTCATCGCTCTGGGAAGTAAATACTGCACGTGGTGCGCACTTACGGATGTCATTGTCGTAGACAACTACTGGAATACCAGCATCAATGGCCTTGTTAATTCCTGGGCACATGGTGTCGGCATTTCCGTGGTCAACGATGATGCCTGCAACGCCAGAACCGATAGCTGTTTCCATGTCGGTTGCTTGCTTTGCATTGTCTGCTTGTGCATCGTAAATCTGCATGTCAAAACCAACGGCGGTTGCTTGCTTCTTCGCCCCGTTAGTCCACTGTTGGAAGTAATCGCCTGCGCCAGAGTTTTGGACGAGAGCAATCTTGACCAAACCGGCGTCAAATGGCGCTGGCTTTGAAACAGCTTGGCTGCCTTGCACTGCAGTGGTGGACAACACCAATGCTGCGGTCGCAACAGCAAGCAGTCTAATTTTTCCTGCCTTCATTGTTTTCCTCCTTGTTGATACTGGCTCACGAGCTGAGCCAGTAACGCCGTCTCGCTTAGCGCGGGAAAGCTGCCGCCACACCCCCGTCTACAGCAATAACGCTGCCTGTCGTTCGTGACGATTCATCGCTGAGGAGGTAAGCAACGCTGCGCGCAACGTCGACACTTCTCACTCGAGCCTTTAGGAGATTTCGTGATGCGTAGAAATCTTCTAGATCTTCCGGTTTAACTCCATGTGCCGCCGCGCGCTGTTCGCGAATTCCACCAGCCCACAACTTGCTGTTATCAAATACCGCATCTGGGTTTACCGCATTGCAGCGAATTCCAATACTTCCGCCTTCAAGGGCAGCGATGCGCATCAATTGCAACATGCCTGCCTTTGATACTGAATAGCCGCCAAAACCGGCACCAGGAGCAAATGCATTCTTGCTAGCAACATAAACTAACGATCCACCCATTTTTTGCTTTCGCATGGTGGACATAGCTTCTTTAGTCAACATAAAAGCGCTGGTGAGGTTGATATCTAACCCACGACGCCACTTTGCAACATCTAATTCTTCCAAAGTGTCTGAAACACCGATGCCGGCGTTAATAACTACACCGTCAAGTCCACCAAAATGTCGCACAGTTTTGGTGACGGTTGCTTTGACATCCGATTCATTGGATTGGTCTCCAATAATAAGTAGCGGTGGGTTGCTCTTATTCTCTTTAAAGATTGCTTCGAGCTCTGACAGGCCCTCTTCTTCGATATCAGCCAGAGCCACATTGGCTCCTAGCCTTCCAAGTTCAATCGCTATTCCGCGACCAATTCCACTTCCGGCGCCAGTAACAATGAAAATATGTCCATCGAATCGCGCGGGGGCTGGCTTTGACTTTAATTTAAAGAGTTCAAGAGGCCAGTAATCGAAACCAAATATTTCTGATGCTGGAAGCGCACGACCTTGCCCGAATACATCTCTGACTCGAGCCGCGACTTTGTGTGTGTGAGTAGCGATATCAGCCAACATTGCTGCATCTTTCAAAGTACTTGCCCCGGTTATGGCGCCAACTCCTGGGACTAAAACAACTTTGGGGTCATCACCATGACTGGAATATCCGGGAGTTAACAAGTACTTATTCTCAGCAAAATAGGCTTGGTGTTCAGTGCGGTATTGATCAATTCCAGCATCAACATCGCCAAGAGTCACGGCAGCAGATTTAGGACGAATCCGCATCATGTGATCCGCACTTGCAACACCGGCGGCTAAAACCTGAGGTAAGTCTTCACGAGAAGCAACTTCAGCAAGACGAGAATCAATTCGAAGTACTTGCTTCTTTCCAATTTTGCCGCGAAGTGCCAGAAGTAGATCTTTAAGCTCTTCATCGCCAAGATCGTGATGGACGAAATTGGCAACTGGACGCTTGGAGAGCGAATCCAAATAGTCATTGGCCTTTTTGACGTTAATTCCGGTCTTGGAATAGCAGACATCAGTGTCTTCATCCCAAACAACAAGACCGTGATGCGCCAGAACAACGCCTTCGTAATCTTTTAACGCACCGACCGCTTTGGAGAGTGAAAACCCAGGGCGCATCCAATCAACATATGCAAAGCCCTCACCAAGTGCTTCGCGCACTGCTTGCTCGCCACCTTCGTGGTTGGTCAAAGCGCAGATAGCATCAGAGTGAACGTGATCAATATGTTTTGCAGGCAGAAATGCATGAAGCAAAGTTTCAATCGAAGGCCGACGTGACGTTGGATCTACTAAGGCACGCGTTACATAATCGACCATCATGTCATCGGTCATCGATTCAAAACCTTCAAGGGCAACCAATTCATCCAAGTAAAGCCCTGGGTAGTCTTTATCAATCGCGTATTGCATATCGGCGCCGGAACCTTTAACCCAAAGCACCTTTTTCAAACGCCCTAGGTGGTCCTGAATCTCGCCCTTACTTGACGTGTTTCCTCCGCCATAAACAACTAGCTCTTGGTCGGCTCCCAATTTTTGCGAGCGCGCAACAAGTTCATGGAGCGGTTGGTATTGGCTCACAGTGTTTCCCCTTTTTTAATTTCATAAGCTCTTAATTCGGTGACTACTGTGCTGATATATCTAGCAGGGGTTACATCAAAGGCAGGATTGAATGTCTTTGTTCCCAGTGGCGCTACCTGAATACCCTTGAAAAAAGTAAGTTCCTCGTCGGCCCTGATTTCAATATGTATGTCTTTTCCGGTTTCGATATTTCTATCCACCGTGGACTCCGGCGCGACGACTAGAAACGGAATACCGGCTTCATGACAGGCCAGCGCAACGCTGAGCGAACCGATTTTGTTTGCAGAGTCGCCATTTCTAGCAATGCGGTCGGCGCCAATTAATGCGGCATCAATTCGTCCGCTGAGAATGGCCATGGCAGCAGCACCGTCCGGTTGGATCCGGTGGGGAATCCCCGATTTCATCAGTTCCCAAGCGGTCAATCGAGACCCCTGGAGAAGCGGCCGGGTTTCGTCCGCGTAAACCTCTTTAACCAAGCCACGAGCGCTCATTTCGCGTATTACTCCTAGAGCAGTTCCCGTGCCAGTTGTCGCCAGCGAACCGGTATTGCAGTGGGTCAGAAGGGTGAGTGGCTTCTCGCCAAGTTCGCGGATCAACCAATCTGCCCCGAAATTGCCCATCCCGCTACAGGAATCTTCATCTTCTTGGGTCAATTTGTGTGCGAAAGCAAGAACGGCATCGCGACCTTTGCCTGTTTCCTGTCGTACTCGCTCTACCGCCCAAGCCAGGTTAACCGCCGTTGGCCGCGCATCGCGTAAGGCATCTAGGGCGCCTTCAAATTTATCCGATGACCAAGACTCGCGCGCAGCCTGATCCATGGCAATGACCACGCCATAAGCCCCCGCCACCCCTAGAGCAGGAGCGCCTCGGACCACCAGCAATTGAATAGCTGCAATCAATTCTTCGACAGTGTCATACGCGCGATATTCCTCGCTTGCGGGCAGCAAAGTTTGATCTAGGAGTACTAACTTTTCATTCTCCCAATCGATAACCTTGAAGGGTATTGACATCTGTTTCGGACTCCTTAATAGTTGTACTACAACTTAGAGATGAGAATACTTGAGGAAAAATAAATGTCAATAGACTTCCAGAAGAATCTTTCAAAAGAGACCTCTGGTTCTTTGGCTGACCAAGTGCGAGACCATTTGCGAATAAGAATCCTTCGCCACGAATGGCTTCCCGGTGGAAAGATTCCTGGCGAGTTCGAATTAGCTGACCAATACGACGTAGCCCGTGTAACTATTAGAACTGCATTACGTTCGCTTGAAACTCAAGGGTTGATCGATATCAGACATGGATCTGGTGCATACATCGCCGATTTCGGTGATTCGGTTCGCGCCGGGTTGCAAGAATTGCGCTCCATCACGCAAACAATTCGCGAAATGGGGCATAAGGCAGAGATGGTTACTCGCTCCACGCTCATTCGCAAAGCGACTCCTCAGGAAGCGATAGATTTGCAAATAACAGAAACAGACGATGTGCTTCATATAGAGCGTTCAATCAAAGCTGACGGAACTGTCGTTGTATTTTCCTACGACACCTTCAATGTGGCCGAACTTACGCCTGCAGTAATTAAGAAAATGACCAATGGCTCAGTATTTACTGCCCTGAATTCAATCCGAAAGCACCCAGTCAGGGCTCGGGCAGAAATTCATGCCATAAGTTCGACGGAGGTTGGTTGGGGAAGAGATCGCCCGAAATCTGGTTTATATCTCTTGTTGAGCCAGGTCCACTATCTACGAAATGGGAAACCAATATTCACTGGTGATACCTACTTCGTAGAAGGCAAGTTCCAATTTATTATTCATAGAACTGTGTAGCTATGTTTGTGTGCAGATGGTGAATTTCCTCGGCGACCTCCAAGTTCGCAAAAGAGCGTAAATTACTCATCATGCTGATCCTCAATCCGAATCCTTGCTTTTCTAGAACTTTGCATATGTCGCATTTCGAACGTGGTGCCATCATGCGAACCGAATCTGCGCAAGTTCGAGCCGGTGGAAAAGGTATAGATGCTGCCAGAGTTGCTAAAAGCCTTGACCGGAAAGCTCCGCTCTATATTTTGTTAGGCAATCGGGATTTGGTTGAGTATTCCCGCTTACTACAAAATGAGGAAATAGCGTTTCATTCTGTCCCATTTCCTGGGTCAGTTCGAGTTGCGACCATGTATGTAGAGCCAGCAACTTTAACCACCACCATTATCAATGAAGAAGGCCCAATAATCACCCGAGAAGATTGGAATTTATATTTAGCGGAGATTGCGGGAGAACTGCATAAAGGTGAAATGGTCGCGTGTATGGGCAGCTTCCCCATGGGCACGGATCAAGAGTTCATTTCAGACCTGGTGAACCTTGTACATTCAAAAGGTGCAATGCTTTTTATGGATACCGCGCCACATTCTCTGAAAATGGCTATTAACGCCGGCGTCGATATTGTCTCGCCAAATTTAGATGAAGCCGAAGCCGTCATTAATGCGGGAGATGAAGATTTCTTTGAAGGCAACAATGATGATGGTCAGGTCCGTGCAATTCGTGCCGCTCTTGCTTTATGCAAGATGGGAGTTAAAGTCGCGATTGTTCATGCAGGAGAACTTGGCACAGCGCTGGCGCACGGCAATGAGGTCACCTTTATCAAGAGCCCTTATGTGAAAGTTAAGAGTGCCGTCGGCGCTGGAGATTCACTTGCTGCTGGATTTATCCTAAAGAGCGAAGAGCAAAACTCAAGGCAAGACTTCTCCACGATCGATTGGGTAGTTTCGGCGCAATTCGGCGTTGCCACAGCCGCTGCCGCCTGCGAAATGGGCCGATCTGGCGATGTAGATGCCCAGCGAGTAGCTGAGCTCTTTCTAGAAGTTGTAAATGACCTTGGTGCTGGTGGCGGGTGAAGGATTTGAACCTTCGAAGGCAGAACGACAGAATCCCCAGTTGTCAATCAATTTCTAGAATAAGACTCTCTACCGTTACTCTAAGATAATAGAGCCTTAAGAATTTCCGTAGAAGAAGATTTTCTGTATTCTTCGTAATGTAACCGAGTTAATGTCTGTAATTCTTCGGGGTTCGACAATAACTCGTAAGTCTTCTTAGCAATTTCATCCTTAGAAAAAGTAGTTACATAGTCGGAATATTTATGAAATATCGATGTTTCTGGATTTTTTTCGGAAACTACCAACATTCTGTTATTCACTGGATAAAAAACTCTTACAATTTCAAAATTTGATCCTTCACTATGCAAATTCAGTACAACCTTCGAATTCAGAAGAATTTTATCTCTTTCAATACCATACATCGCTTCGATGACTTCGACTTTCAGTCCAAGCTCTTTCATTTGGTTTAGTATTGAACTTCGATGATCATTTAAGTGCCCACAAAATACAACATCCACGGATCGATCAGAAATTTCATTCTGCTCAAATTTTTCAAGAGTTTCACAGTAACCAAATTCAAAAAACTTAACAGAAAGGGCTCCTAAGGAATTCAGAACTTCTATATTTGATAATGAGTAGTCCCAAAATTCGAATGCCTTAGCGAACATAGATGCACGAGCAATGGATCGTTGAAAGTAATCTGATTCTCCTTTGAGATTTTCCATTTGAAAAATAATGCTGCCTTTGGGTGCAGAAAGTAGATATTCATTTGGGAAGTAAAGTGAAATAAAGATATTCAGAGCATCAAAATCGTATTTTTCATACTGAGAATCGACATTGTGTCCCAGTTCTTTGCATGAGCTTATTAAAAGTTCACAGACTTCATCAAAGACTTCGGGGTGCCAAACACGTTTAGGCCTAACAATATTTATCTTCACTTTAAATTAGACCCCCAAATGTTTTCTCAGGCCTAGATTGTTTCTTTCAATGACAAGTTGCCAGAAGAAAAGCAATGCACTACTCCGTGTTTTTGTCATAGTATTCGCGATACTTTTCTCTGAGCCCTTCTCTTTGCAAGTCCCAACATATTGATTGCCCCATGTACAGAAGTTTTAATAGTCTGAACTGGATCTTTTTGATAATGAATTGGAGAGGCAGGGCACGCGAGATTAAAAATTCCATCAACTTCTAGATAGAGAGGAAATGTTATATCGTGTCGAATCAACTCAAAGTTTGGATTTGATAAAAGGTCATAAACATTTGCCTTGTTGCCGGTATAAAAGTTGTCCACGCAGATAACTTCATGATTCATTTCCAAGAGTCGCTCACATAAATGTGAACCCAGAAAGCCAGAGCCACCGGTTACTAGTATTTTCATCTAATCAGTATAGTTACCGTAACGCAACAATGTAGTCCACAACTAGAACTGGTAACTTTACGTTTTGTGGCGGGTGAAGGATTTGAACCTTCGAAGGCAGAGCCGGGGGATTTACAGTCCCCTCCCTCCCATCTAGCCTCTTGACCTTTGATTTACAACGGAAAGTGAGCCTTTTACAGAAAAAGGGGCTGGAATCTTCACCCATTCGTTATCGAAAAAATGCCAATTTCTATTGCATTGGATTTCCCCCATCCATATTATTTGAACGTTCAAATTCACTTAGTTAAGGAGAAACATGAAAAAAGTCTCTACAGGAGCGGCTCTTCTAGCGCTTGCTTTGGCAGTCTCTGTTGCCCCATCTGCAATAGCTGCCGATGCGGTAACAACAATCTCCGTTTCGACTTGGGGATCATCACCAGCTGAAACTTCGGCCCTAAAAGATGCCGTTGCAACTTTCGAATCTAGAAATCCAACAATCAAAGTTGATTTAATTGTCGATAACGATCACGGTGCGCAAATGGCAGCCCGTTTTGCTTCAAAGACACCTAATGATGTTTTCTACTTAGATGCTGGTATCGCACAAGATTGGGCAGCTCAGGGAGTTCTTCTTGATTTGATGCCATCAATCACTGCGTCCAAATTCAATCTAACTAAATTCAATGCGAGTTATCTAAAGCCTTTCCAAAGTGGCGCAAAGCTATTTGGTCTCCCTAAGGATGCTAACCCACTAGTTCTAGAGGGAAATACGACTCTGATGGCAGCTGCAGGAATTAAGGCGCTACCAAAGACAACTGCGCAGTTCGCTATTCAAGCAAAGGCACTATTGGCCAAGAACATTACGCCAATGTGTGTTGATGCAGATATAAATCGCCTCGGTGCATATTTCGTTGCTTTTGGTGGCGGCTTGTCATCTGCAGCAAATAAGTCATTACTTTCTTCAGCTACTTCAAAGGCTGGTCTTGAGTGGGCTATGACTAATTACAAGAGTGGTGCTTTCAAAACTCCGGCACAACTTTCAGCTGGCTGGGCCGGCGAAGCTTTTGGTAAGGGAAAGTGTGCTTACACAATGGAAGGCGCATGGCTTGATCCATACCTAAAGGATTCATTCCCAGATGTTTACGACTCAATGATTAAGGGTCCACTACCAACAGCTAAGCAAGCGGGATCACTTGCATTCACTGCTGCTTATGCAATTGGTAAGGATTCACCAAACCCTAAGGAAGCTTGGACCTTTATTGAATACATGACAGGTGCCCGTGGCATGACTGTATGGACTTCATTTGGTGTAGCAATTCCTTCACGATCAGATGTGGCAATTCCACTCGGATACGAAGTAAATGGCGTGGTTGCCAAGTTGGCTACCACAATTACTACTCCTGCTTTTAAGGGCTGGGGCGATGTAGTTGGAGCTTTCAATAATGAAGCCAAGAAGCAGATCCAAGATAAGAGCTTCAATCCTAAGAAGGCTGCCGCAGCAATTATTGCGGCCGCAGAGGCTGCTTGGCCTAAGGGATAGTTAGAAATAGATAATAAACTAGGGGTAGGTAGTTCAAACTATCTACCCCTAGTTATATCTGAATGCTTTTAACTAAATGCCTGAGCTGGGATTTAGAGTTGTGCCTCATTTAGTATTCGAATTAGCTCTAGCCCAATTTATATCTAAAGTATTGACAAATTCTTAAAGGAGGTGAATCCATGCAATCTTCAAAAAAGTACCTCCCTCGACTGAGTCGTAGGAAGTCAGAAATTCTGGTTGGGTATGGATTTATCTCAATTCCTATGGCACTCTTCTTATTCCTAAGTGTCGGAATCTTTTTTTATGCAATCTACATATCAACTTATGACTGGGGATTGATTGGTCCAACTGAGAACGTTGGTTTAGACAACTACCGGCGAGCTCTTTCAGACCCGATTTTTCTCAAAGCTATCAGGAATTCGCTCAAGTACTCATTGCTGGTAGTGCCAATTCAAAGCGCGCTTGGACTTTTCCTTGCTCTTTTAGTTAATTCTAAGATCAAAGGAAGTAAGTTCTTTAGATCTGCTTTTTACTTTCCGTCTATAGCAAGCAGTGCTGCAATCACAACACTATTTATTTTTCTAATGGCTCCTGATGGTGTTTTTAATGGAATGCTTAAATTTTTCGGAGTAGATGTAAGTAACTTATTTAATCAGGGTGCCTGGTTGTCTGACTCGCGAACTGCTCTTTATTCAATTATTGGATTAAACGCTTGGACCACTAGCGGAACCATGATGCTCTTCTATCTAGCTAATCTACAAACCGTTGACTCCCAGTACCGTGAAGCTGCGATGACCGATGGGGCGTCGCGGAGACAAGTATTTTGGTACATAACTATGCCGCTCTTAAAGCCCGCCCACTTCTTTGTTGTGACAACAGGAATGATTGGTGCTCTGCAACTTTATGATCAGGCGATCCTGGCTGGCGGTGCGGATGGAAGCCCTGATTACTCCTTAATGACAATGGTTTTATACATATATAACGCTTGCTTTAGAAAGTTTGAATTCGGATATGCGAGCGCGATAGGCGTAATCCTTTTTGTAATCATTTTCAGCTTAACGATCTTACAGAAGTTGATTTTTGGTTCTTCGGCTTGGCGGGGTGAGAACTAATGACCAAAATCAGGAAATATATGTTCTACTCGATGCTAATTTTCTACTCAGTTATCACAGTAGTTCCATTTATTTGGTCCATTAGCACGTCTATCAAGCCATCAGATGAGGTGTATCAAAGCAATCTGATTCCAGATAATCCAACAGCGAAAGCTTACGTTACGGTCTTTGGAAAAATTCAGCCAAACTTTCAAACTCTCTTTGCGAATTCTCTCTTCATCGCATGCGTAGTAGTTGTATTGCACCTCATTTTCGCTGCGTTAGCAGGATATGCCTTTGCGCGGCTGCGTTTTCCAGGACGAGATGCCCTCTTCTTTGTTGTTCTGGGTTGCATGATGGTTCCAGACCAACTACGGCTGGTTCCTATGTATCAGTTGCTCGTGAAGATGGAACTGATTAATACTGGACCTACTAATTATTTAGCAATCTTCTTGGTGAAAGCTATTAGCGCAGCTGATGTATTTCTAATGCGTCAATACTTCTTAACAATTCCAAGAGAATTAGAAGATGCAGCGAAAATAGATGGAGCTGGGCCATTCCAGCTATTTTCTAAGATTATGTTGCCCAACGCAGCACCAGTTCTTGCCACAATTGCAATTATGACCTTTCAAGGTACTTGGAACGATTTATTCTGGCCATCAATTGTGCTTCAAAGCCCCAACCACTGGACTTTGCCTTTCGGAATCTTGCAATTCAAAGGCCAATTCTCAACGGATTGGCCACCAATCATGGCTCTAGTTGTGCTTTCTACAATCCCAATTCTTGCTTTGTATACATTCGGGCAAAGATACATAATCAATGTTCAACTCTCTTCATCGGTTAAAGGATGATCACAATGAAGAGAGAACGATCAGAAAACAACTTGATCCGTAGGGTTTTGCTTCATACTTGGGATCTAAATGTTAAATCGATTCCAGCTGCTTTCTTCTGGAGTATCTGCCTAATCTTTTTAATCCAAAGCAATAATCTCTATTTCCAGACTATATCAGTGGCGCTGTGTTCACTAGCCTCCTTGCTGGCCGCTCACATTGCTCAGAAACCTAGTAAGAAGTCACATTTACAGAGCTACTTAACGAACTCAGTTTTCCAGAGAGCTTTATTTCTCAATTTCTTCACCGGAATACTTTTCTGCATCTCTTCTAATAATTTGACTCAAAATCAAAGTAACTCAATAGCAGTAGATTTCTTATATCGAAGTACATCCCTCACTTTATTTCTCTTCTGGATAATTCAGATGGTTATATTCAATACCATTTGCATTCTAAGCATCAGTGGAGGTAGAGATATTTCTGTTACTACTTACTTCTTTACTTACTTAAGTAGGAATAAATTAAAAAGTTTGATCGCTATTGGCATCCTCTTTGCACTTTCTCCGCTAATTTTCGTTTTTTGCTTTGTTGGATTAACGGTAGCGCAAGGCGTCATAATTATTACCGGGTATGAACTTATCAATGAAATAAATGGAGATAGTTAAACAATATGAAATCATTAAAAGCAGGAGAAGAAACCACTAATTTTTCGGTCATTCTCGAAGACGGAGATCCGGCACTTAACCCAGCAAATCGACCTCAGTTAGATAAAGCTGTTGAAATGATAATTGGGTATTCAAATGGATACCAGGTGCCATTTGCAGCTGTTCCACTGTTGGTGCACAGAGATATTCCTGAACAGAACTTATATAAATGTCTCTTTGGGCGAGATTCGCTTTTGATTTCCGATTTACTTCATGGTGCGCGACCAGGTCTGCGCCTTAATGTTCTTTGTGCTTTGGCATCATTTCAGGGTGGCAAATTTGACCCAAGTAGCGAAGAAGAACCTGGCCGCATCCCCCATGAAGTTCGTGAGGGCGATGACCCTGTGGCTATTAAATTGGCAGAGCAGGGTGGCTGGAAATTTCCTTATTTCGGCTCAGTTGATGCGACTCTTATTTGGCTGCGTCTGTTACACGTCGAAGCACTCTATAAGCCCGAAATTCTAGATATTGAAGTATCTGGAGTAGCACTTTGGCAGCGCTCTTTGGCAGCAACAGAATGGATCTTGAATCGATTAAACAGCCAATCAGGGTTTATCGAATCTAATCGTGCTAATCCGCGAGGTATTGAAAATCAAGTTTGGAAAGATTCCGGCGATTCCTACATGCACTTGGATGGAACTTTGGCCCGCGGAGATTCGACTGCATCGGTTGAAACTGTTGGAGAAACATACGACGCACTCCTTGCCGCAATATTTATTCAGAGTATCCGTCCCAGCCAGAATTGGCCTACTTCTATTGCAGAGTTGGAAAAATTAGCTCAGTCTCTTCAAGTCTCATTGATTGAAAAATTTTGGCTAGGAGATAACTTTGCTTTAGCGCTCGAGCAAGATGGGTCTGGTAAACCTATTCAAATGAAATCAATAGCCAGCAATCAAGGCCGTTTATTGGATTCGATGATTATTTCAGGTGTGCAATTCTCAAAGTATCGTCAAGCAATCGCAACTGCCGTGACTGACTCAATTTTGCTTGGCGAGAGTGGATTGCGCACGCTTTCTAATACCCATATCTCATATCGACCAGGTGGGTATCACACCGGCTCAGCTTGGCCATTTGATGGCGTACTCGTGGCACGAGGATTGCTTAAGCAAGGATTTAATAATGAATCTGAGCTGATTCAAAATAAGACCCGGATAGCGATCGAATCATCGGGTGGGTATCCAGAATTCTTCAGAGGAGACTGGCCAACTGGAGATTTGGTTAACCGATATATTCATGATGTGAAGTCATTCGACAGGGAGAGCAATGCTGAGCGATTTAATCGAGTCGCACAGCCACCACAAATTATTCAAGGCTGGACTGTTGCTGCTTATTCTTGGTTAACAGAGCAGGTAAACTAAAGTTCATGTTTGCAAATTTTAAATCAGGTTCGGTTAAATGAAAGAAAATAGATCTGCGCCCTCAATCATCTCAGTTGCCAAGGAAGCTGGCGTTTCACTGCAGACAGTTTCAAATGTCCTCAATTTTCCCGAACGAGTAAAGCCAGAAACCACTGAACGCGTTATGCAAGCGATAAATAAGCTGAACTACACCCCAAATCTTTCAGCCCGTAGATTGCGGTCTAAAAAATCAGCATCCCTAGCGGTGAGGGTCGATTCAAATGCATCTGCTGGTTCTAGCAACGAAGGACTTTACGCGGGTTATATTCAAGATGAGTTTGTATATGAAGTTGTAAAATCTGCTGAAGCACGAGATATAAAGGTCGTAACTTATACCTGCGGCCCAGATGAAGACGAAGTCAAAAAGCTCAAAAGACTTGTTGACTCACGAGATGTTGATGGATTTTTATTGACTTCAACAGTAGAAGACGACCCTAGATTAAAATATCTCATCCAAAAAAGCGTTCCTTTCTTAAGCTTCGGTAGACCATGGGCAAGTTCGACTGAGTTTGCTGGTTCATATCCTTGGATAGACGTAGATGGTGGAAGCGGAACTTCAGATGCCACAAAGATGTTCTGGAAACTCGGTTATCGAAATATTGGTTTCCTGGGATGGAAAACCTTCTCAGCTCAACCCAATAGCCCTAAGAGTGTTGGTGATGACCGCTTTTTGGGATGGTCAAAGACTCTACAAGAATTACTAAATATTAATAGCAAAAAAATTAATATCAAATTCTTTGAATTAGGAATCGAATCGATTTCAAGTGCACGCGCATCAGCAAAAAAGCTAATAACAAAATTCCCAGAGATGGATGCTCTTGTTTGCGCGAGTGACACTTTGGCACTAGGTGCCCAACTTGAATATCGAGGACTTAAAAAGATTATTCCAGTCTCTGGTTTCGATAATAGCCCCACTTCAAAGGTTTTTAATTTCACATCGTTAGATCAAAATATTTCAGAGATCGCAGCATCCGCACTAGTTGTTCTGATGGGCGAGACGGGTAATACGGTAATAAAGGTAAATGATTCGAAAAAGACAGAACAACCTAATTTGATATTTAAACCCACGTTAATATCTCGTCTATTGAAATGAGCGCTTCGCTTTCCTATCCACTATTGACAGTTATTAGTGAAGGTATAACCGCCTAGAACTGGGCTAAATGCGATAAATATGGTGGCTTGGCGTACAGGATTTGAACCTTCGAAGGTATGGGGATTTACAAAAATACCCTGAACGATAAATCTGGTGGCGGGTGAAGGATTTGAACCTTCGAAGGCAGAGCCGGGGGATTTAC
>JBAXSZ010000105.1:0-1597 GCA_037130455.1 Actinomycetes bacterium | reverse complement strand
TAACATCACCAATTGTTGCCATTACTTAGAGTTTGATTAAATTATCTATTCCAGCCATCGAAACTCCATCTTCACCTCTAGCATTCCCAAATGGAGAAGATTTCACGCAGAAGTTTGGTCCTACTTTTAGGGGCAATTCCCGCTTGGTTATCGGGGAACAAGGCCACTGCCTACGCAGTTACGCATCCAAGCCCCAAGGCTTCGAAAGCGGCAAAAACAGGAGTTAAATCGATCCTCATCCCGATAAAAGTCGGGTCAACTCAATTAGCTCTCTCCAAATTAGCAGTCGGAAACAGTGTCAGTGCCTCGATTGTTGATACCACTGGAGCAAACAAACCGATTTTAGTTCACCGAAAGAGCGCAAAAGAGGTCGTTGCCTACTCTGCAATTTGCACTCATAGTGGTTGCACTGTTGGATCTGGAGCTAAAACATTTGTTTGCCCTTGCCATGGTTCTACGTACGATTCCACAACTGGAGCGGTAATTAACGGTCCAGCGCCAAAGTCTCTGGCGCCATTTCCCGTTGTTGTGCAATCCGGGAATTTATTTATAAAAGGCTAGAACTGTTAGTGGAACTGCCTTAGTTGATTGAGATGGGACTCTCGATGATCGACGGCATAACCGAGTATTTGTGACAAAGTGAGTTCGCCGTTTACGGCATGAACGCCCGTACGTTGCCACTTGGCTTCCCCAACATATTTCAGCGCATCGAATGTCATTCGAAATAGTCCTTCTACTGCAGCCAACGAATCCAAAGGATTTCTGTTCGCATAAAATAAATTGACTGGATAGAGGTCTTCATCGAAGTCGGCAAGGCTGGGCTTTTCGACGGTGAGCACATGCCAATACCGCGCAGCAAAGTGAACATCGGCATCCGCCATGTGGTGAAGGATGTATGCCCTTGACCATTCACCATCTTGCGAAGGTGCTTCAAGTTCGGATTTAGTCAATGACTTTGCCAGTTCTAAAAACTCGATAGAACTTTGGGAGTATCGCATTAAGAGTTCAGATGTCATAGGTGGAGCCTAAAGCAAAACCTTAAACTTCAAATAGAGTAAAAATTTGCCTTCGCTCGAGCCGCAAAATCCTTAACGATCGTCGCATTTGTTGCCACAATGGCATCATCGTGAACATGAATATTGCCGATAATTCGGGCTCCTGCGCCTAGGGTCACACGGTTTCCAATAGTTGGGTGGCGCTTTTCATGAGAAAAACCACGAGCCCCCAAAGTAACGTCGTGATACATAAGCACGTCATCGCCAACAATCGATGTTTCACCAATTACTACGCCCATACCGTGATCTATGAAAAACCTACGACCAATAGTCGCACCTGGATGAATTTCGATACCAGTCTTTTGCCTAATCCAGGTCATATGAATTCTGGCTGCCAACTTGAAATTGTGACGCCACAAAAAATTCGCCCAGCGGTAACCCCACACCGCATGAACTCCTGGATACAACAAGAAAACTTCGAACTTTGAACGCGCAGCTGGATCGCGTTGCAAAGCGTTCGAAATATCTTCCCTAAATCGGAAACCGATCATTTAGTCCATTAAATCTTGATACAGAATTGTTGAAAGGTAGCGCTCGCCAAA
>JBAXSZ010000104.1:0-1696 GCA_037130455.1 Actinomycetes bacterium | reverse complement strand
ATGGAAAACATTGTTCGTCGTCCAAAACGATCTGCGAGCCGGCCAAAAACAAGAAGCGTGGATGCAAAGACCAAGGTGTAGGTTTCCTGAATCCACTGTGCCTGCGAAGAAGAAATTCCTAAATCATGGATGATGCTTGGTATGGCAACATTGACGATTGTCGCATCGACAATGATCATGGCTACGCCAAGGGAAATAAAGAAAAGGCCAATCCACTTTTTCTTGCCCATCAGTAGGTTGCTCGCCCTCCACTTAAATCAAATGCAAACCCCGTGGTGAAGCTGCACGCTGGTGAAAGAATCCAAGCAGCCAGGTCCACGACTTCATCAGTATTTCCCAGTCTATCCATCGGAATTTTGGATTTTAAGAATGTTAACTGAGACTCGGAAAAGCTGTCGGTCATGGGGGATTGGATCAGCGCCGGCGCCATCGCATTTACGGTGACACCACTTGTTGCGTATTCTTTTCCGATGCTTTTCACCATCCCGATCAATCCAGCTTTCGTTGCCGAATATGCCACAAGTAAGGGATTGCCTTCTTTTCCGGAGATGCTGGCGATGTGCAGTATCCGGCCATAACCACGATCAGCCATTCCTTTGATTGTGGCTTTGGTGAGAACAAGGGCGCCTCGAAGATTAATTCGGTAGACCAGATCGAAGTCGTCAAGTTCAATATCTTCGACCTTCATTCCATTTTTACCTAAGATGCCAACACAGTTCATGACCGCTTGAAGATTACCCAGGGCGCTTTCAATATTATTAACGCAAGAATAAATAGATTCATCGCTCAGAAAATCAATTTCGAAAGTGTGAAGATTAGAAACTCCGACTTCCGATCTCAGTGCTTCAAGCGCCGCCAGATTCTTGTCGCAGGCGGCAACGATCACACCTTTTTCGGCCAACCGAGCCGCGACTCTACGACCAATACCGCTGGCCGCTCCGGTAACCATAATGACATGTCCCGTTATATCTGTGGTTTCGCGACTGTGCATTTACTTACCTCCATTAAGGAAATCAATCAAAATGCTTCCGGGTACTAGCGTGAAATCTGCCTTCCAATAAAAACTTTCCAACGTTTCAATAACTGGAAGCCGGTAAAGATTTGCGTTGATATGAGGTTCCAGAACAAGTGTTGCCGGACCTTTCCAACAATCTTTAACCACTACATCTGCCAAAGTGCGAGCGGTGATTTGGTTGATTCCTTCAGTTCCATCAATGTTGCGAATTATTTTGTGGTTGATATTGTGACGGAACGGGAAGTAGTCGCTTAACTCCTGAATCTGGGCTTTCTCATATTTATACGGCGTAGTTATTCGTGCCACAGTAATTCCACTTCTTTCGATTTCGGCCACGATGGTGTCACCTCGTATTTCAATAGAGGTGTGACCCATTTTCTTCGGCTGACCATGGATCTCTCTGCCTTGGGCCAAACCCACATCAGAGTTGATGATGAGGTTTGTGCTAAACCCACCTTCGTGGAGTTGTCCGTTCGCCTCAACCCGAACGCCAATCATCACATTGGATTCTTCGACAATCCCCATTCCTGCCACATCGGGCATGAAATAACAATGGATCATCACAAGGTCGCACGTACTTTCAACTGGATCCATAAGGTGTTGGCGAATGGCGGACGGTTCAGTCCGATAAACGGTGGAGAGAATTTGCACATCTTTATATTCGATAGGGAAGTTGGGGTA
>JBAXSZ010000103.1:0-1886 GCA_037130455.1 Actinomycetes bacterium | reverse complement strand
GGCGCGACCCTTTCGGACCAGCTGCTGAATAGTTGGCACTTCATCTCCATCTCGTCTACTGCGATTTCGTTTTCATTCACGCACTAACTCCCGACCCACGAGGTCGGGCGTGTCGGCCCTTCCCTGCAAATCAGATACAAATAAATGCATCCATGAGGTAGCTCCATAATGAAAAAGAGCAGACGAGAAGGTTAGCCCACGCTCCCCCAAATGGTCAAAACGAGGTCTTGTACTCTTGCCCACGCCAATAGCCCTGTTGCGACACGCCGAGAGTTATTCTCACCCAAGATCACCTTTTTCGCCGATGAACTTTTCTCCTAAACGGCTTATGGTTAATGGATGAACTCGGTCACAAGTAAGGCCCAAGAGTTGCCCAAGCCCAAATTGCGCGGGCTGATCCATATGATCATGTCGCCACTGTCGCTTGTGGCAGGCCTGACCCTGATAACAATCGCCGACAAGCTCCGCGGACGGATCACTTTGGGGATCTTTACCCTGGCCGCGGTTACGTTATTCACCTGCAGCGCCCTCTACCACCGGGTGAATTGGAAGCCAAAGACGAAAGCAGTCTGGCGCCGCATCGATCATGCCAATATCCCGCTCCTTATAGCCGGGACATATACCCCATTTGCCATATTTCTCCTCAATCATAAGCAATCCATCGTTCTGCTCTCCCTGGTATGGGGTGGGGCAGTTTTGACCGCTGTTATGCGAATTTCTTGGATCAATGCCCCGCGTTGGCTCTATGTTCCTCTGTATATCGCCCTGGGCTGGGCTGCGGTTATTTATCTTCCGGAATTTTGGCAAAAAGGTGGTGTGGCCGTATTTCTACTGATCGCCATCGGTGGAGTGTGTTATTCAGCCGGCGGCATCATTTATGCCTTAAAGCGCCCCAACTTCTCGATCAACTGGTTTGGATTCCATGAGCTCTTTCATGCGCTGACCGCCGCGGCCTTCTTATGCCATTTTGTCGCAGCGATCTTGGTGGTCTTTAGTAATCGTTAATTAGGAACCGTAAACGTGCATTGCTGAACGGGATAGAAAAAGGGCGTCACCCCAGAGATGTTTGAGCAGATCCACGTAGACGATAACAAAATTGTGTTGATCTAAAAAGGCAACAATGTCGTTGATTGTTGGGTCACCCCGATACAACCCGCCGACACTTACTTCCAGCCAAATAGCTTGAGAGTTAGAAATAGTTTCCATTCCGCCCCGGAGAACTTTCAATTCAGCACCTTGCACATCTAGGACTGTGAGGTCAAAACTTCCCAAGTCGAGTGAATCCAACTTCGAAGTTCTCATCTGAGTGCCAAGAGAAAATTGGACTTCTGGGTGTTCTACAAGATGGCCCGATGGCGAAAGCAAACTCGAGCTCATGCCATCATTTGAAGAAAGGAAAAAATTGACCAGTTCTCCATCAGAATCAGAGAGGAGAGCATTTATAGATTTCCAATTGACCTTATCTGAAAATCCATCCTCGGTCGCACGATGCAAATGCTCTTGGGCCTCCACGAAGAGACCGCTAACAATTCCGTTACGTTGATACGACTCTAACTCTTGAGCGCGGTGGCCGCCCACATGCAAAACCGACTTCACAGAAATCCCATGTTTGTACAGCAGTTGCATTAGTTGCTCACTCATAATCTATTGAAACAGAATGAAACACAATAAAGAAGCCCCACACGATTAAGCGCGGGGCTTCTTTATTAACGATGTGAGTTAACGAACTTCGAACTCATCCAAGCGAACTGCTTCGCCAGAACCTTGAGTTTCAAAGGGCGTGAAGTCGTATTCATCATAAGCAGCGTAGACCGCAGCTTTGGCTTCCTCAGTTGGCTCAACGCGAACGTTGCGGTAACGAGCAAGACCAGTACCGGCAGGAATCA
>JBAXSZ010000102.1:0-1976 GCA_037130455.1 Actinomycetes bacterium | reverse complement strand
GGACGTTCATGCGCTTCGGTGCGGCGGCCAGCGGTAAAGACCGATGGATGTTCCAGCAAAATGAGAGTATTTGGGCGAGTTCCGGCCGCGACTTCATCATGGATTTTGCGCTGACTAGCCCAGGCCGTTTCGTAATCGACCAGCCCCTGTTTCTTTAATGCAATTCTCGTTATTGCGGTTGCTGGCATTTGGTAAGCCTAATTGGGAAGGCGATTTTTCGCTAAATAGGGGAATGAGGCTAAAAATGAGAGGTTTCGGGAAGAAGTTCGATTGGACCGCAGGTAGGATTTCACCGACATGCCGACCTCCATTGTCGGCCAAAATCTACTTTCCAAGGGGAAAACCATGTCTTCCAAGGCCTCTGATCCAGCAGTGCAGCGTCCAAAAAATGGATCGGCAAAGGGCCGCAAACCCATGTGGTTTGCCATTTTGGCAGTAGTGGTCTGGATGGGTATTAGCAGCGTAGCCGGCCCACTCTTTGGCCAGCTCTCGACGGTTCAGAAGAACGACAACTCGAAGTTCTTGCCAGATAGCGCCGAATCCACCCAAGTTTCGGCACTTTCCTCCAAATTTCAGGCCGGAGCTGCAGATCAACTTCCGACCTTGGTTCTCTTTGAAGGTTCAGTAGATCCAGCCACAGTAGCGGCCACGAATGCTTTTCTTCAGACTTTAATTTCCAAAGAGTTGGTGGATTCCAAGGGCGTGCTTCTGAACGATAAATCGGGCAAGCCCGTTCATCTAGTACTCAGGGATTACTTAACTCCCAACTCTGCACTCTTTGCCTTTGCCTCTCCCGATGGAAAAGCTATCTTGGCCAATATTCCGATAAATTCACAAGAGGCCACAGCGCTTCTTCCCGATAGCAAGCCGGCCTTGACGGGGATTGTCACCTCAATTCGCTACTACGTCAGCGAATTTGCGAAAACTTCGGGATTGGAATCCCATGTGACAGGAATCGGAGCAATCTTCGCTGACCTCTTTGGTGCCTTCGGAAGCATCGACTCAAGTCTTCTACTGACCACGGGCCTTGTCGTCGCAATCATTTTGATCATCGTGTACCGCTCACCAGTGTTGTGGATCTTGCCGTTGTTCAGCGCAATCACAGCTCTCTCCTTAGCTGGCGGGGTGATCTACGAATTAGCCAAGCACGATGTCATCGCATTAGATGGTCAATCGCAGGGAATATTGTCGGTTTTAGTTTTGGGTGCGGCAACAGATTACGCGCTCTTGGTCATCGCCCGTTATCGCGAAGAGCTTCACATTCATGAATCACGTTTTGAAGCGATGAAAATCGCATGGCGCGGGGTTGTAGAGCCAATCATTGCTTCTGGAAGCACGGTCACGATTGGGCTTTTGGTATTACTTCTCAGTGAACTAACAAATAACCGAGGTCTTGGGCCTGTTGGAGCGATCGGAATTGTGTGTTCCATGGTCACTGTCCTTACCTTCCTTCCTGCCCTTCTGGTGCTTTTTGGTCGTTGGATTTTCTGGCCAAAGATTCCGCATTTTGATTCTATGGATGAAAAGCTTTCTGGAATTTGGGCCAAGGTTGCTAATGCAACTGCCAAAAAGCCAAGGAAGTATTGGATGGCTACGTCGCTGCTACTGATTGTCTTAGCCTCTTTGGCAACAACGTTGCATGCAAATGGACTTTCAACAACACAATCATTTACAACTCGTCCAGATTCTCTAGTTGGCCAAGAACATTTGCTCAAGCATTTCCCTGGCGGTTCTGGTCAACCTACTCAAGTCATCGTTAAGGAAAGTCAAGTCGGAGAGGCTACGGTAGTTCTGAAAGCAATTTCTGGAGTTTCGGATGTATCACCTGCTTTGGTTACAGAAGCAATTCCGGGCCAACCTAAGCCACCAGTAAAAATTGTTGACGGAAAAGTCATGCTTGATGTGACTTTGGCTTTGACGCCGGATTCAGTGAAGGCACGGACTCTTGTTCCGATCATTCGTACCGCAATGCACAA
>JBAXSZ010000101.1:0-2013 GCA_037130455.1 Actinomycetes bacterium | reverse complement strand
CAGACCGCGTAACGGTGACGGTGATCAAAGGTCTTGTAACCCAAATTCTCGTTGGCTAGCGCTCGCCAAACTTCAGTCCGAAGTGCCAGGCGTATGTCTTCAATCAAAAGAAATAGCACAGGATCCTCACCTTGACTGGTCAGCAATCTCAAAGTGTTCATTTATCGCTTGAAGGTGAAGAAGATGTTCTGTACCTTTCCTAAATGAGCGGAGCAATCGCGTCGAAGGTTTCTCGTCCACTGCGGCTTCTTCCGCTTGGAGCATTTCTTTTAATGGAACTGACCTCGATTCAACACTTCAAAGAATCCAACATCTTTTACAAGATCTTTAATGTCCTGGCACTTTTAGCCCTCCTGGTATTTGCCAATAAGAGGGCAGATACAAAGGTGGAGACTGGAACTGGTTGGGCGTATTTCATCTTCTGGTCAGCCATGGGTATTTCAACTGTGCCGGGTTCGCCCATCACCGGCGATGACTCCATCTTTAGTTTCTTCGAATGGTGCACCAGCTTCCTGCCCCATTGGCCTTTCATCAATCTTGGTGGAAATGGAGCTGGCCCAAGTGTTAGTTACTACACGCTGACCTTTCTTGTAGCTCCTTATCTATTCACCCTTGCTGCGCTAGAGAAAGACCCGGATGAAAAAGTGAGCGCTGGAAGCGTTGCGCTGGGGATGTTTATTCGTTTGGCAGTTGGCTTTTTCTGCCTCTTTGCTTTTTTCTTCGCAATCTGGGCAGTCGACACAATTTCATCATTCTTTAACCGCCATCAAGTTAGATCCCCAACGCGCTGGTTCGTCTTTTTTTATCGCTTCAGAGGCTAAAAAGATCCAGGTGTTGTCTCATGGAAATTACCTCAAAATTTGAGGCAGAGGCAATTTGTCAGTTGTATACCTGATTTGTGCTATACGCCAGGCAGCTTTTGCCCAATAATATGGCCGTGAAACTCAGGAAACGAGCTACCGCTCTCGCCGTTCTTCTCTTTTTTGCCTCTTCTTTTCTGACTCCAATTTCAGCTGCCCATGCTGATGGCACGATTCCCGTTGGCAATGTTTCGTGTTCGTTGACAGATAATGGAGTTCAGTACAGTGTTTCGATGACGTTTTCTAGTGGAGACGTCTCGATTGGTAACTTGACTTATGATTGGGACTATTCACTATTGAATCCCGGCTCGAGTCCATCTCTGGTTTCTAATTTTAAGCCACGCCAATTCTTCAAAAACACAATGGGGAATGGCTTGAACATGGCATATGGCGAGTTACTTAACTTAGCTTCCGGGGACACAAATGCAACAATTCTGGTCCTTGTATCCCCAATTAATACAAAAGGTTCATCTGTGGTGAGAAACGCGAATGGGCGTGGGTGTTATGTAGAGCTTCCAAAGGTTCTTAGTTATGTTACTTCGGTCGCAGAGAAAGTGGTCGCAGAGAAAGTGGCCGCAGAGAAAGTGGCCGCAGAGAAAGTGGCCGCAGAGAAAGCAGCCGCAGAGAAAGCAGCCGCAGAGAAAGCAGCCGCAGAGAAAGCAGTCGGAGATTTCGAGATCAGTAACGCTCGCTTCTGGGTTTGTGGGAGTTGGTATTTCTACCTACTTGATAACGACTTAAGCGACGCACTGAATATAAAAAAGGGATTAGGCGTAAAGCAGGAATTTGAGTCGAATCTACGGGTATTGACTACCGGTTTCTCAACGACACTGGCGGGGTTAGCTAAGCCAAGTAAAACCGATGCAATCATTTTTACAAAAGTCTCAAAGACTGTCTATGTTTCGCGTCTTAAAACTGAGAAAGAGTATTTCATGAAGGCTCGTGTTGGTCTTGTGGAGAAGAATAAGTTAGATATAGATGGCGTAATCCAGCATCTGAAGTCTCTTAAAACTTTTGCCCAGCCCGTTTGTGTCGTTAAGTAGACCTATTTCACTCTTGTTTAATTGACACGAAAATGGTTCGGATCCACGATTGAAGTCTGGTGCGTTGTGAGGGACTCGAACCCCCGACCCGGTGATTAAGAGTCACCTGC
>JBAXSZ010000100.1:0-2055 GCA_037130455.1 Actinomycetes bacterium | reverse complement strand
TGCAGATCCAGAAGGCAAGAAAAGAAAGTAATTAAGGTTGCAAACTATTTCAAAATGTTAACGGCGCGAGCGATGACGAGTCCAACGGTTATTAATGAGGTAGCCGATTGAATCATCATCAGCATTTTCGCCCACCGACTTACTGGAAGAACATCGGTAGGACTGAACGCGCTGGCATTGGTAAATGAGACATAGAGGTAATCAAAAAAAGAGGGCGCCCAGTCAGCAGGTGCATATTCCGGAGACGACATTTGTGGAAAAAGAAAATCCGGATAGGGATCTAGCGCTTGTGCTCTGGCCCCTGGACCTCCGCGATCAAATTCCCAATACCACAACGCAAATACGACAATATTGGTTAACCATATCGAGCCGCCAAAGGAGAGTAAATCCGTTGCGTTATTGACCGTGCCGTGGATCAAACTTTGAATAAGTCGAACTGCAGAAGCGATATTGGAAAGCGTCATTACTCCAGTGAGTCCAATACCCAAAAGCCAACGCTCGCGCTTGTGTTTGCTGATTCGTCCAGGATTAATGCTAAATAGGGCCAAGGCTAAGAGAGCTTCGAGCAACGATATGTATGGCTGGCTTTTCAATGAGAGCGAGTTTGGTAAGAGGTACTGCAAAATAATCACTAAAACGGCCACGAAAGTCACTGGCCAACGAGGTTCGCCATGATGAGGACGATGCCAATGTGGTGGATTAGGCAAGTGGTATGAGCGTTCGATCATTGAAGTGTCCTGCCAATTTCTTTCTGCTGCCACAAGAGCAGGATTTGGCGCGTCACTTCTTGCAGTGATGCTTGAGAACTTGGAATCATCCGCGTAACGGAGCAGGAAGGCAATAGATCGCAAGGCCAGAGGGTTATTCCTGCGTTAAAAACGGCCGCTCCCGATGGAGTCGTAAACCAAATCGATTGGGCGCGTGGAATTCGACCTTTTACTGTTGCCGTATGTTTCCAGGCGTCTCGTAACTTCATCATTCCTTCAAAAATAATATGAACATTTGTTGGTTCAGCTTTGCCCTTGCCCATACCTTCAATTTCGCTGTCGGAAACCCAACCAATAAGTTCGGTAGAGACTGGGATCTTGAGCCAACTGGGAATCTCATAAGGGTACAAATCTCCGTAGACGTGAACACCTTCGGTAGTTCCGCCCGTGAGCAGACTTCCCGGAGTATTGATTCTTTTATCGGCGAATTGAATGGTGGCTTGATACGGATTGGTGACTGGGTCTGCCATTGCATCGCGATAGACAATTACATGCCGATAGCTTCCGGTCGGAGATGCAGCAACTCGGGTTTGCCAGTAGGCAGTATTGCCGCCTAAGAAAAGTAAATTAACTCCGACGTTTCGTGCCGCCATAGTTGCCTGAAATTCTCTTCGAGTGAAATATTCGGCATGCCCGCTAAAAATCATTCCGTGATATTTGGTGGAAAGGGATGGCCACTGATCTAAATCGGTATCTGCGATCTGATCTACGTTAAAACCTTCCATCTCCAAATATTGAACTAAAGCGATTCCATCTCGTTGGATATGTATCGCACCGCTTCCTATTATGGGTCGATCCATCGATGAAACGCGACTGCGTTCAGCATTTTTCGCTGCAGCATTTTTTCCGGGACCAAAGTAAAGAGATCGTCCACCAAATAAATTGTAAGCCGCCCAAGTCAGCGTGGAATGAACTAGGACTAAAGGTGATGCATCCAATGGGCTTCGAATAATCAATGGAGCTGCACCTTCGATTTTTCCAGTTGGTGAAATTGTTGTCACCAAATAAAAGCCCGGAGTCCAATCATTTCCAATGCGAAGTGAAAGCGTGGTATTCCATTTGGTTTCGATCATTCGCTCAGCCTTTACGGCAAAAGGAATTTTTTCAGCCTTAAGTGATTCTGGCTGGCTTCGCCAAACCTCTCTGCCGCCAGAGCCGCCGTACCAGCCAATTCGTAAAACGGAAATAGTCCTTTTTCCTGATACAAAATCCGGACTATGAGTTGAATATAAAGACGCATGTATGTCGACGGTGTCGCCACAGGAAACACTAGTTTTGTTAAGCCACA
>JBAXSZ010000010.1:0-36888 GCA_037130455.1 Actinomycetes bacterium | reverse complement strand
TGGGATTGATCGGATGGGGCAGTTATGGCGCTATCAAAACCTGGCGCGAAGATGCAGAAATTAAGCGAAACAAAGGGAGTTAAACGATGGCATTTACTATTCCTGAAGGTCTACACCCAGATCTCAATCCACTAGCTTGGTTGGTTGGAACATGGGGCGGAACCGGACATGGTGATTATCCCGGGATTGAGCCATTCTCCTTCGAGCAAGAAATCACCTTTAGTCATGACGGCCGGCCGTTCTTGCAATATTCATCGAAAACAAAATTGATTGACGAGAACAATCAGGTGATTCGTTTATCCGCGATTGAAGTTGGATTCTGGCGAGTTAAGCCGAACAATGTTTTAGAAGTTGTCATTGCCCATAACACTGGAATTACCGAAGGCTGGGTAGGTGTCTTTCAACCTGCAAAGATTCAATTGGCTTGGGATGGAGCCTATTCCGCGCCATCTGCAAAAAGTGTGGAAGATGGCGCTCGCCTGTATGGTTTGGTTGACGGTCAACTCTTTACCTCCTACGACATGGCGACAAATGGTCACGAACTTCAATCTCACACGTGGTCATCGCTGGAACGGCAAGTGAATATTTAATGAGTTTTAACTTTTATCAATCGCGTACACAAGGTGAAATTTTGGCGGAAGTTGTTCGGCACGGAATGGTGGAGTCACTGCATTCAGGTCACTTAGTGATGCTCAATGCAGATGGCTCTATCCATTTGCAAAAAGGTGCCATTGAACTTCCGATGTATGGTCGTTCTTCTTTGAAAGCTATGCAAGCAGCAGGAATGCTTCGCTCCGGATTAAAAGTAACCCCAGAACAGTTAGCTCTTATTTGTGCCAGTCATTCTGGAACTGCGTTGCACCAAAGCGTTGCTAAATCCATGTTGACTGATTCTGGTTTGGATGAAAGTGCGCTTCGAAATACTCCCGACAAGCCATTGGCTGAAGAGGAACGGAAGAATTGGGGCGAGCCAACCAGGCTTGCGCAAAACTGCAGCGGCAAGCACGCCGGAATGCTGAGAACCTGCGTCATCAATGGTTGGGATCTGGAGAGTTATCGGTCACCTGATCACCCATTGCAGATCGCTATTAAAGCCGAATTTGAAGCGTTAACGGAAGAAAGTGTTTTTGCTACAACGGTAGATGGTTGCGGTGCACCACTTTTCGCAACATCTACGCTGGGCTTAGCACGCGCATTTCGTACCATGACAATTTCGGATGATCCGATTTATCAAGAGATTATGGGCGCTTGTCGGGCTAACCCGTTGCTAGTCGCCGGCGAGGGTCGATTGACTACCCGGCTAATGCGGGCGATCCCAGGGCTCTTCATGAAGGAAGGCGCAGAGGCGGTAGAAGTGGCGACATTGCCCGATGGTCGAACCTTGGTCTTCAAAATCGTTGATGGCAGTAATCGAGCCTTCGGTCCCATAGTCCAAGCTGCTTTTAAAGAGTGGGGGATTGATTCCTTGGATGAAGGAGTCACCATCCTCGGTGGTGGCGAACCAGTCGGGTCGATTAGGGCGCTGATTGCATAACTCAGGCAATCGCTAAGTTCTTTCGCGGTACTTCCCAAGGCGGTCTAGACTTTCGTACATGACCGCCCGCGTAGCCACTTTGATGGTTCATACCTCTCCATTAGAGCAGGCCGGAATTGGCGATGCTGGCGGTATGAATATTTATGTGGTGGAGAGCGCCATGAAAATGGCAGCGGCCGGCATTGAAGTAGATATTTTTACCCGCGCCACACAGAGCGACCTTGCGGAGTCCGTGCAGATTGCCGATGGTGTGACGGTTCGCCACCTAGAAGCGGGGCCGTACGAAGGACTTTCCAAAGAGGAACTTCCTTCACAGTTGTGTGCACTCACATCTAGTTTCATGCATTTGCAATCTCGTTTTGCCGCCGATTATTACGATGTCATTCATTCCCATTATTGGCTCAGCGGTCAGTTGGGTTGGATGATCAGCGAACGAACTGGAATTCCGTTGGTCCACACAATGCACACAATGGCAAAGGTGAAAAATTTGGCGTTGGCTGAGGGCGAAGCACCAGAGCCAACCACCCGAGCAATCGGCGAAGAACAAGTAGTGAAAGCCGCAAGCGCCTTGATCGCCAATACCGATGCCGAAGCAGCAAGTTTGGTCTCTCTTTACGATGCTTGTCCCGACAATGTTTACGTGGTCACACCCGGCGTTGATTTGGAACGATTCACTCCTGGCAAAGGGCGAGCTGCGGCGCGAGTAGCGCTCAATATTGCACCTGATGCAATACTGCTTACTTTTGTGGGGCGGATTCAACCGCATAAGGGACCTGAAGTTTTAGTTCGTGCAATCGCCGAAATGGTTTCCCACACTCCGCACCTACGCGCCAAATTGGCTTTGGTGATTATCGGTGGCGCCTCCGGAAACAAATCAAACGAGCCTGAACGATTACGTATGATGGCGAAGTTCTTAGGCGTTGAAGATATCGTGCATTTCAAACCACCAGTATTGCGAACTGAACTTCCCGATTGGTACCGCGCCTCAGATCTGGTCTGCGTTCCTAGTTATAGCGAAAGCTTCGGATTGGTCGCCTTGGAAGCACAGGCTTGTGGCACTCCAGTTGTAGCCACCGCGGTTGGCGGGCTTCGCACTGCAGTTGCTGATGGAATTTCGGGGTCTTTGGTTGATGGGCATGATCCCAAAGCGTGGTCGTCCGTTATCTCCAGACTTATTGCCGAACCGCAACGAAGAATTTTATTATCCATTGGAGCGGTAGATCACGCTTCGCACTTTGGGTGGGAAACAACTGCTCGTCGAACACTTGAAGTTTATGATCACGTGATTTCGCAACCGAAAACTCAGTCTTTATGGTTGGCACAGTAGTTTTGTGATCTCCCCACTTGCAGTCATTGATGAGTTCCTTGATTCACATGATCTAGATTTTGAAAAACCTGATGAAAAAACTTTCTTACTCACATTGCCCGGCGAGAAAAAGCTTCAGACTCATTGCGCTTTGGTAGTTGGCGATCATGCTTTAAGTATTAACGCCTTTGTGATTCGAAAGCCTGATGAAAATACTGCACAAGTTCACGAATGGCTGCTGGAAAAGAACGCATCCATGTATTCAGTGGCTTTTGCCATCAATGAACTCGGCGATATCTATTTAGTGGGTAGGTTGCCGTTAACCGCATTGTCGGAACAAGAATTGGATCGGATACTCGGTTCAGTATTGCAATATTCGGATAGTTCCTTTAACCCCTTATTGGAGTTAGGTTTCGCTTCGGCGATCAGGCGGGAATGGGCGTGGCGAGTCTCTCGAGGCGAATCCCTTGCCAATCTGGCGGCGTTCGAGCATTTGATTAAGTAAACTTCTGGCATGACAAAGACATTGATCTTGCTCCGCCATGGTGAGAGTGAATGGAACGCAAAGAACCTCTTTACCGGTTGGGTAGATGTTCGCTTATCGGAAAAGGGTGAAGCCGAAGCCAAGCGCGGTGGCCAATTATTGAAAGAAAATGGTCTACTGCCTGATGTGTTACATACCTCCCTGTTGCGACGGGCGATCCACACGGCTCAGATTGCGCTCGATGTTGCTGATCGGCATTGGATTCCGGTTCGTCGAGATTGGCGCTTAAATGAGCGGCATTATGGTGCTCTGCAAGGTAAAGATAAAAAAGCAACGCTAGAAGCTTACGGCGAGGAACAGTTCATGTTGTGGCGGCGCTCCTTTGATGTGCCACCTCCACCAATGGATGACACAAATGAGTTTAGCCAATTTGGAGATCCTCGATATGCGGAATTGGGATCACACTTACCTCGAACAGAATGTCTTAAAGATGTGATTATTCGGATGCTTCCCTATTGGGAAAGTTCCATTATTCCTGACTTAGATTCCGGTAAGACTGTTTTAGTGACGGCACATGGAAATTCGCTTCGGGCATTAGTGAAACACCTAGATGGAATTTCGGATGAAGATATTGCCGGACTAAATATTCCAACAGGGATTCCGTTGCTGTACGAGCTCAATGATGATTACACACCTATGAAAAAAGGTGGACTCTATTTAGATCCGGAAGCGGCTAAATCTGCAATTGAAGCAGTTGCCAATCAAGGAAAGAAATAAAGTTAAGCTTTTGGCGAAGCGTATTCTCCAGTAACTAAGAAGTAGACCCTGCGGGCAATTGAGACCGCATGGTCGGCACAACGCTCGTAGTAACGTGCAAGCAATGTCATGTCGATCGCAGTTTCAACGCCATAAGCCCAGTCATCTGCGAGAAGGGTTGAAATAATTTTCCGGTGCAAGATATCCATCTGATCATCATCGGTTTCAATCTCTAGCGCGCGAACGATGTCGCGATGTTCGATAACTGAGGCCATCTTGTCGATAATGAGGACAGCGGTTCGGCCCATCTCTTCAATGGTGGGAATTAATTCTGACGGCACAGCACAACCAGGGAAACGCATTCTGGCTAATTTTGCGATGTGATTGGCAAGGTCTCCCATGCGTTCAAGATCGGCGCTCATTCGAAATCCAGTAACCAGGGTTCGAAGGTCTGAGGCAACTGGTTGCTGGCGAGCCATCAAGTTCACGCCGCGGGCATCGAGGTCATGCTGGATGGTGTCGATGACATTGTCTTCGGCGATGACTTGCTCGGCCAAACTCAAATCACAGGTCAGAAGGGCCAAGGTCGCCTTAGAAATGGAGTCCTTTACCAATCCCGCCATGAGCAGGAGGCTGGTCCGCATTGAATCTAGCTCTTCATGATATTGATCGCGCATAAGCGTACGATAATGGTTCGCAGCGTCGAATTTGGGTTCCAGGGTTAACGGCTCTCAAACAGAAAGCAAAGTTTGGAGTAATTTCCCGCATAAAACCTCCTTTCGCAGGACCTGAGGTATGGGTACTCCTACGATAAGGGGGTGGCGTGGGTCCGAAAGAAGATTTCCTCAGAGGTAGAGGTTATTGGTGTGCCGACTCCCGCAAGCCTGTCCCAAGAGCTCAAGGATTCACTTCAAATTGTCGATGCCGAAACCATCGTGTTGGCGCCAGGCGAGAGTGTGGTTTATGCCTCTGGCGGAATAAATACATTCAATATCGTCCGAGATGCGCGGTTGCTCAACGAGCCACTATTGATGCTGGTCAGAGCGGTGCGACGTTCTGGTTCAAAGCAAGAAAATACTATGGAACTACCTCGCGGGCCTATCGGGGCCGGAACTCACGATTTGTTAGTGCGAGTCGCCCCGATTGGGAACGAAGGTTTGGTCGTCATCCTTATTTTTGATGATAGCGAAATGCGAAGACTCGACTCGATCCGCAGGGACTTCGTCGCCAATATTTCTCATGAACTCAAAACCCCCATCGGTGCTCTGTCCATATTGAGTGAAGCGGTTTTGGGAGCTAGCGATGATCCGGTTGCGATTACTCGTTTTGCAACTCGGATGCAGACCGAAGCAAAACGATTGACCGATTTAGTCCAGGAGATTATCGACCTTTCTAGATTGCAAGACGATGATCCATTAAAGGATGCAAAAACTTTTGAGATTTCAGATGTGGTCCAAGAAGCGATCGATCAATCTCGGCTTACGTCGGGCGCGCGCGAAATTGCAATTGTTTATTCATCTCAGGTTGAAGCCAAAATTCAAGGGGATCGAAGTCAAATTCTCATGGCCGTTCATAACTTAATCGAGAATGCTATTAATTACAGTCCCAATGGAACCCGAGTCGCTGTGGCTGTCAGAAATAGTGGAGACCTTTGTGAAATTTCTATTTCCGATCAAGGTATTGGAATTCCAGAAACTGATTTACAGAGAATATTTGAACGTTTTTATCGAGTCGATCCAGCTAGGTCACGGCTCACTGGAGGCACTGGCTTAGGACTATCAATTGTTAAGCATGTAGTTTCCAATCACGGTGGCGATGTATCTGTTTGGAGTATGGAAGGTTCGGGTAGTACCTTCACAATTCGACTGCCGCACATGCAAGAAAATGGAATGAATTCTTCAACAACAGCCGTGGAGGCAGAGCAATGACAAAGATTTTGGTAGTTGAAGATGAGGCATCTTTTTCGGATGCTTTGGCCTATCTCTTGGGTAAAGAGGGTTTCGACGTCTCTGTGGCTGACAGTGGCCCCGCGGCAATTGAAGAGTTTGACCGGCACGGCGCAGATTTAGTGCTCCTAGATTTGATGCTTCCTGGCTTACCTGGAACCGAAGTCTGCCGACAACTTCGAACTCGTTCCAATGTCCCAGTCATCATGCTTACTGCAAAAGATACCGAAGTAGATAAAGTCGTTGGTTTGGAATTGGGCGCCGATGATTATGTAACCAAGCCATATTCTTCTCGGGAGTTGATTGCCCGAATTCGTGCAGTGCTACGACGTCAGGGGGAAGAGGTTTCGATAGCAGATGGAATCTTGGCAGCAGGTCCAGTCCGAATGGATGTAGATCGCCACACCGTTTCGATCAACGGCACAAATCAAAATCTTCCGCTGAAAGAATTTGAATTATTGGAATTTCTCATCCGAAATTCCGGCCGAGTACTAACCAGATCACAATTGATCGACCGAGTATGGGGTAGCGATTATTTTGGCGATACCAAAACCTTGGATGTTCATGTCAAGCGCTTGCGCGCACGCATTGAAGTTGATCCTGCTAATCCGATCTCAATTCAGACCGTTCGAGGCTTAGGCTATAAATTCGAGGCTTAGTTTCCCACGTTGGCGTAGACGTCGCTCTTCTCGCGGACGATTGCATCGAGAGTAATTGCACCTGCGCTTTGGAAAGTGAAAACAACTGTTGCCCGAGAACTAGGCGCCTTATTTAAGCCTGGAATAACCGCGCTTTGATTTGCCGAATCTCCAGCAAAGATTGCGGGCTTGTCCAGAACTAAATCGATAGGGCTGGCAGAAAGCGTGGCTGGCAGTCCATCAACGCTTATGGATAAAAGTTGATCGGCGCTGTCGCCGGTATTGACCACTGTTCCTACCAGAGCGGCAGCGCCATCGGGTTGAGCAACCAGGAGAACGTCACGGGCCTTGATCGCGCCTGAATCTGCTTCAGCTCCGTCGGTGACCTTTTTAATCATCCGGGTGGGTGCATCTGAGCCAGTGGAACACCCGGTGAGGGTCAATCCCAGACCAGCAATCATGAAAACTGCCATTACCGACTTAGGTGCGAATTTCGAGGTCAAGGACATGAGCAGATGCTACCGATTAAGCGCGATTTTCCCGCAATTGGCGCCAAAATGGGCCTGCTCTCCTCTGGCTGGCAGCCGATAATCACGGCTAGAGCCAGGTCACAATCTGCTGGTATCCTTGGCCTCTACCGAAAGGCAAGTGAATGTCATTTAAGGTCGGCGAAACCGTTGTTTATCCCCATCACGGAGCGGCTCTCATCGAAGCGATTGAGACTCGGACCATTAAAGGCGAAGACAAGATTTATTTAGTCCTCAAGATTGCCCAAGGCGACCTCACCGTTCGAGTTCCAGCAGAAAATGTTGACCTTGTCGGAGTGCGAGATGTCGTAGATAGCGCTGGATTGGACCGTGTATTTAACGTTCTGCGCCAGCCATACACCGAAGAACCCACCAATTGGTCCCGTCGCTACAAAGCCAATGTTGAAAAACTTGCTTCCGGTGACGTTATCAAAGTGGCTGAAGTTGTTCGAGATCTCTACCGCCGCGACCTAGACCGAGGTCTATCTGCGGGCGAGAAGCGAATGTTGGCCAAGGCAAAGCAGATTCTGATTTCCGAATTAGCGCTCGCCGAACGTACCGATGAAGAAAAAGCCGGCGTCATCCTTGACGAGGTCTTGGCTTCATAACCCTGCCTCACCTATACAAACAGAATCTTGTGACTATTCCATCCCTCAAGGTCGTTGTTGCAGTTACTTCCAAAACTGCACTGGCACCCTTGGGGGATTCTTTTGTTCTGGTGTCCTCCGCACTGGTGGCTCAAGCATTTGCTCGGGCGTTGGGGGAGAGGCACCCGATATTAGTGGCCATGCCTCACGAACTCTCTGTGCAGGTCGGTGAAATGTTGATGGAAGCTGGCATCGATTATCAGCCAATTATCTGTGACCCCAATGACCCAACCGCTCTAGCTCAAGAAATCAAGTCCCAACTCACAAACTACGAGTTTGTTGCAGTTCATGATTCCAACCGACCTCTAACTCAAATTGGGCAATTTCACGCCACTCTGGAAGCCCTAATCTCAAACGCAGATGCCGCAAGAGCATCCACCCCTTTTACCGAGACCTTAAAAGCGATTTCCGATGACCGCTTTATTAAACACACTATCGATCGAACCACTGTTCGAAGAGTTTCCTCGCCAGAAATAGTGCGAACCAGCGCAATTGATTTTAAGGAAAAAAGCAATGAAGTAAATTCTGGCTGGTTTTTGCCGCTTCGAGAGAAAATTGCAATCAGTTATGTGGATTCAGATCCGGAATCAATTCGAGTGAATTCCAATGATGAACTCTCGCTCTTGGCATCGTTCTTACATTGGCAAAAAACAGTGGCTCGCTAAGACCTGAACAGCGTGATTTCTATTTCCCGATATTTCGGTATTCGCGCCAAATTTTGAAAGGTTGCCCTAACGCTTTCCGTGGAAAACTCCAGAAGACCGCCTTGGGTGCCCGCCAAAATCGCTTCCATAGCCGCCAGGGTTTTGTGGCAATACGGTGCTGCAAATCTTTGGCATAGTGAATACGTAGATCATTTGATTCGTGCTTAACCTGGGCTTTGCAGACCGAGCAGGTTGTAGAAACAAGAAGTCGCCCGGCATAACGCAATTGATGAAGTGTTTCTTGCTGACATTGTGCACAATGCAGTTCCGCTTCTAACATTTCATTACTCAATCTTTATACCTCCTTACTTCAAGTACGTGCTCTGCAATTGCTAGATCTTGCGGGTAGGTAATTTTGACATTGGATACTTCGCCTTCAACGGCTTTTGTCTGAATATCTGGAAAATATTTCTCCATACAGGCCGCCGTATCGGTTCCGTGAAATTCATCTTGATATGCCTGACGATACGCTGTTAAAAGTGGTTCTGCTTGAAAGGCTTGAGGAGTTTGGACTCTGACAACTGTTTCGCTGCTTTGAAGATCCATCTCGCGTAGAGAAACTTTGATAGCCGGAAGCGCACCTCCGTGACGATGTGCGGCCTCGGCAATATTTCGAAAGAGCGAGCTAGTGGCCAAGGGTCTGGCGCCATCGTGAATAAGAACTACATTTATCTCCCCGGACTCAATTTCTGGGGCGAGATAAGTCAACGCGTGGTATTCGGATTCGTGTCGAGTCGCGCCGCCTGGAACAATTTCGACTTTTAACTGGGTAACTTCGCGTGCCAGGGTCGTCTTTGCCAATTGGGCGTCATCGGGATTGATAATCAGAATCGTTCGGCAACCGCGGAAACTTTTTGTGGCATTTACTAAGGATCTGGAGATAATTCGGCGCCCGCTCAAAGGCAACCAGACCTTGTTGGTGACGTGTCCAAAGCGCGACCCGGAGCCAGCCGCCAAGACGACGACTGCGGCACGCATTTGAGACTTCATGAGGTAATTGTGTCAGACTAATTTCATGGCGCTAAGACGGTTTCGAGGTGGGGAAAAACTCACACCCGAAGCAAAGGCGGCCAAGATAAAAGCTCAGTATCTGAAAAAATATCAGAATCAAGGTCTATTCACTCAAGCCCAAGAAGAGTTAATGGCTGAATTGGGATTAATGGCAACCGGCGAAATGGCTATTGAGGATGGTCAAGTTCGAGACCAACAAAACAGGGAAGAAGCGAAACGGGTCATTGCCTCTGGTAAAACCCCCAAGAAGCGCGACCCGTTAACCCCACGTCAGCGAAAACTTATGAGAGAACTTGGGCTGACAAGCGATACTTCTAAACCAGAAGTCGATAGTGATTAGGAAGCGTAAGTAAGTCCCATCTCATCTTGTTCTTTGCGAAGTGCCACAATCAGACTGTTCTGGTCCAGTACTACATCATCATATGTAAGCAATGTTCCAACTGGTACATCTCGCTTCATGATGGCATTTTGAATTAAGCCAATTGGAACTAAGTTCTCGGCACGAGCATCAGCGGCGATATCTGCGTAGCCACGAACGGTGAAGCCACCAATACCGTCAATTCTTTCGCCGGCGACTAAGTCTTTTTTACTCATGGTCACAACTTCGGCAATCAAACTGGTTGCGAACAAGGATGATTCACGATCAACGACAGCGCGAGCAACCGACATAGGTGCTTCGACAGAGGCTAGGTGATAAGGGCGATATAACGTGAAGTATGGGCCAGGGCCCATACCCAGGTAAGTCATCTCGTGGTTGATGTATTTCGAATCGCTTCGAACGATAACGAAGACTCCAGGGGCTACATCGCCAGTGCAATAATCAATTACTCCAGCCTTATCAAGAACGCCGCCATCTTCTTTGAGTGCGAAGACGTTGTTCAAGGTCTTGACTGTGGCAGCTGGTCCATACATGCCGCGCTTTGATAATGGAATCCCCGTGGTATTTGCCAAGGCGACCATTTCAGTCATGGTTTTGGAACCATCAGTGAAGGAGCACAGCATTTTCGGATTCATGTTTTTTGCAGTGGCACGTTCGCGAACTGAATCTGGATTGCTTAATGGTTCGAAGGGATTGTTCTTTCCCTTTCCAGCGGCGACAACTTCGAAATTCAGGTCACGGGCATAGTCCACCAAAACCTTTGCTTCGATAGGTTCGTCTCCGTGACAGACGGTGTAGATCACGCCATTGTCAACGGCTGTTTTATGAAGTAGCGGTCCGATGGTTACATCCATCTCTACATTCAAAACAGCTACATCCATCTTTGCCTTTAAGCATGAGTAAGTAATTTGAGCACCGATTTCAGGTACTCCAGTAGCTTCCACGACGAAGTCAATGGGCAACTCCGACAAGAAGGACGAAACAGTGGTACCCACGCGCTTACCAGCTAAAAGAGCCTGGGTGATGTCATTCTTATCATCGCTAATAACCGGGTTTTCTTCGCCAAGATCTAAGTAGAGCGCTGTTATACGGGCTGGATCGATATCAATAACGAGGGAGACCGTTAGGCCAGGCATGCGATCAACCTGGCAACCAAATCCATGGCCCATTTGGCCCGCACCTACGATGGCAATTTTTGTATCTCTTCCGATCGACTTTGCATGTGCTTCAAGTCTGGATGAGTAAGACACTTCATTTTCTCTTTTCTGTTGTGGTGCTTGAGTTTCGACTAAGCCGAGATGACTTCTAGACGATCTCCAACTTTTACGGAAGGAAGTTCTCGAACTTCGACGTTAACATCTCCGGGCAACTCTGCTTCGGAAAATCCATTTGCTTTTAGATCTAAGTGGCCAAGACTCATTAAGTTGTCGCCGGCCACTGATCCCACTGCTAGGACTGTGAATTCTTCATCACTCAATCGAATTGTGTCTCCGGTTTGCGGGGGACGAGTTTCAATATCGGGTTTATGAAGGATAGAAAATTCATGGAGCTCAATAGGAGCGTTCTCTCCGAAAAAGACTAAAACGCCTTGTTCCCGAAAATCGGTTACAAGTTCTCCTACTGATGTAACGGTTGTTGAATAAACTATTTCATTCAACCGCTTTAGCCTTCCTTAATATCGTCGGCTTTTACACCAGAGACGAATAGTTCTTTTGTGATGAACATTGCCAATGGACCGGCCGGGCTAGTTGCATGGATATCCACGGTTAAAACCTTCTTCATGGGATAAACGCCTACTCGGGCAGTTCCACCGCAATCAATAACGGCGACAGCAATTTTGTCGAATGGCACGCTGCTCTTAAAGCCATCAAATGGGGTGCCGCCAGTTATATCAGCGATTCGTTGCGCAACTGGATGAATTCCACCACCGGTAACTGAATAAATATATGGCTTCTCATCTGTTGGTGTAATGGTCAATGGACCACCCCAACCGCCACGGCCGGCTGAAATTGTTACGCTCTTGTATTCACCCATGTTTTGCTCCTTGGTAGCTTATTAAAACTAGTTATCTCTAATGGTAGTTAAAGTTTTTCGGATTTTGCTGAGATTTTCTTTTAAGCAATCAAGGTGCGAGTTGCCCCGCACCTTGATATCCATCGTGCTTGTTCTTACTTACTGGTGTGATACAGGCCGAAGCTTGCAAAGTAAGCGATGACAACTGAAAGAGGACCAGTGATCACGCGGGAGAACAGAACCGCAGGAACACCGATCTCGACAGTCTCAGGCTCGGCTTCGCCAAGTGCAAGACCTACTGGAATGAAGTCGCAACCAACCTGTGGGTTGATAGCGAATAGTGCTGGTAGTGAGTATTGCGCAGGGATATTTCCCTTACCAATTTCAACACCGAGCAAAGTTCCGACGATCTGAGCGATAACAGCTCCTGGTCCAAGCAATGGAGACAGAATTGGAATTGCGCAGACGATAGAAATTAGCAACAGACCTGGGAGTGAAGAAGCAGAGCCCTTCAGACCTTTAGCGATCCAGTCACCAACACCAGTTGTCAGAATTAAACCGATGATGAAGGAGATAAACGCCATAAATGGAATGACGTTACGGATTACGGTATCTACCGAATCACGACCTGCCTGGTAGAGAGTTCCTACTACTCCACCGACGCCACGGCCGATCCGTACGATTAAGTTTGTGAAACCTTCCATGGTTATGCACTCCTTTCGGCTTTAGCCATCATTCGCGCGGTGATTCGTTCAGTAACGATTCCGCGGATGAAGATGACAACAAGGCCTACGAGTAGGTAACGGATAGCCAAGTCACCTAAGCCGAAGCCAAGTTCCTTGATACCTGTTGCGATACCGAGGTAAACGAAAAGCTCACCTGGGTTAGCGTGAGGGAAGATTCCCAGGATTGGGTGTACGAATGAAACTGCTGAGTCATAGAACGCTGGCTTGAAGCGTTCTGGGAGGAAGCGACCCATTGTGTATGCCATAGGGTTTGTGAGAACAAAAACGGCAACGAATGGAAGAAGGATGTAACGAACTGGATACCACTGGATTCCAGGACGCGCAGCAGCCTTACCAAGATTTTCGATTCGTTCTGCACCGATAATTCTTACGAGCGCATTAACTGCAGTCAGAAGAACAATCAGTGTTGGAAGAATTCCACCCATAAGACTGAGAAGAACTGATCCACCTTTGTTGAAGACTTTGATGAAATCTTCAGCGCCAGTTGCCAACGCGCCAAGAAAGCCGGTTGGTTTGTCCACCGTAACAGCTGATAACGTAATCAGACCGGACAGGAACACTAGACACCTCCTAAGTAAGTTAGAACATGATTGAAGTACTTCAATGATCGACCCATCTGTAAGTAATCGATCATTATTCTCCTGACGCGATTCGCGTTAAATGATCCTGAATGTGTTGGGCCGACATCACTGCCGCCTCCTTCACTTTCTTAGGCTCATTTTCTACGTCCCGGGTACCCGAGATCACCTCGTCGAGCGAGAATCCTTTGTATGCATGAAGTGGGCGCGATTTTGCGAAGACAGTCAGTCCGCGAAGGACTAGCCCATCAACGATCACGCCAGATTCATCAGCGGCAAGGGCAACGAATGCCCGCCCACCTCTATACCGTTTGCCGCCCATACCTACGGCAACGGTTCCTGATTTACGTAAAGACCTTAAATCGGCTTGAAACTTTTTCGCTTGCAAATAAGCCAGCGCTAATTGCGAAGCCCACATTGCGGCTATAACTAATAGGAGTTTGGTTAAGTAAGTCACGCGCTCTTCACCGCCGATGGGGCTAGGGTCTTCATGATGGTATTGGCACAAACCAGGTCAACTATTAAAACATCGAGCATTTGTGAGCGTGCGGCGCCGATCACCCCGAAAGCTTTCTCAGTACCGGAGGCGACGCCAATAACCCGGGGAATTGCTCGAATCTCGGCAAGGGTTAGACCAAGGACTCGCTTATCCATCTTGCTGCTCAAACTTTGGCCAGAAAGATCGTAGAAACGAGCCGCAACATCGCCGGCATAGTTTTCATACAGCAGATCTCGTTCGGTTTTGGAAAATTTAAATTCGTTGATGACCATTTCACTTGAGGATGAACCTTTGGAGCCGATACCGATGATTGCGACATCTGCCGCACGGGCCAGGTTGATGGGTTTGGTGATGATCTCTTCTTCCAGCAAGGTGTCGCGGGTTCTGGAGTTGCTCACAACGACTGGCGCTAAAAACGGGATGAATTGGGCATTGAGATTCTTTGCTAATTGGCGACCAACTTCTTCGGCGCTGGCTGAAGTGGTAACCGAGGAGAGCGAACCCATCAATTGGGTAACTTTCAATCCTGTAAATGCCTCACTTCGGACATTGACGATTGTTGCTTCCAAACCGCGACCCCACGAAATAGCGATTGTTTGATTATTGCTCAAACTATTTATTAAGGACTTCGCAGCGGCGCGACCGACAGCGTTGAGAGCTAGTTCATTCTTATCTGTAGTGATTACTTGAACTTCTTTTATCCCCAAAAGATTTTGTAATTGTGAGGATAGATTTTCATGTCGAGTGACGGGAGCGACTACGCGAATTTCAACAAAACCCAAGCGCTTTGCATCGGAGAGCATTCTGGAGATGTTGGAACGCGAAGTTCCCATCATGGCCGCGACTTGATCTTGCGAATGGTGGTCCTCATAGTAAAGCCGAGCAGCCCGAAGAATTAACTCCGTCTCTCGTTGTTTCACTATCGTCACATCCGTTCAGTCATTGAACATTTCGCTAAGTCTGGTCTACGAGTGGGTACTCTTTCAAGCATATTCTCAAAGTATTTTGAGAATTGTTTTCCCACTCGGATTAAAGTCCTAAATCTTCTAACGCTGACAATTGCGAGCGTGCGCTGGCCTTTGTTTCTTGCGAAGTGCCTGCCGCTAGCGCCGCAATCCCGGCCAACTGCAACTCTGGATAACTCAAAGCGGAAACGGCAGCTGCCACATCCCGCAGCGTGGAGACGCTGCACGAGAGCGACGTGACGCCTAGACCCAAGAGCACCGATGCCAGCGCTGCGTCGCTTGCGGCTTCGCCACAGACTCCTACTGGGCAGTTATTTCGAAGGCCAGCTTGCGCGACTTGATGAATTGCTCGAAGTAGGGCTGGTTGCCAAGGATCGTTGAAAGCAGCCAGGGGAGCTGATTCGCGATCAGCAGCGTGGAGATACTGACCTAAGTCGTTGGTGCCAATCGAGACAAAATCGCAAATCTTGGTTAGTTCATCCGCATGAAAAACCGCAGCTGGTACTTCGATCATGACTCCGGCTGTTTTGATGCCATAACTCTTCGCCATCTCGACAAAGTTTTCCGCCTCTTGTGGCAGGGTAATCATCGGCGCCATAACCCAAACATTTGTTCCGGAAGCGGCAGTTGCCGTGGCGATTGCTTGTAATTGAATTCGTAGCAAATCTTCGTGCTTGTAGATGGTTCGATATCCGCGAACCCCAAGTGCGGGGTTGGGTTCATCATCAAAATTAATGAATGCCATTGGCTTATCTGCGCCGGCATCTAAGGTTCTAATGACAACTTTCTGACCGGCGAATGGCGTGAAGAGATCGGTATAAATCTGGATTTGTTCGTCCAAAGTCGGCGGCACTTTGCGATCAAAATAAAGCAACTCAGTTCGAAGCAGTCCGACTCCATCTGCACCTGCCGCGATGGCGACTGGAACATCTTTCTGACCGCCGATGTTGGCATAAATCGGCACCGTCACGCCATCTGATGTTTGATAGCCCAACGGGGTTCGATTAACTAATTGCGCTTTTCGCTTAAGAATGCGCTCAACTTTTTCCACCAAGCGACTTTGAATGTCTGCCGGTGGATTGAAGGTAACTTCGCCAGTTGTTGCATCCACGCCAAGAAGTGAGCCGTGCTGAGTCCGGGCATACTCGACGACTCCAGGACAGGCAACCACTGCCGGAATTCCTCTGGAGCGAGCAATAATTGCGGTGTGACTGGTTGGCCCACCGCCCTCAGTAACAATTGCCAAAATCTGATCGGACTCTAGATCAGTGGTGTCGGCTGGAGATAAATCTCGGGCAATAAGAATTGTAGGAACGATGAATTGCGGAATTTCAGGATATTCAACACCAGCGATTCGACAAAGAATCCGATCGCAAATATTGGAAACGTCGGAAACGCGTTCGGCAAGGTATCCGCCGGAGGATTCCAGAAGTTCCTTGAAAATATTGGTCGCCTGCGAAATTGCGTAACTGGCGTTGTGCCCTTGGACAATTACATGCAATGCCTCTTCTAACAGGGCAGGGTCGGTGGCGATTTCACTAATAGCAGTCAAAATTTCGCCATGTTCGCCAGTTGACCTGTTGGCTCGAGCTTCTAAATCGGCTCCAACGAAGTTAATGGCATCGGTGAGAACTTGGCGTTCTTCTAAGAGGGGCAGAGTGGAGGGCGATGGTGAAGGCACTGGAATTTCGGTTGTCAACAAAAAGAATTGACCAATGGCTGCCCCTGAACTGGCGGCGATTCCGTTCAAAGCAATCACAGGTTCTCTTTTCGATAGGACGATAGAAAAGTTAGTCGATTTACAGGGTTTTTACGAGCAATTCGAGCAGATTGGCGCCATCGTAAAAATCGCAATGGCGAAGATCAATCGTTAAGGAGAGAGCAATTGACCCGTCGAGGGACTCTCCGATGGTTAGCCCGGTGACTTGATGAGGGAAAAGACGAGGTGTGGTCGTGATCATCTTGTAGGAACGTAGGTCAAATACCGTCGTGGTTGCGCCGCTGAGCATGGATAGTGGAACCTTTCCATGTTGAGCAGCTGAGCTTGTTGTTGATACAAGTGCAGATAACTCATCCTTGCCCATTAGGTCTGGGTTTTTATAAACGGGGAGGGCGCTTCCATATTTGGATTCAATAATGGTGGCCACTCCGACGAGTTGATTCAAGACTCCGTCCTTGCCAGAGACATTTAATTCTGGGCGAGACCGCAAGACTTTTGCCCACGAGCTGATTAGGTGCGGCATCCCAGAGTCGGAAATATTGATGCTTCGGGTGAAGGAGGCTTGCGGAATGTTTTGAGTCATCTCAATGCCACGAGCAATGAGAGCACGGTTTGCTGCCTGGCGCTTTAATTGCTCTTCCGAAGGACGCTGGTTTGCGACATCTGCATACATAATGGTCTGATCTGGACCGGAGGCAACGATGGTTCGAAGGTCTATCCCGCTCTCTGTTGCGAAGGCACGCGCCTTTGGTACTGCTTTAAAGGTTTGCGAAACAATCGTTGGAGCAACTGCTATTGGTGCTATTACTTCAGGGACAACGACAACTTCTTCGACAACTTGCTCGACTTCGATACTTGCAGGTGCAGGAGGCAGTGGGGTCGCTTCTCCACCGAAATCAAAGGCCATTACTTCAGTATCGGTCAGCAAAATCAAGACTGGCTTACCGATTTCAATAGTGGCGCCGACTCCACCTATAAGTTGTTCAACAACTCCATCTGCGGGTGATTCCACTTCCATGTCGATTTTGTCGGTCATAACTTCAAAGAGCACATCGCCAGAGTTAACTCTGTCGCCAACTTTGACGTGATAATCGATCAATTCACCAGTTTCCATAGTCATGCTCATTTTTGGCATGACTACCGGATATCGGAAACTCATCGCCAACTCTTAACTAAATCGCGAGCAGCGATTTCGATATCTTCAATTTGTGGGACGGCGGCCTTTTCTAATTGCGGCGCATAAGGAATTGGAATATTCATTCCGGCAAGGCGCTTTATTGGCGCAATTAGCGAACCGAAGGATGAACTTTCGCTGACTCTGGCAATGACTTCATTAATAAAGCCGCCATGAGATGGCCCTTCTTGAACCACAAGAAGTCGGCCAGTCTTTTCCACCGACTCAAAGATCGGATTCATATCCAAGGGCGAGATAGTTCGCGGATCGATAAGAGTCACAGAAATTCCTTCGGCAGCCAATTTTTCGCAAACCTCAAATGACTTATTAACCATGATGCCAGTAGCAACCAAGGTCAGGTCTGTTCCTTCACGAACCACTTGTGAAACTCCAAGTGGAATTCTGATCGCACCTTCTGGTACTGGATCGCGACCAGGAATCTTGTAGAGAAGTTTATGTTCTAAGAAAATTACTGGGTTGGGGTCATCGATAGCTGACAACAGCAAACCTTTGGCATCAGCTGGATTGGATGGAACCACAACTTTGAGTCCTGGAACATTGGCGAACCATGTTTCCAAGTTTTGTGAATGCTGCGCCGCAGCGCCAGTGCCAGAACCTTGTGGGGTACGTAGAACCAGCGGGACGTGGAGCGCGCCGCCCAACATAAAGTGAATCTTGGCGGCTTGGTTGGCAATCTGATCCATGGCTTGAGCCGTGAAATCTGAGAATTGAATTTCAACAATGGGACGCATTCCCGAAAGGGCGGCACCTACAGCGGCTCCAACTATTCCGAGCTCTGAAATCGGAGTATCAATGACTCGTTCTGGTGAAAAGCGATGATAAAGATCGCCGGTTACTCCAAAGGCGCCACCGTAAATGCCAATGTCTTCGCCCAAAATAAAGACTTCCGGACGTTCATCCATAGCGATTCCCATGGCTTCACGAAGTGCTTCGGCCATCGTCAACATACGATTGTCGGTGCTCATGCGCTGACCGCCTTAAATACTGCTTCTAGTAGACCATCTGGCACTGCCGATTTTGCTTGCGCTGCATTATTTACTGCTTCGATAATTTGATCCTGTGCCATTTTTGCAGTGGCATCAATATCTTCTTGGCTTAAGATTCCGGCGGCAAGGACTTTAGAAATGAAATTGGGAATGGGATCTAGATGTTTCCACTCTTCGATCTCTTCTTTAGTTCGATATAGATTCTTATCAGATCGGGAGTGACCTTTCCAGCGGTAGGTAACAGTTTCAATTAGAGTTGGACCTTCACCATTGCGAGCGCGAGCAACCGCAGTTTCGCATGCTTCGTAAACTGCAACTACATCATTTCCATCGACCGTTACCCCTGGAATTCCGTATCCCAGGCCTCTGTCGGCTAGTCGGTCAATGGCGAATGCAGTTTCGGTTGAAGAACTCATTCCATACTTATTGTTTTCGCAGAAAAGAATTACTGGAAGTTTCCAGATCGCGGCCAAGTTTGCTGCTTCATGAAATGCACCTTCATTCATTGCGCCATCGCCGAAAAAGGAAACGGCGACTGTGCCTTTCTTCTGAAGTTTCGAGGCCAGAGCCGCTCCGACTGCAATAGGGATACCCCCGCCGACGACACCGTTTGCTCCCAAGTTTCCAGTTTCGGCATCAGCGATATGCATGCTGCCACCACGGCCACCGCAATAACCAATCTCTTTCCCTAATAATTCGGCCATCATTCGAGTTAGGTCTGCACCTTTTGCAATACAGTGCCCGTGCCCGCGGTGAGTGGAAGTAATTTGATCTTCCAACTTCAGCGCCAAACACATTCCGGTTGGTCCGGCTTCTTGGCCAATGGAAAGGTGCATTGTTCCGTGCATCATTCCTCGGCCAAAGAGATCTTCAACTGCTTCTTCAAATTTTCGGATCTGGTACATATAGAGAAGGGCATGACGTGCGTGCTCGGGAGAAGAGAGCGGATGGCCCATCAGCAGGCGTTCTACGGTCATATTTTCAACCTTCACATTTGTGCGAGTGTCTGGATAGATGTGTATATTAAACACTACTTTTGAGGGAGATACGATTACTTTATGAAAGAATTTCGAACCACCGTTGCTTCAGCTGTTGGTCTGCATGCCAGACCAGCCGCGCTCTTTGCTTCCAGCGCTAAATCCTCCGGGTGCTCGGTTCGATTAGCCAAGGTTCTTCCTACTGGCGAACTCTCACCAGATATCGATGGCGCCAGCGTCCTTCGAGTTATGACCCTAGGGGTCAAGTTTGGCGATGAAATCGTTGTGCGGGTCGAAGGCCCAGAAGAAGATTCGGTTGCCGCTGCGCTCAAAGTCATCGTTGAGAGCGCCGATCATTGACTTCCTTACCCGAAATTTCCTATCGAACTGGCGTTGGAGTGGATGCGCACCAATTTGGTGATGTCGGTCCATGCGCGTTAGCGGGGTTGGAGTGGCCACAGTCGCCCAGATTGGTCGGACATTCCGATGGTGATGCGGCGGTGCATGCGATCTGCGATGCAGTGCTGTCGGCATGCCAGTTGGGCGATATCGGGGAACTTTTCGGAACCGATCGACCAGAATGGAAAGGCGCGTCGGGTATTTCGATGTTGCAATTCCTGAAGAAGTTTGTTGAGGAAAATAACTTTCGGATTGGAAATGTTTCACTGCAAATTGTGGGAAACGAGCCGAAGATTGGTCCACGCCGCTCCGAGGCGCAAGAAGTTTTAAGTCGCGCTTTAGGAGCACCTGTTTCTATCTCGGCGACGACAACTGACGGCATGGGATTTACTGGTCGCGGTGAAGGTGTATTTGTTATGGCCAGTGCATTGGTCGTGGCGCTGTGAGCCTTCACCTCTACAACACACTTTCTAGAAATCACGAGGAATTTGTTTCGCTCACTCCTGGTAAAGCCGGGATTTATTTATGCGGCGCAACCGTCCAAGGTGCGCCACATATTGGCCACATTCGCAGCGGTGTAAATTTTGATATTTTGCGAAGATGGTTGACCCATCTGGGCTACGACGTCACTTTTATTCGCAATGTTACGGACATTGACGACAAGATCTTGCAGAAGGCCGAAATCGAAGGTATTCCATGGTGGGCGCTTGCCATGAAGTACGAGCAAGCTTTTTCTTGGGCTTATTCACGCCTTAATGTTCTTTCTCCGACCTATGAACCACGGGCAACTGGGCACATCACTCAGATGATTGAGCTAATGCATATTCTCATTGATAATGGCACTGCATATGCGCCTGGCAATGGTGATGTTTACATGAATGTTCGTTCCTTGAAGTCATATTTAACGCTCTCTAATCAAAAAATTGACGACCTGCTTTCAGCCGGAGACGCAGAAGACAGTTATAAGAAAGACCCTCGAGATTTCGCACTCTGGAAATCAGCAAAACCGGGCGAACCTTCATGGCCCACGCCTTGGGGAGATGGACGTCCAGGCTGGCACTTGGAATGTTCGGCTATGGCGCATACTTATTTAGGTGCCGAATTCGATATCCATGGTGGCGGATTAGATTTAATTTTCCCACATCATGAAAATGAGATTGCCCAATCAGAATCAGCGGGTTGGGGATTTTCAAAAATTTGGATGCACAATGCTTGGGTGACAGCTTCTGGCGAAAAAATGAGCAAGTCTTTGGGAAATTCACTTTTAGTTTCTGAAATTGTTCAGCGAGTTCGGGGGATTGAACTTCGTTGGTATTTAGGAAGTGCGCATTATCGATCCATGGTGGAGTTTTCCTTGGAAGCCCTAGAAGAGACGGCAGTAAATTTCCGTCGCATTGAAGGTTTTCTGGCGCGTGCCACGGAGATTCTCAATGAAGAACCGGGTCTTTTGGTTTCTTCAGATTTCACAGCCGCCATGAATGATGATCTTGCGGTACCAACTGCATTAGCTGGTATATCTGAATTAGTTCGTGATGGAAATACTGCGCTCTCATCGCTGACCTTTGGTGATGAAGCAGGGCAAAAAGAAATTGCCAGAATCGCCGCTGAAGTTCGTGGTGCGCTGGCTATTTTGGGTTGCGATCCATTCGACCCAACTTTTGCAATGGACAAACCAGCTGCAACCGATGCCATGGATGGCTTAGTAAAATTGGCACTCGCCCAGCGAGAGTCAGCACGTGCCCGAAAAGATTTTGCAACGGCTGACGCAATTCGCGATCAGATTTTAGAGTTAGGAATACTCATTGAAGACACTCCTGCAGGCCCCCGCTGGACATTGGCACGTTGATGCGCCCAGGTAGAAAACGTCGAGAAGCTGAAGCTGCACCAAAGCGACCTGCAACCCGAAGGCCGGCAAGTCGTACTGAAACGCGTCCTAATTCAGATGCAGTTGCCGGAAGAAATGCAGTTGTTGAAGCGCTGCGAGCCAAGATTCCTGCAAAGGAATTGGTAATTGCAGAACGCGTTGAAATTGATGAGCGCATGTCTGAAGCACTACGTCTGGCCAAGCGCCAAGATCTAGTTATTAAGGAAGTTGCTCGGGGAGTCTTGGACGGATTAACCGGTACAACTACACATCAAGGTATCGCCTTAGTCATCAAGCCATTTCAATATGCCAATTTTGCCGAACTTATTGCGAAGGCAAAAAAGCCTGCACTGCTTATTGGTTTAGATGGCGTGACTGACCCACACAACTTAGGTGCCATTGTTCGAAGTGCTGCCGCCTTCGGTGCAACTGGAGTTGTAATTCCAGAGCGCAGAACTGCAGCGATGACTGGCTCAGCATGGAAATCTTCAGCCGGTGCGGCTGCTCGTCTGCCAATTTCACAAGTAACTAATTTGGTTCGCTCAATTGAAGATGCGAAAAAAGCTGGATACTTTGTCGTTGGCCTGGATGCTGAAGGAGATGAATCACTTCCGCAATTCTCATTGGCTCATGAATCTCTTTACCTAATCGTTGGCTCCGAAGGTAAAGGAATATCCAGATTGGCCAGAGAGAAGTGCGACTTAGTGCTTTCGATTCCGATGGAATCTAGCGTTGAATCCCTAAACGCAAGTATCGCCACTGCAGTTGTTGTGTACTCGATTGCACAGGAGCGAGCAAAGAAAGAATGACCATCTTTCATCGCTACATAGCCCTCGGTGATTCCATGACTGAGGGCATGTGTGATGAAATCGTTGCCGGCAATTACCGCGGATGGGCAGACCGGATTGCCGAAGTTCTGGCAGAACAGCAACCCGGGTTCACTTATCTGAACTTAGCGATACGCGGAAAACTTTTAGCGCAAGTTATCGATGAGCAAATTCCCACCGCAACGAAATTTGTTGAAGATAAAAGCACTCTTATTTCATTTCATGCTGGTGCCAACGATGTGCTCCGACCACATTACAAATCTGAAGTTGCCTTCGAAAGGTATGAAACCGCTGCAAGAGAATTAGCAGCAACGGGGGCGACCTTGATGCTTTTTACCGTCATCGAAAAGGCAACCGGAAAAGGCAAGACTGCCGAACTATGGGAAAGCCGATTTAGCGAATTTAATAAGAATGTTAGAAAAGTTGCAGGTGAAGTCGGTGCTGTCCTCATTGAATGGAATGAGGCGCTCTTCCTTTCGGACCGACGCTTCCTTGCCACCGACCGACTCCATCTCAATGCTGATGGCCATTGGCGAGTTGCCCAAGGTGTCTTGGAGAAATTGGGCGAACCTTTTGATTCTGCCTGGCGCACCCCGCTTCCGCCAGCCCCGAAAATGTCTTGGGTCACGGACCAAGTTGCCGATCTTCGCTGGTTTTTCACCTTTGCGCTTCCATGGATTTGGCGAAGGATTCGAGGCAAATCGTCCGGGGATGGTCGGTCCGCCAAGCATTCAGGGTTGATAAAACTCTCCTAATTTCTGGTTTTCACGCTTTGGTCGCCTACTGGTTACCCGAAGTTCACCCTTTTCTAGCAAAATGGGTACATGTCTTCCCACGCCATCGCCGAAAACCCACGCGAGCGATTGATTGATCGTGAGTTGAGCTGGCTTGCGTTCAATGAACGTGTCTTGGAATTGGCTGAGGATCCAACTTCGCCACTGCTTGAGCGCTGTCGATTTCTAGCAATATTTTCTGCGAACCTTGATGACTTCTTCATGATCCGAGTAGCAACACTAAAGCGGAAATTGGAAGCTGGAATCACGAAGCAAAATACTGCAGGTTATACCCCCGCACAATTAATGACTGCGATTTCACAAAAGACTCAAGAGCTGACCGATCGACAATCAAAAGTTTTTCACGGCGAAATACTTCCTGCGCTCACTGCAGAAGGAATTGAAATTTCTAAATGGGATAAATTAAATTCCGACGAAAAAGCATATGTAAATAAGATTTTTCACGAACGTATCTTTCCGGTTTTGACACCACTTGCTGTTGACCCTTCGCATCCTTTTCCTTACATCTCTGGATTGTCTTTGAACTTGGCAGTAGTGGTCCGCAAACCCGATACGGATCAAGAATTGTTCGCGCGCGTTAAAGTTCCATCAAATTTACCGCGCTTTGTTGAAGCGGCTCAATACGAAGCCAAACGTTTTATTCCACTTGAGCAAGTGATTATCGCAAATTTGGCAGAACTTTTTCCAGGTATGGAAGTGAAGGACTATTACACTTTTAGACTAACCCGAAATGCAGATTTGGAATTAGAAGAAGAAGAGTCTGAAAACCTTCTTGCATCTATGGAGCAAGAATTACTCCGTAGAAAATTTGGTCCACCCGTTCGCCTAGAAGTGGATCCATCTATAAATCCCGATCTACTACGTACGCTTATGGATGAACTTGGAATTCGTGAGCAAGAAATTAGTCGCTATCCTGAACCGCTTGATCTCACGGGTCTATTTCGAATTGCAGACATAGATCGTCCCGAGTTGAAGTTCCCAGCATTTCGAAACCAAATTGCATGGGACTTGCGCGATGTGGACCCTGATTCAAACGATGCCTTCTTCGATGCAATTCGCCGCCACGAAATAATTCTCCACCACCCATACGAATCTTTCACGTCATCGGTTGTTCGATTTTTGCAAGCTGCCGCCAGTGACCCTCATGTATTAGCTATAAAGCAAACGCTGTACCGAACCTCGGGGGATTCTCCGATCGTGCAGGCTTTGATAGAGGCTGCCGAAGCAGGCAAGCAAGTGCTCGCAGTTGTTGAAATCAGAGCCCGATTTGATGAGCTGGCGAACGTGAGATGGGCTCGGGCACTTGAAGATGCCGGCGTGCATGTGGTTTACGGATTAGTTGGGTTCAAGACTCACGCCAAGTTGTCGCTGGTTGTTCGCGAAGAGAACGTGGGAATCCGGCGGTATGTTCACATGGGGACCGGAAATTACAACCCTAAAACGGCTCGTTTGTACGAAGATTTTGGAATTCTCAGCGCAGATCCCGTTCTTGGTGATGACGTCAATAAGTTATTCAACCAACTTTCTGGATTCGCCCCACAAACTTCTTTTGCTCGACTTCTAGTTGCGCCACGGACGTTACGTAGTGGACTCTTGGAACGAATTGATCGTGAAGTCGAGAATCATCAAGCCGGCAAGCCCGCCTTCATCCGGATGAAACTAAACTCTATTTTGGATGAAGAATTCATCGAAAGCCTTTACAAAGCATCCAACGCTGGAGTAAAAATTGATCTGGTAGTTCGTGGAATTTGCGCAATTCGGACCGGAGTTCCTGGTCTATCTGAAAATATCAGAGCGGTTTCAATTTTAGGAAGATTCCTGGAACATTCTCGGATTTTCCATTTTGCAAATGGTGGTGACGACGAACTTTGGATTGGAAGTGCCGATCTCATGCATCGTAACTTAGACCGACGAGTTGAGAGCATGGTAAAAATTATCCAAACTGACCATAAGCGATTATTAGTTCGTGCCATTGACACCTACTTATCCCCGACGATGTCGCACTGGACCATGACAAATGAAGGTGGTTGGCTTCGAACTCAGAGAGATTCTGATGGTGGACCTCTAGAAGATCTTCATTCGGCTGCAATTGAGTGGTATCGAGTTCGCGGATGAACGCCCCCATTTATGCAGCCGGAGCGGTTGTCTGGCGCAAGAATGATGATGATTCTATTTCTGTAGCGATCATTCACCGTCCACGTTACGACGATTGGTCATTGCCAAAAGGAAAAATGGAATTCGGTGAGACCCTAATAGCGTGCGCTTATCGCGAAGTTATGGAAGAAACAAACCTCAAAATTAAACTTGGCCCCTTTATTGGAACCGTTGGCTACTACGTTCCTGATGGTTTGAAAGAAGTTAGTTACTGGTGCGCGAAAGTTATTGGTGAGGACCACCCTTTCCGCGCCAACAGTGAAGTGGACGAAATGGTTTGGCTTTCTCCTAGTGCAGGTATGGAAAAACTTACTCGCGAGAGTGACAAAGAAATCTTACAAAAATTCTTGGAATCTCCTTATGACTCAGAAACTTTCATCATGTTGCGTCACGCGAAGGCTTTGGCTCGCCTGGAATGGCAGGGAGATGATGACGATCGACCTTTAGAGCTGACGGGACAACTTCAAGCTAAGCGAATGCTCTCGTTGTATCAAGTTTTTGGCTTAGAGGAGATTTATACCTCTGATGCGGTTCGATGCATGGATACCGTTTCACTCATGGCAAAAGCACTTAATCTGGAGCCAGTCGTTTCACAACAATTGAGCGAATACACTTATAGAAAGAATAAGGAAAAGGCCACTGATTTCGTAAAAGAGCTAATTAAAAAGCGTGAAACTCTATTACTTTGTAGTCATAACCCAGTGTTGCCCCGAATGTTGGAAAAATTGACAAAGAAAGTTGATGTAGAACTTCCCGATTCTAAGTTGTTGCCTGGCGAGTCATGGGTCGTTCACCATCGAAAAAAGGAAGTATTTCAAGTGGATCGGCTAGGCGCGCCAACCATTTGAGAACGCAGTCTTAAGATTCCATCCAATCCATCCATTTAAGGACAACGCCTTCACGCAATGCCCAAGGGCAAATTTCAAGTTCTGGTAAATCCAAATTACGCATCACGCTTTCGGTTACAAAGGCACCGGCAACAATTTGCCGGGCACGGTTGGCTGAAACTCCCGGAATTCGGGTTCGCTCATCCAATGACATTTCGCCAAGTCGGATGGACATTTTTCTTATAGCTTCGACCTTTATTATTTTCCCATTGCCGTTATACCAATCTCCGCAGAGTCGGGCTAAAGTTCTTAGAGTTTTGCTCGTGGCTATTGCTCTGTCATTATCTTGATGATGAACGAGGGATGGCAGCACTTCATCAAGTTGGGATTCAATATGCTCTCGCAAATACCGAATGCTTTTTTCGGTGTGCGGATCTCCGACTAAATGGTTCTTGGTTAATCGTCCGGCGCCAAGTGGAAGTGACACTGCAACTTCAGGAGATTCATCCACGCCTACTGAAATCTCAAGTGAACCGCCGCCAATATCTATAACTAGAAGTCGACCGCTGGACCATCCAAACCAACGCCGGGCAGCCAAAAAAGTTAATTTTGCTTCTTCTTCTCCGGTGAGCACCTGAAGGTCAATGTCAAACTCTAGATTCAAAGACTTGATGATGGCCTCACCGTTACTTGCCTCGCGTAGGGCAGAAGTGGCAAAAGGCAATAATTCGGCAGTTTGAACGGATTTTGCTTGAAAAATTGCCTGCTTAATGCACTGCCGAAGTTGGACAATTCCCGACTCTGAGATGTTATTTTCCGAATCCAGGTACTCGGTAAGCCGAAGTTCTTCTTTATAGTTAAAAGTTGGGTTTGGCCGCGCCCCTGGATGAGTGTCGACCACTTGAAGGTGAACTGTGTTCGAGCCAACATCTAAAACTCCTAGGCGCATTGTCCGAACCTACTAGATATTTCCAAACCTGAGATCGACGGTTCTTTCTCCGGGATTAAGCGTGTCATAATTACCCACTGGTCTGGCAGTCAATGGAAGTTAATGTGCCTCGCCTCCCTAGCTCAGTGGTAGAGCATCCGCCTTGTAAGCGGAAGGTCGTCAGTTCAATCCTGACGGGGGGCTCCATAAATAAATCGGCAAAACCGTTTCGGAATCATTTGTGCGCTTGATTGGGATGTTAGTTAAAACTTTCGCGGACCTATTTCACACCTCACTTCCTCGCATAGGGGCACACATCTCGGTAAACTTTGAGCCTAAGCAATGAGTGATGGCTCGCGCCCTAGATTTCTTAACTTTTACCCGATTCTCTACCCTCAAGATAAGAGGAAGTGAGGTGTGAATGGCAATCGCTGCGAGGGCATGGCCGACCATAATTCAAGGAGGAATGGGTGTTGGTCTTTCGAACTGGCGCCTAGCTAAGGAAGTTTCGCTTACCGGACAACTGGGCGTAGTTTCTGGCACCGCAGTCGACACTGTAATCGCGAGACGGTTACAGAATGGTGACGAAGGTGGTCATATTCGCCGAGCTCTTTCACATTTCCCATCTCAAGAAGTCGCTGGACGAATGCTCGCTCGCTACTTTCGTCCTGACGGTCGAAAGCCCGATGAGACATATGTGCTGGTTCCCAAGCCATCGGTAACGCCGAGTCGCGAGGCTCTGGAGATTGTCATCCTGAGCAACTTTGTTGAAGTGTGGCTTGCAAAAGAAGGGCACGACGGCGTTGTTGGAATTAATTATTTAGAAAAAATTCAGATGGCAACAGCGCCTGCTGTTTTAGGCGCGATTCTGGCCAAGGTTGATTACATTCTTATGGGCGCTGGAATTCCGAGAGAACTCCCCAGGTTGATTAGGGATTTTGCCGCAGGCGCTGTCGGTTCGATTCACGTTGAGGTGATTGGCGCAGCCGAGCCGCACCTACTTTCAGTTGACCCAAAAGAAATCTTGGGAGCAGATCTTCCCCTGCTACAGGCGCCGAAATTTATTGCAATTGTTTCCACTGACATTTTGGCATCGTATTTGGCAAAAGATGAGGCAACGAAACCAGATGGATTTGTTGTTGAGGGCCATCGTGCCGGCGGACATAATGCGCCACCTCGCGGGAAAATACATTTAAATGAGTTGAATGAACCAATATATGGAGATAGGGACGAGCCAAACCTGACCAAAATGTCAGCGCTTGGGATTCCATTTTGGCTGGCAGGAGCATATGGGAACCCAGAAATGGTGGCGGCAGCTCAAGATTTAGGCGCCGAAGGAGTTCAGGTCGGAACGCTTTTTGCATTAAGTAGCGACTCCGGTTTGCGATCTGATCTTCGGAGTCAATTACTCACTGAAATAGGTTTAGACACGTTAAAGATTTATACCGACCCAGCAGCCTCTCCCACAAATTTTCCTATAAAAGTCGCTCAGCTTGAAGGCACGATTTCAGATGGCGAAATTAGTGAAAATCGCAATCCACTTTGTGACATGGGATATTTAAGAGTGCCGTTTCTTAATCCCAATGGTCGAATTGATTATCGCTGCGCTGCTGAGCCAGTAGATATGTTTATTAAGAAAGGTGGAGATGTCGAAGAACTTCACGGTCGCGAATGTTTATGTAATGGATTGACAGCGAACATTGGTTTAGGACAACACCGCCGAAATGGATACGACGAACCCCCGATCGTCACTTTGGGTTCAGATCTGGAAAGCGTCCAATCTTTATTAAAGATTTATCCAGAAGGTTTTACCGCTCGAGAAGCAACAATTTGGCTATTGCAATCGAGCAAGAGTCTCAATTTGTAAACCTGCATCAGTTAAAAAATTCACCTAAATATCACTTAAGATTTGCGCCTGCTTCAGTTGGTCATGCTCTGATAACTTCATTGAAAAGGGGATTAACTGTGTCTAAAAAAGTTGTTGTCGTCGGTGGCGGGATTATCGGAACCATGCACGCCTATTTGGCACTTCAAAAAGGATATTCAGTCGTCCAATGCGAACGAGATGCAACCCCTCAGTCTGCTTCAATGCGTAATTTTGGATTGATTTGGGTAAGTGGGCGCGAAGCTGGCAAAGAGCTAGAAGTTGCCTTGCGAGCTCGCGAAATTTGGGGCGAAGTCGGCGCTAATGTTCCGGCTACAGGTTTTCGGGGCAATGGATCGCTAACCATCGCTCGGGACAAGGCCGAAATGGGTGTTCTCGAGGAAGCTAATTCCATGTCGGATGCGAGAGAGCGGGGATTCACTCTTCTCACTAGAGCGGAAACCGAAGCGCTTGAACCAGTCTTGGCTGGTGATTTTGTTGGATCATTGCGCTGCACTCAAGATGCGGCAGCTGAGCCCAAATATTTGCTCAGTGCACTTCGTGAATATTTAAGAACTAACGACAATTATCAGTGGGTTCCTAATTTTGAGGTTTCAGATTTCACGCATAACGAAGCGGGAAATCATGTTACCGATGTAAAAGGAATCACCCTGTCCGGGGATCTCGTAGTTTTCTGTCCAGGTGCATTCCATAAAGGTTTTCTGGCAACATATTTTGTAGATGCTCCAGTTCGCCGCGTGCGTTTGCAGATGGCTTCCACCGTGCGATTGCCGGAAAAACTTGGACATTCTGTGGCTGACGCTGACTCGCTTCGTTACTACCCCGCGTTTAAAGATTTGTCGCTTAATAAGTTGCCACCACAATCACAGATAGCTGCCGAAAATTTCATGCAATTGCTGATGGTTCAGCGACTTGACGGCACATTAACCATTGGTGATACCCATGAGTACGTTGAGCCATTTGGGCATGAACTTATTGAGACACCATACGAGCATCTCTCTGGAGTAATTTCGGCAATTTTTGGTAAAAGCGCTCCGGCCATAGCCCGAAGATGGGATGGCATCTACAGTCAAAGCACGAATTCCGATATCTACTTCCGTAAAACTATCGCTCCTGGAGCAGTACTAGTTACCGGCGGAGGTGGGCGGGGCAACACAATTTCACCGGCTATAGCAGAGGAGACGATTTCTCAATGGGACTAACAAAACTGGTTGTATTCGATGTTGCCGGCACGACCGCAAAAGACGATGGACTAGTCATTAGGGCCTTCCAAAACGCCGTTATGAGTTTTGGGGTCCAGGAATCTTCGCCAGAATTGGCCGAAATGACCAAATATGTGATTGACACGATGGGTCAACGGAAATTGGATGTGCTTACTCATCTCTATGGCGGAGATTTAGTCAAGGCGAATCAAGCTCATGACCGATTTATTACAGAATACATAGGTTTAGTGGCTTCCGGGGAGCTTGAAGAATTTGAGGGAATTACCGATTTGTTCAAATTGCTTCGCGCCAAAGGAGTGGGGGTTGCAATTACCACCGGGTTTCCTCGAGAAATCCTGGATCTAATCCTAGAAAAGTTGGCGTGGAACGAGGTTATCGACCTCTCGGTAGCGGCCAGCGAAGTTGCCGAAGGGCGCCCGGCTCCAGATATGATTTTTAGAAGCGTGGAAATTTATAACATCATGCGCGGGACTTCGATAGGCATGGAAGAAGTGATCGTGGTGGGTGATACCGAGACCGACATGGAGAGTGGGGTCCGCTCTGGCGCTGCCACGGTGGTAGGCGTAACGTCTGGCTCACGTTCGCGCGAAAGATTGGAAGATGCGGGTGCCACACACGTGTTCGCCTTCTCTACCAAAATAATCGGATTGATCGACTAATTCCAAAAGTTAACTTTCCGATCACCCAAAAATCACTATAAATACCCCGATTGGAAAACTCAATCAAGTTCGCTAGGGACACAACTCTTCAAGGAGGCTTTATGCGTAAGAATTTTGCAGTAGGAGTGGTTGCAGCAATGGTTGTTGCAATCCTTCCAGTAGCAACATCATCTGTCTCGTTTGGTGCCGTTAAAGCATCCAACGCAACAAGTATTAAAGATTTTGGAGGCATGAATGGCCTCGTAACAGCATGTAAGAAAGAAGGAAAGCTCAACGTCATTACTCTTCCTCGCGACTGGGCAAACTACGGCGAGGCAATGGATCTTTTCTCCAAAGCTTTCGGAGTCAAAATTTTTGATGACAATCCAGATGGATCTTCTGCATACGAAGTTCAAACCATCAAGACCGCTCCTGCATCTAAGCAACCAGACGTAGTTGACGTCGGCGTATCAGTTCTTGATGATGCAGTCGGAAACGACATCTTTGCTGAGTATCGTGTTGCAACATGGGATGCAATTCCAAATGCATGGAAAGACACTTTGAATGCCAAGTACTACGGTGACTATGCCGGTCAAATTGCAATCATGTATGACACATCAATTCCATTCGCACCAAAGTCCATCAAGGACCTATTGCGCCCAGAATTCAAGGGACTTGTTGCTATCTCAGGAGATCCAACTCAAGCACAGCAGGCTCTCATGAGCGTATTCGCTGCATCAGTTGCCAACGGTGGATCAACAAGCAATATCCAACCTGGAATTGATTTCTTCAAGCAATTGAAGGCTAACGGAAACTTCGTTCCTGTTAATGGAAACACTGCCAACTTCGCAGCTGGTGCCTACAAAGTAGTTCTTAACTGGAACTTCAATGGTCCAGGAACTGTTGCCGCTGCTAAGCAATTAGGAAAGAACGTTAAGTTCGTTATTCCTTCTGACGCAGTGCTTCAAGGAACTCCATACATGCAGGCAATCAATAAGACTGCGCCACACCCAGCATGTGCTCGTTTGTGGGAAGAATTCATGTACTCCCAGAACAAGGGCAAGATCACTTCTCAACTAACTGCCGCTGATCTCAAGTTGCCAGGGGATAAGTTGTTTGCTGCCATTCTTGGCGGACAGAACATCTTCATCTCTGGTGGTGCAACTCCAATTCAGTTCCCAACTATGGTCGCTAAGAAGCTCAACATCGCTCCACCAGCATCCATCACTTCCTATGCTGGAAAGCTAGCCGCTGTGACTCCTAGCGCGGATTCCCAAGCAGCTGCTAAGAAGATCCTTGTCGCAGCTTGGCCAAACCTCTAAGACAAAAGGTTCAAAACCTTTTATCTAGATGACACTTATGACAAGTACGCAAGACACCACCATTCGAAAGAATGGTGGTGTCTCGTCTTTATTGAAGTTAACGCCCTTGGCTCCCTTTTCATTGATTTTTCTCTTTTTCTTTTGCTGGCCAATATTTCAAATTCTCAAGAATTCTTTAGATCAAGGCAAAGGCCATTACGGTCTAAGTGCGTATCGCTTGATGTTTACAAAACCATACATGCATGCCTTTACGACTTCTTTACAACTTTCTTTTTACTCCTCGCTTACCGCTGGTGTAATTGGTGCGGTCATTGCTTTTTATGTTCATCGGAGCAAAAGCGGTTTCAAGTCAATAATTGCAATGCTTTCTGGTGTCTTGGCGAACTCAGGTGGAGTACCACTTGCGTTTATGTTTATCGCGGCATTTGGCGCTCAAGGCGGAGTGGTCACTGTTCTCAAGAAGCTAGGCATCGATATTTATGGTGCAGGGTTCACTCTGTATAGTTTGACCGGTCTGATCCTCGTATACAGTTTCTTCCAGATTCCGCTTATGGTGTTGGTCTTCACTCCAGCGCTAGAAGGAATGCGAAATGAATGGCGCGAAGCCAACAATTCTCTTGGTGGTACTAATATACAATTCTTGCGATGGGTTCTTATCCCAGTACTTTTCCCTGCATTCCTAGCATCAATACTTCTTCTGTTTGCAAGTGCATTTTCCGCTTTCGCCACCGCGCGTGCTTTAACTGGAGGAAGCGTGGGTTTGGTGCCACTAGTAATCGGTTCTCTCATTGACGGCAATGTCATTACCGATCAAGCAAACTTGGGAGATGCGCTAGCTGTAGGGATGATCTTTGTTTCAGCAGTTGTCATGGTCTTTTACGGGTTTTCACTTAGATGGGCGCGGGGACGATGAAAAGCCGGATATTTTCTGGGACCAGGTACTTAATTCTTGGATTAGGTCTTGTTTTCTTCATTGCTCCGGTGGCTTCCGCGATTGAGTTTAGCCTTCGTTCCTATGGCAATAAAGGTCATACCATGGCGAACTATTCATGGATATTTCAGCAAGAAGATTTCTTCACAAATATTACAATTTCGCTTAAATTGGCTGTCCTTTCAGCAGTGATCACTGTGGTAACTGTTGTTCCTGCAGTTACGTTCTTGCACCTTGAGGGCCAGCGGTATAAACGAATATTCGAATTTCTTGCGATATTGCCTCTCGTAGTTCCCGTAGTTTCATTGGCCATCGGCGCACAAAAAGCCATGCCTCTATTCATTCAGAATTCGCAATACGAGCTTGCGTTCTTTTATGTAGTGATCGCGATTCCTTACACATTTCAATCTTTGAATGTTGGTTTGTCTTCAATTCCACTTAAAACATTAGTAGAGGCATCTCGAAGCCTAGGCGCCAGTTTTGCGAAGACGGTGACTTCGGTGATTGTCCCGGCGATTCGTTCAGCAATAAATGCCGCAGTGTTCTTAGCGGTGACGCTTTCCTTTGGCGAGTTCACTTTAACTTCATTGCTGCATTGGGAAACTTTCCCAGTGTGGATTACTCGCGTATCTCAAGGAAATGTCCTGGGATCTATCGCACTTTCGATGTTTTCGCTGATAGGCGCCTGGACCCTGTTGATTTTGGTTCAAAGCGCTCAAAATGTACAAAAGAATCGCAGATCTAAATCGCAAGTCGAAGAGATGGAAGAGGCCACAGCATGAGTTCAAAGAAATCCGAAATTAAGGTAAGTCTAAATAACCTTAGTCGACATTATGGATCGGTGGCTGCCCTTCAAAATTTTTCTCTTGAAATGAAAACGGGAGAAATGGTTTCTTTATTAGGACCATCTGGGTGCGGTAAAACAACGGTTCTAAGAATATTGGGTGGCCTAGATCCACATCATGACGGAAACATCTTGGTGGATGGAGAAGACATCACTGGACTTCCATCCGATAAGCGAAACATGGGAATGGTATTTCAAGCATATTCACTATTTCCTAACATGACTGTTGCTGAAAATGTGGAGTACGGCCTTCGAGTCCGCAAAGTTAGCCAAGAGGTTCGTCGTAAAAAGAGCATGGAACTGTTGGAAATGGTTCATCTGAGCCATCGAGGAAATGCATACCCAAATCAACTAAGTGGTGGACAGCAGCAAAGAGTTGCTCTCGCTCGTGCTCTGGCAATTTCACCAAAGGTGTTGCTGCTTGATGAGCCCCTCTCTGCTCTTGATGCTCAGGTTCGAGTTCAGATTCGCGAAGAGATTCGCCGCATTCAATTAGAAACCGAGACAACGACCTTATTCGTTACACACGATCAAGAAGAGGCTATGTCAGTTTCTGATCGAGTTGGTGTGATGAATGCCGGTCAACTAGAACAAATAGATTCTCCAACAGTTCTTTACAACAAGCCTAAAACGGCATTTGTTGCGTCCTTTGTAGGGGTAACAAATAAAATCCCAGCTGAAATTGATGGCAAAGGAAGGGTTCGAATCTTAAATCAAAAGATTGACCTCTCAAAAAATTCCAGGTCAGCAAGTGAGGGCGAAAAAGTATTTGCTCTCGTTCGTCCAGAAAACTTGATCCTTTCAAACGAATTTGACACTGATGCACAACCAGGCCTGGTAATCACTAAGTCATTCCTTGGCCCATTGACCAAACTTGGAGTGGACCTAGGAATTGAGAGTTTGGTCTACGTAAACATGACTAGCCAAGAGGCCCGAAAAATTGATGTCGGAGATCGTGTGGCGCTGAAAATAACTTCAGAGGAGCTCATGGTTGCAAATGCCTAACCGTGATAGTCGCGACTTTCGCATTGCACGTAGTAATCCAGATGAAAAAGGTTGGTCACCTTTAACTGTTGTGGGCGGTGAAGAAATATCGGGTCAAGAACCCAGCGAAAACGCAGTGTCAGTTCTAAGTTTGGTGCATATTTCTGACTTACACATTTGTGATGCACAGTCTCCTGCCCGAGTCGAGTACATGGATAGATTTGCTGACCCCCATCATCCATTCTCCGAATTAGTTAAATATGTAGGCACCTATCGTGCGCAAGAGATTCTTACTACTCAAACTCTCAACGCAATGGTTTCGACTATAAATTCATTAGAAAATGGTGTCGTTACCAATCGCCCAATTGATGCTGTCGTTATTACGGGCGACGTCACGGACAACGCGCAACAGAATGAACTTCATTGGTACCGGACAATTCTCGATGGTGGATACGTAGTACCGGACAGTGGCAACCAATCAGAATGGGATGGCGTCGCAAGTCGAAGTCCCGTCAACTATGACCCTTCCTATTGGAATCCGGAAGGCACTCCCGATGGCTGTGTAGATGATTATCCCCGGTCTCTATATGGGCTTCCATTGATCCCAGGTCTTATGGATGCCGTCAGGCGGGGGTTCACAGCTCCTGGCCTACGTCACACTTGGCTGGCAACTCATGGAAATCATGATGCTCTTTTACAAGGAACAGTGGCCCCTGATCAAAATGTTCAGGATTTCGCCATTGGGCAGAATCGAATCGTATCTTTGGATCCCAATACGGACTTATCAAAAATGTTTGGAAATTTTCAAATGGTTGGACCAACCAGTTATCCCGATTCGGGGGGAGCAAAGCTGCGTGAAATTACTCCAGATGTTCGACGCCGAATAAACCACCCCGACGATTGGGCGAAAATTCATTTGGAATGCGGGCATGAGCACGGTTTAACGGAAGAAAATTTGAATACTGGAACAAAGTATTGGTTTCGAGATATAGGCAGCGTTCGATTAGTTTCTCTAGATACTGTTAATCCATACGGCGGCTGGCAAGGGTCCCTTTCGGAATCCCAATTTGCATGGTTGCGACGGACATTAGAGGATCAAGTACCTAAGTATTTCGTTCTACTTTCCCATCATCCTGCCGCTACCTTGTTCAATGGTTATTCTCCTGATGGAAGCGAAGCAAGAGTGCTGGAAGCAGAAGTTGTTGAATTGCTCTTAAGTGAACCTCGCGTGATCCTGTGGCTGGCTGGCCACAATCATCAACACGAGATTCAAAAAATATCCAACAAGTATCAAGATAGTTTTTGGCACATTCAAACGTCATCTAATATTGATTGGCCCCAACAGGGACGAAAAATTGAAATTTTGGAAGACGCTGGGAAAGTCGTGATTGCAACTACGGTTTTCGATCACAATGGCACACTCACATTAGAGGAAGCAACCTCCGATTTGAGCGATACTAAAAACCTATCCGGGCTTTCTCGGCTCTTGGCGGGAAATGATTGGCAACGCAGAAGTGGAGATTTTGCTCTGGAATTGATGGCAGGTAGTCCGGAAGATCGGAATCGATATTTGTGGTTGGACTAAGTTAAAGATTCACAAAATGAAATTTTGAAGAACTGGCTATCATTTTTATAGTCAAAAGTGAGACAAAAGTGA
>JBAXSZ010000001.1:0-135280 GCA_037130455.1 Actinomycetes bacterium | reverse complement strand
CCTTCAATGTTGCTTATTTTTTCAAAATCAGAAATCACCTCAGCAACTTGATTGACATGGTTTGACGACTCAACTTTTGAAGGCACAATTCCACTTACTCTTGGGTGAACTGCGATGGCCAAGTCTTGATAGGACTCTTCCGGATCGCTATTGATTCGAACCCATAATTGGGCTATCCCTTGATATCCGTCAAGGTAAGCCTTCAAATTCAATCTCGCTTGTTCTTTTGAGGATCGACCAACTGAATCTTCTAAGTCTAAAATCAGCACATCCGCGCCCCTGGAATCGGCCGCCAAGAGCATCGTCTCATTGCTGGAAGGAACAAAAAGGTAACTTCGTGCCGCAAAATCATTCATCAGCGGTGGTTGCTCCCTTAGCTACAGGTTCCAGAGTATGAACAAGCATACGTTGCCGCAACAATAAGATTAAATATGTTCACCTTTTCTTCGCTGACAGATGATTCTTTCCTCTAAATCCTAGACATCCTCAATAGAATAAGAGCCCATGAGCACCATTTCATCTAAATCACCCGTGGTGGTTGTGGTTGGAAGCGCCAATATAGACCTCACCAGTTACGCCCGCAGGCTACCCGAAGGTGGCGAAACCTTAATTGGTGACTCCTTTTCTGAAGGTTTTGGGGGCAAAGGAGCTAACCAGGCAGTGATGGCCGCATTAGCCGGAGCAGAAGTTCATTTCATCGGAAGTGTCGGCAATGATCAATTTGGGAGAGCGCTCATTTCAAATTTTGAACAGTATGGCATCAATACCTTGGGTATCAATATTGCCGAAACAAGCAGTGGGATTGCTCATATTTGGGTGGATGACACTGGCGAGAACCGGATCTTGATCATCCCGGGAGCTAATGCAACGAATTCTCCTCAATCGGTCGAGAAGGCTCTGGCTGCAATTCCACATTTAGATTTCATTATCGGTCAATGCGAAATACCTCAGGAAGCAACTTTGGCGGCCTTCCAAGCGGGAAAATCTAGAGGAGCCACTACGATATTAAATCCTGCGCCCTATGAAGCACTTTCAGATGAATTGTTAGCGGCCACTGATTGGCTAATACCTAACGAAAGTGAATTTGCGCTTCTTGACAAATTTTCGCGCTTACCCGATTCATCTCCGGTTATTTCTGAACTCCGCCCCAGCAAGAATCTCATTGTTACGTTAGGAGATGAAGGTGCAGCTATCGCTCAGGGAAATTTCCCTGTTATTTACGTCGAATCCACAAAGGTCCACTCGATCGATTCCACCGGTGCTGGAGATTGCTTTATCGGTTCATTCACCGCTGGAATAGGGTTGGGTCTAAATCCTCAGGAAGCCACAAGATTTGCCTGTCAGTGCGCCGCATTCAGTGTGACTCGAAAAGGCGCGCAGGCTTCTTACCCAACCAGAGAAGAATCTGCAAAATTCATTACACTTTCAGCAAAATAATTAATTATGAACGAAAAGAATTTGTGAAACTTTTGAAATCTTAATGTGATCTTTTGAAGCAACAATATCGTCACAATAAGTGCCGTCCCCGGCTGAACGCAAATCTCGCCATCCCACCAGTTTCGCAATCTCTGTTCTCGCCACCATTGCTCCTACATCAATATTAAATTTTCTTGGAAAAGTCTCAAAGAAGTTATATGGAATTTGGTCTCGACGTCCAGGTCGATCATATGAATGCACCATGTCACAAAGTACTAAATCGCTGTCATCCTTCCTAGCCCTAGCAATCATGTTTTCAATGAAAACTGGCACATAATAATTATCATCATTTGTAATAAGTAGATAATCACCTTGTGCATCATTGATGGCCATTTGCCTTAATGAGTGACCAAAATCGTTATATCTAGTTGGAGTGAACTCAAAATCAATCTGCTCGGGATACTCATCACGATAAGCGCGAAGAATCAATTCTATTTTCGGGTCATAGCCATCGTGATATACCTTGCAAAAAAAATCCTGATTGGTCTGGGCCAATAAACTCCGTAGTAGCACGTGTAATGCCTCAGGACGTTGGTAAGCAACGACACCGATAAATAAACTTTTCACTGCTGAAATCTACTCCTCGAATAACACGAATGGATAATGATTCAGGTCAATTTCTGGTTTGTAAGGATTATTTCTAAAATCCAATCCAGATATTGGCAGCGGGACCGTGCTCTTTCTGCCACCAGCGTTATAAGCACGTTTATTGATCAGCGTTAATTCCAAAACATTTGGGAAACCATCCTCTGTGCCACGCTCATTATTCCCGTGTGCATGAACGATTACATGATTACGTAGTAATTTCATTAAACAGGCAATCTTTTCCGCATACGGGGTACCCCAAGAATCATCGTTGATACCGTGGAACTCAATGACCATTTGAACAATATTGTTTAGTTCGCTCTCTTCTGCAGCTGCTAACCAGAGATATTCGCCACCCTCAATATCCATCTTGAGAAAAATATCTTCGTAACTTCCCAAGAGATAACTCAAATTTGTGGTGTGGTCACTGTTGGTTCCACCAATGTTCTTCTTGATAAACATAATGTTGGTTGTGTACTCAAATGGATATTTATCAACCGTGCCATCAAAGGCGTAACAATCAAATGGATTTATGCGAAATGCTTTCAGGAAATCTCTCGAAAACGAATCCTCATCACCTATGCCAGCCGAAATATAACAGTCGTATTCGCCCACAGTTTGTGCAATCACATAACCGCCATCTCCCGCACTTCCCAATCGCCACTTAAATTGAGTAGGAAAATGACTTACTTCAAAAAGTGCATGATGAAATTCCAGCGACAAAGGTTGACGCAATTCCTTCAGTAGATCAAATACGTTATCGGCGTACTGACTCCAAGTGGAATAGGTCAATCCAGTTGTGGTCGGATGCTTGTCTTGGTTCTTTAGATCAATCCACTCTGCGATAGCGTTACCGAGATCAGCAGCTTCTTCCCCAGAAAAATATTGAGCTTTATTTCCCATAATCTCCCGGAAAACTGGAATATCTCGGCATAAGACTGGCAATTCATGTTGTGCGGCTTCGATAAGCGGTAAACCAAAACCTTCATCAATGCTGGCAGCAATCAAGGCAGATGAATTTATATAGGCTTGTTGGAGAAATTTGTCAGTCGCCTGTTTCATCCAGAAAAGTCTCTCGCCAGAAAGAGGATGATCTTCTATTCGAGCGACAATTTCGTCCACATACCAACCATTTCGACCAATAATTAATACATTGAGGTCGACTCCAGCAGAAACTAAATAATCGAAGGCTTCCAAAGCCTGGCCGTGACCTTTTCTGGGTTCTATCGTTCCCACCAAAAGAAAGGTAGGTCGTTCTTTTAAAACATTAAGCACTGCGATTTCAGAATCCGTCATTTCCGCAAGCGACAAACCAGTTTTTTCTAGAGGGTGTTGGTCGGCAAGAAAATCAGAACCCAAATGAATTGCCGAAATTATTGGATAATCCGATTCAAGATATTTTGCTTGCCTTAGCCAATCTCTTAAATCGTTAGCAACTGAGTGTGAAATGCAAAGAACATGATCAGCCACTACTAACTTCCGAAGCCAATTGCCGAATTCTCGAACTGATTCTGGATTAAAGAATTGGGGATATTTTAATGGCAATATATCGTAGAGGAGGAATAAGGTTACAGCACCTTTATCCTTCAAACCTTTTACGAATTCATTGCTTAAGAATTGTGGTCCGAGCGGCATGTCGATATCAAAAAATATATCGCCTGGAATGAACTGTACTTTTCGATATTGGTAGTCCTTATCGTGAATGACGAAATCTTCTGCATAATATGTCTGATCATTTTTAGTAAATACTGAAAAAAACTCAAATTCTCCTTGGGTCAGTTTTTTCAACTCTGAAAGTAAACGCTTTTGTACTCGCTCTATTCCAGACCCGTTATCCCTAATCACTAAGGTGGTCACGTCAATGAGTACACGGGTAGGTGGCGTGGGCATTAGCAGATTGTATTGGGTAACTAGAAAAAAAATAAGAGGTGCTCAAATAATTAGAGTACTGGCAAGTCAGGATAATTTGTCTGAATTCTTCTTTGCTATAGATCAGAGTTGGTCGCTCAACCTGACGGAATTGAAGTATCTGGCTCATTACCAAAACTGGAAATGGCCTATGACTTCGCAGGTCTTTTCATAGCACCTGCTCGATTTGCTGGTGGGACCCGGAAGAAATGGATTCCGTTATTCCCTTTTTGCATATCATGAACCCAAATTAATGAAACAGGAACTATTTTACTAGAAAATAGAGGGTAGACTCTAAAATTATGGAGCCTCGTGATCGCATTTATTCATCGGCGCGCGTCCTTATAGATACTTATCCCTTCTTGCGAATTGATTCTGTTTTGTCGCAGAAGACCTCAGCTTATTTTTCGCTACCGCAATCTGAATATCGAGTGCAATCCCAAAATGGTGAAGATGGAGTATTGGCTGAAATCTTTTCAAGAATCGGCACGGAGTCCAAGATCTTTGTCGAATTTGGAATTCAAAATGGATCCGAAGGAAATTGTGTTTTTCTAGCTGATTGGTGCGGGTGGTCGGGTCTGTTCATTGAAGCCGATCTTGAACAGTTCAAAGCGTTAAACTTGAAGTACTCTCAGAATCCCAAGATCCAAACTTTTAAGAATTTTGTTACCTCCCAAAATATTAATGAGTTGCTCCTGATTGCAGGAATGCCACAGGAGATCGACCTGATTTCTATTGATGTCGATGGTGACGATTTTTGGATATGGAATGCCATTAATACAGTAACGCCGAGAGTGGTTGTCATCGAAATGAATGGTTCTATCTCTCCAGGGGATGTCATCATTCAGCCACCACATAATCCACCGTGGAACGGGACAAGTGCCTACGGCGCTTCGGTTGCTGCTCTTGCAATGCTTGGGGAGCATTTGAATTATTCATTAGTCCATACAGAAATGGCTGGAGTCAACGCATTTTTTGTGAGAAATGACCTACTTCATTATTTCCCAGAAGCGGAGCAGGTTTCTATTCATTCATCGAATCACTTTCTTCTGTCCCAAAGGCATCCCCCGTCTTCTTTAGCCCATTTTGTCGATCTCTCGAAAAATTTTGGGGAAATTTTACAGAACGTAAACCAACCGCCAATAGAAACCAACCAGCTTTCCGTTCAGTTTGTTCATGATAATTTCCTGGGCGATTTCCTCTTCCCAGCAGAAGACCAAATAATCTCTCGCTCCATTAGAAATGATGGGATTTGGGAGCCACTTGAAGTGCAATGGTTGAAAGAGAATGTTGAGCCTGGGGCAAAATGCATAAACGTCGGAGCAAATGTGGGTTACTTCACCTGCCTTATGTCCCAAATAGTGGGAGACGCGGGAAAGGTCTACTCAGTTGAGCCAAACCCATATTTGATTCCTTTGCTCAAGAGCAATGTGAATCGGTTGGCCCGTCCCAATGTCGAATTGTTCGAATGCGCAGCAGGTACAGAAGCCGGAATAGTTGATCTTTATTTGAATGAACGTAACTTTGGAGATAGCCGAGTTTTTAATCCGAAGATTACTCAAGATGGATATCATCCAGCAGAGCATGGATTCGATGAAATTATCAAAACTGTTTCGGTCCCAATTCGAAGAATTGATGAAATTGTCGGTGAAACGAAAATTGATGTCGCCCTCATTGATACCCACGGATGGGACCACCAAGTACTTCGCGGGATGCGGAACATAATCTCGCTCTGGCACCCAAAGATCCTGGTCGAATTTTCACCTGCTTGGATTGCTTCGTTAGGAGAAGATCCAGCCCAGGTGCTTCTGGAATACAAATCTTGGGGATACCGCTTGGGCTCCCCCGATCTGGAACTAGGACCCGACCCCACCCCACAAGAAGTCCTTAAGCAAATTGAACTCAGCCCCACTTATTACATCAATATTTCCCTTTCCCCAATTGATGAGCAAAAAGTGAATCCCCGACCTTTAACCTGACCTAAGATCTATCTGTGGAACTTTCAAAGGTAATTTTGTACTACGGATTTACGCCCATTAACGATCCGGATGCCATGAGACTGTGGCAACAAACGCTCAGCGAATCCCTCGGCCTAACCGGCCGAATATTGATTTCCCCACATGGGATCAATGGGACTCTAGGTGGGGATATGTCCGCGCTCAAGAAGTATGTCCGTGCAACTAAATTATATCCAGGGTTTAAGAAGATAGATTTTAAATGGTCTGAAGGTAATGGCCATGATTTTCCAAGGCTAAACGTTAAAGTTAGAGATGAGCTGGTTGCATTTGGGAATCCATCCGAACTTAAAGTTGATACCAATGGGGTCATAGGCGGCGGAATTCATTTGCGTCCCGATGAAGTTAATAAACTAGTCGAAGAGCGCCCGGATGAAGTCGTCTTTTTTGATGGACGCAATGCTTTCGAAGCAAAAATTGGAAAATTTAAGAATGCGATAGTTCCAGACGTGACAACTTCTCGGGATTTTGTGAAAGAGATTGAAAGTGGAAAGTATGACCACTTGAAGAATAAGCCCATCATTACCTACTGCACTGGTGGGATTCGATGCGAAGTGCTTTCTTCCGTCATGGTTAATCGAGGTTTTACTGAGGTGTACCAAGTAAAAGGTGGAATCGTACGGTACGGAAAAAAATTCGGTGACAAAGGTCTGTGGGAAGGTTCCCTTTACACCTTTGACGCACGTATGGCTATTGACTTTAGTAATAAGACAAAGATTATTGGCGAATGCGAAGTTTGCTCCAGTCCTTCTAAACAGTTTCATAACTGCGCCAATGTCTCTTGCCACCAATTAGTTCTGTTATGTGATTCTTGCGCGGAGAGTCAATCCAGCCAATCTTGCTTCCACGATCTATCGAACAAACCGGACTCTGAACTGATCGGTTAGTTTTTGATAGAAGTTTTAATAGCCATCAAAACTTTTCCACTGGGAGGAAATCTCTGATTCGAAAGATTCCGGTATGAACTTGAAATTTCCAGCAAATGGATAATTGGTTAGTTCGGAGAAAAGTATTTGGCCATCAACGTTATAAAGATCAACCCGCACAAAATCTATTCCCCCTGAAAGCTTTTCCGCGACTTGGATCATCTCTTCGATATCGGCTGGAAGCTTTGGCGGTTCCATAACGTTTGGCTCTTCCCAATCAAAGCGAAGATCTATCAAATCGCCGGCACGCGAAAAAGCGAAATTTTCATACGAATATCCAATTGGTCCGCCAAGAAGGATTGAACTAACGCGATAAAAATAACATTTGCCGTGAAATACCCAAAATTTATAGTTCGCCGGCGGGAGCCCTCCTTCGGACAATCGCTTTTCTATGATTAATCTCGGTTGAATTCGTGAATAACACCACTCGACCCCAGGTTGAAAAACTGAAGTTAGCCAGCGTGCGGCAGTGGCCTTCACTAACTCTTCCATCTTGGGTAATTCGGAGATATGGAATGTCTGATATCCGGACCAGATGTCCTCTATCACGACTTCCCGGTCCAACACTGGCATGGCTTGTGAAAAGAAGAATCCTGCCTGGCTTCCATGAGAAGGTTTGAGAACAAAATCTTCACTTAGCGATGTTAGATCCATTCTTTCGATTGAATCATAAATAGCAATTACTGGGACCAAGTATGCAGACCCGAGTAAGTTTTCGACGTACGCCCGTATGCCCACTTTGTCCGCAAATAGTCCCAGCAATTCTCGACGGTCAAATTTCATTTTGTGGCGGATTTTGTCAGACATCGTCATTGCTGCGAAATTCACAAGCATTAGTATAGACAAATGAGCATTTCTGAAGAGTATCTCCAGCCAACCACATCCGTACCTGAACATGAATTGATCAAGATTCTTATTGATGGCGTTGAAATACAATGCGCGAAAGTTTTGGGAGATGACCGTGGCTCAATCACGGAATTATTTGATAGGAATGACCCGTACTGGTCGTTGGGCATGGCCTGGATGTACCGAGTCACTTGTCGCCCTAACAAAATCAAAGGATGGGGAATCCATGACGATCACACCGATCGATATATGGTGATCGAAGGAGAAGCGCAAGTCATTCTTTTCGATGACAGAAAGTCAAGCCCTTCCTTCGGGGTCGTCCAGGAGTTTTATCTAAGCCACACTGGGGTTAATCAATTAACTATTCCACCTGGCATTTGGCATTTACATCGCAATTTAGGAACGACCGACTTGATTATGCTCAACGCGCCTTCTGAACCATACAATCACTCAAAACCAGACAAGCGCAAGTTGCCCATAGTTAATGATTACATTCCCTATATATTGAAGCCGTCCAACGGATGGTGAGCTTCGAACCCACTGCTATTCAACGGGTACTACCGAGTTGGAAAAATCTCAAGGATTCTTATGAGATTTTCAAATTAAGTCGAGCAGAAGTCCGAAGTCCGAAGAGACCATTAGTGTCAATAGTAATAGCCACATTTAATTGGAGTAACGTATTAAAATTTGCGATTCAATCAGTATTAGATCAAAGTTATGAAAACTTCGAATTAATTATAGTCGGCGATGGCTGTACCGATGACACCGCAGAAGTAGTCGCCAATTTCAAGGATAAACGAATCACATTCTTCAATTTGGAAGTTAACTCTGGAAGCCAGTCCATCCCAAACCGATTCGGAGTGCGGCTGGCCCGTGGCGAATTCGTTGCGTACCTAGGACAAGATGACATCTGGCTGCCAAATCATTTAGAGTGGGCGATTTCTAGTCTTCTTGAAACAAGTGCTGACCTCTCATTCTCGGGCATGGTTGCCAAGGGGCCAAAAGGTTCGAACTTAATCCGAATCGGAAACGTCGGTATAGACCCTTTTCAAACAAACCTATGGATGGCGCCGTCGGCAGCCGTCCATCGAAAAGATGCAATTTCACTTGTGGGAACCTGGGTCGATTTTCGAGATATTTATGAACCCCCTGATGTTGAGTTCTTTTCACGGTTTTACCAGCATCGTAAAGAAATCATTTTGATCAAGGCTATAACAGTTCTCAAATTTCCTTCTGCATGGAACCCGGGAAGTTACAAAAGCCGAGGTTGTGATCTGCAATCGAAGCACCTAGCAAGAATTGCTCGAAAGCCAAATTTCATTGGTCTTGAGTTATTCAATTTTTGGATGATCCGATTTCACGCTTCTCCGGAATTCGATCCGTTAACCAATTTGTGGCTCAATTCCGACCGGAGCCAACCAGGATGGAACGTTCATCTGTTGCGAAAAATACGAGGACTAGAGGATTTGAGAAATGTTAGGAGAGAAATTGATTAAGTTATACTCACTGAATATTTTTGCGTGGAGTTAACCGAAGATTGGGCATTTGGGGTGCAGGAATAGATTCCCCCTCCATCAAACCAAAGTGGCCAAATCGCGATGAACTATTTTCCCAGTCGTTTCTCATCGCAACAATTTCTTCGTGACTTCTGCCAATAAAATTCCACCACATAATAATTTCCTCATCGAAGGGGACTCCTCCAATAATTACAAACTTCTCTCCTGCCGCGGCCTCCAATTCAACTGATGTGGAGCCAATTGGAATGTAGTGCAAATATCCATTTGCGACGCCTATTCCATTAACCGATATTTCTTTTGTCACCGAAATGATCCCGTATTCATAATCAGATTTAAGCGGTAGTCGTAATGTCCCATTTGCCTGAGCAAGAATTTCCGCGCCCATTAACTCTGAATAGATCTTGGCCATGGAGTGGTGATCCAGTAATTCGCCCAAGATGACTTGAATCTGAAAGTTATCAACATTAAATATAGGCAAATCTCGATGATGAGAAAAATCTGAGCTCATATTTCGATATTGGCTAGGCAGCGCAATCCAGAATTGGATGCCATGCAGATCGATCTCCCGATTTACTGAAAATTCCGAGTGGGCAATCCCATGCCCTGCTGTCATCAAATTGAGTTGCCCTGGCTTTACTCGAGCAACGTTCCCTAGAGAATCCTTGTGTTCGATTTCCCCCGAAAAGAGCCAAGAGACGGTTTGGAGGCCAGTATGGGGATGAGGCGAAACATTCATGGCCTCATCTTGATTTGTAGGACCGTAATAATCCAGAAAACACCATGCCCCAATTGTCTTCAAATCACGATGTGGAAGGAGTCTTGAAATATCGATCCCCGAACGAGTGGAAAGCTTGACCTTTCTAGGTCCAAGCGTCTGCTTTCCAACACCTGATGTCCCACTTCTGGTCACGTTTATCTCCCTAACCTATCTTCGCCTTAACCATAATATGTTCTTGCTACACTTGGGGCTTGAGCCTAGTTTTTTCGCCGAAATCCATTTTTCAAGGAGTCAATTAATGCCGGATTACACATTCAGCCTGATTACCCCTTCGCATAGATACACCCGGAATCTGGATGAACTATATGAATCTCTTCTGGCACAAAGTTACGATAAATGGGAGTGGATTCTCTTCCTGAATGGGAATTTCCAAAAGGGGCAAGTTCCCCGCCATATAGCTGCTGATCCACGCGTTCGGATCTCTTTTGATTACTCCGGGAACAGCAACATCGGGTACCTAAAGAATTTGGCCTTCAGCCAAGGGACCGGTGAAATATTGGTTGAAATAGACCATGACGATCTCATCACTCCCGATGCCCTGCTAGAAATGAATATCGCATTTCAGGATCAAAAAATCGGATTCGTTTACTCAGACGACGCAATTTTGCAAATGGATGGCGAGTTTATCCCTTACAACAAGGAATATGGTTGGACTTCAAAGGTTTACGAATGGGAGGAGAAATCCTTGATTTCAATGGATACCTTCAGCCCATCTTCGCAAGCACTTTCATATGTATGGTTTGCCCCCGACCATATCCGGGCATGGAGAAAAGATATTTACTTTAAACTCGGTGGCCACAATCCCAATTTATCGGTCTGCGATGATCACGAACTACTGGTCCGAACTTACCTAGTAACTGACATCTTCAAAATCGAAAAAGTTCTTTATATCTACCGGAAAACCGGGGTTAACACGACAATAACTCGAAATGCCGAAATCCAGGCAAAGACTCATGAAATATTTAATACCTATGCACAAAGTCTTGCCGAACGTGATGCCGACATTAAGGGTTTATTGAAGCTGGATCTTTCCGGAAAATTTTCTACCCGATCTGGGTACACGGTTATTGGACATGGCGGAAAAGACCTGGATTGCGATCTCAACGCAGGGATTCCTTACCCAGATAATTCTGCAGGTGTCATAAATGCCTCTCATGTCCTTCAGCGTATAAAAGATCCAATTTTCGCTATGAAGGAAATTTACCGAGTTCTAGCTCATGGCGGCTGGGTCTTTATTGAAGTTCCATCAACCGATGGAAGAGGAGCATTTCAAGATCCCACCCACGTAAGCTATTGGAACGAAAACAGCTTCTTCTATTACACCCAATCACATTATGCAAAGTTTATTGAGAACGATTCCATTAGATTCTCACAACTTCGCCTGGAAACAGTTCAGTGGGATAACAATGTCTCGGTAGTGTTCGCTGCACTTTGGGCAGTAAAAGATGTTGCGCCGCGCTTGCCTGGAAAGATTTTGATTTAATAAAGAAGATCAGGTTAGAAAGACCATCGGTCTTTCAATAAATTGCCACCTTCTTCTGTCGATCATTAGATAGACAAACCGAGTAAACAATCTTTCCGCCAAATAACCGGCCCACCGCTCCTGTTCCTCAACTACCGGAATAATCGGAACCATGACTTGCACTTCCAAATATATTGAATAAAGCAACGTGCGCCATTCATCGTAAAATCTTCGGTGCGAAATAAATGAATTCCAAAAGAATCCTCTATTGGCTTGCTTCATGAAATCAATCGTGCTCTGTTCATTTGGTCCAATTCCAAATTTTCTGTCAAAAGTTTCACAACCAAAGAGGAAAACGTCCATCAATGGAGCATGCATAATTGAAAACTGTTCGTATAAAGTCCAATTTGAGAAGTGTAGAATTTTTGGCACGATTACTTCCTCTTCACGCAGCCAGAATGTATCTCTTAATTGATTGGCCAGCGTCAAACGGTTTTCGAAGGAAGAAGCCAGATTTCCTTTTGAAGATGGATTGGATTGTAATGAGATTTGATCTGGGAGAACCGAAAATAAGCGCCGATAATGCATAAATCCGACAATCTCAGCATCTGGAAATAGTTCCGAAATGGCAAAAAAAGCCGGCATTTCGCTATATGCCGAATTGGGAATGTCCAGACCTTTGACTCCATCGGCATAAAATTCATACCCTGGCTGACGGAAATGATCGTCGCCTACTACGCAGACCTCATGGAAAGGCAAAGGCAGCGGGGTCAATGTTCTAGGAAGATGGGAGGCCACAATAAAGGCCGAATTATCGAGATCCATCACCCTCCATTACATAAAATCCTTTTTCAAGCGATTATCCCTATTATACTTGAGTCACTTCTTTAGGTGAGCCTGCACAACAGGTAGATCATGGGTTATTTTGCGAATTTTAGTAACTGGCGGTGCTGGCTTTCTTGGATCCCATCTTTGTCACGCGCTGCTGGCTCGCGGTCATCATGTGATCTGTCTAGATAATTTTTACACTGGATCCGAGCGCAATATTGAAACGTTTAGAAATGATCCACATTTCGAACTGATAGAACACGATGTCACCATGCCCATAGATTTACAGGTAGATGGCATTTTCAATTTGGCTTGCCCAGCTAGTCCAATCCATTACCAACGCCACCCAGTTCAGACGCTTAAAACCAGCATATTTGGGACCATCAATCTTCTAGAACTGGCCCACAAACATGGCGCCCGAATTCTGCAGGCATCGACTTCCGAAGTTTATGGAGATCCCGATATTTCACCCCAAGACGAGAGTTATTGGGGCAATGTGAATCCCGTGGGAATCCGTTCCTGTTATGACGAGGGCAAGCGAGCCGCGGAGACCGCAATTTTCGATTTCCACCGCCAATATGGAGTTGATATTAGGGTCGCTCGAATTTTTAATACTTATGGCACTCGAATGGCTATAAATGATGGCAGAGTAGTGAGTAATTTTATTGTCCAAGCTCTCAAAGGAGACCCGCTGACTATTTACGGTGATGGAACTCAGACGAGAAGTTTTTGTTATGTGGATGACCTAATATCTGGATTGATAGCACTCTTTGAAACCGAAGGTTTAACTGGTCCGGTAAATATAGGAAATCCACAACCAATTACAATGCTCGAACTAGCCGAAGAAATTTTGGCGCTCACTGGCAGCAGGTCGGAAATCGTTTTCATGCCCTTGCCTTCTGATGATCCAAAGCAACGAATGCCAGATACGACGTTAGCGTTTGAAAAATTACAGTGGTCGCCAACTATTACCAGAAATGAAGGTTTATCTAAAACCGTGGAATATTTTAAAAGCGTCCTACAAACTAATTAATTTCTCGGGCGTCAGTTCCATCTAGATAGACCACGCCAGGTTCTACCGGACCGAAATTTCCAACCACTGTCCTGGGGCCAAGCAGATTTTGCTCAGGAGCAGCTTTCTTTATGATGCATAGTGAATTCATAAAAGTAATTGAATGCACCCCCGCGAAAAAATCATCTGGAAGAGTCATACCCACTGAGCTCAAGGCTTGCGAAAAAAAATCACGAATCTTCGTGTCCGTTCGCCAATGCTCGTAATTGATCACATCTGCCATCTTCTTCAAAAAATTCATCGACGAAGTTGGCTCATCTAAACCGCCGTTGTAAGCCGGCCAGTAACTGGTAACCAAATCCTCAATTATGTACGTTCCACCTTCTGCCAAATAACTGAAATAAATAAGAAATGTTTTAATTACATCTGCGCAATTATGGCTTCCATCATCAATAATTAAGTCGAAATTTTCGGAGAGGCCTATTATTTTTCTATAGGTTTCAGATTGATTCACATCTCCCACGATGACCTGGATTCTTGGGTCTTCAAAAGCTAGGGACGCGCACCGAGGATCTATATCGCAGCCCACAATCAATTTAGCCCCGGTGAAATATTTCGCCCAAATTTCTAGCGAACCGCCATTTTGAACTCCAATTTCAAGAACTTTACCGATCTTACATCGCAGCGGTTCTAATACCTCTTGGTAAATCGAAATGTAGGAAGACCATTTATCACTAAAATTCCCAGTGTGCTCCGACTGAATTTGAGCTAAATCCAGGACTTCATTCTTCATTTGCAACCATATATAAATAAGCCCCATACGGACTGGATTTATAGGCTGCTGCTAGATCTAAGAGTTCGGATTTGGATATCCATCCGTGTCTAAACGCGATTTCTTCCAAGCAAGAAATTTTAGTTCCTTGCCTCTCCTCTAACGCGCGAACGTACGAAGATGCATCGTGGAGCGAAGTGAAAGTTCCGGTATCCAACCATGCCGTCCCACGGGGCAAAATGCTCACATGCAAATTACCACGCTCTAAGTAAGTTTGGTTGACACTTGAAATTTCCAATTCCCCGCGAGCGCTGGGTTTAACAGCCCGAGCAATCTCTAAAATATTCTCATCGTAAAAGTACAAACCAGGAATGGCATAGGAGGACTTTGGGTGAACGGGTTTCTCTTCTATCGAGATCGCTTTTCCGTCACCACCGAATTCAACAACTCCATACCGCTCCGGATCACTCACACGATATGCAAAAATTTGAGCCCCTTCGATCTGGGCGAATTGCGTCAATTGGGATCCAAGACCTGGCCCATAAAATAAGTTGTCACCTAGTACAAGTGCACATTTTCTACCTTCAATATGTTTTTCCGCTATCAGAAAGGCTTGAGCCAACCCATCCGGACTTGGTTGGACCTCGTATTTGATGTTAATTCCAAAGGAGGAGCCATCCCCCAATAGTCTTTGAAAGGAAGTTTGGTCTTCTGGGGTAGTAATCACGATAATGTCGCGAATCCCAGCCATCATAAGGGTCGAAATCGGGTAAAAAATCAGCGGTTTGTCGTAAACCGGAACCAATTGCTTGCTGACCCCCTTTGTGACTGGCCATAACCGCGATCCAGTACCACCTGCTAAGACGATTCCTTTCATAAAGGTAAGCGTACTGGAAGTTCATTCCTTGACTACGGTACTTTTGCCAAATGCGACTCTTGGTTACCGGCGGGGCTGGATTTATTGGATCACATTTTGTCCGAAGACAAATCACTGGCAATTCCTCTTGGGAAAAGGTTGTGGTCTTGGATGCCCTTACATACGCGGGCAATCTAAATAACTTAGCTGATTGCCAATTTGACCCTCGGTTTGAGTTTATTCACGGGAATATTCTGGATCGGCCGTTGGTGGAATCGATCATGTCCAGGGTGGATTTAGTGGTTCATTTTGCCGCCGAATCCCATGTGGACCGGTCCATTGCTAATCCGCATCAATTTGTGGAGACCAATGTTCTGGGTACTCATGTTCTCCTCAAAGCAGCACTAGATAATTCAGTGAAGACATTTGTGCATGTATCTACGGATGAAGTTTATGGGTCCATTGAAGCAGGATCCTGGCCAGAATCCGATCCCATCAATCCCAACTCTCCCTATTCAGCCTCCAAGGCTTCCTCAGATCTATTGGCGATGTCCTATTTCCGTACATATGGAATGGATGTTCGGATCACCAGATGTGGAAACAACTACGGTCCTTATCAATTCCCGGAAAAAATCATTCCTCTTTTCATCACCAATTTAATGGAAGGATTAAAGATTCCAATGTATGGCGATGGATCCAATATTCGAGATTGGATTCACGTTGAAGATCACTGTGCTGGAATTGAACTGGTGGCTACCAAAGGCGCCGCCGGAAATATTTACAATATCGGTGGCGGAATGGAAATCACTAATCTGGAACTCACGGAAATGATTTTGCAGAAAATGGGAAAAGGTTCCGACTCCATCGAGAAGGTAACGGATCGAAAAGGACATGACTTTCGCTACTCGGTTGATTCGGCGAAAATCCGCACCCAGCTGGGCTATGCGCCCTCGATTGATTTCCAATCTGGGCTAGATTCAACAATACGTTGGTATCAGGAAAATGAATCTTGGTGGCAGCCATTGAAATCGAAAAAGGGATAAATAACCACCTTATGAATAAAAGGTGGTTAGTCACGGGCGGAAACGGGCAACTCGCTTTGGAGTTTGAGCGAGCGCTTCAACTTCGTGAACAAGAATACGTACTTCTTTCCAAGCACGACCTTGACATTACTGACCGCGAAGGCACTGTCCGAAGAATTACCAAAGAGCAACCAACCAATGTCATTAATTGCGCTGCCTATACAAATGTGGATGGTGCGGAATCAAAAGAAGAATTGGCTTTTGCGATAAATGCCGCTGGCGCTGAAAACGTAGCAATAGCCTCATCTGCAATCGGCGCTCATTTAACTCACTTTTCGACCGACTACGTTTTTGATGGATCTAGCTCAATACCTTACTCCACGAAGGCTCCCAAACACCCAACTTCGATTTATGGGAAAAGTAAGTCACTAGGTGAAGACCTGGTGCAGGCGACGATGCCAGGTATGTCGCTGATTTTGCGAACTTCATGGCTCTACAGCCAGTATGGAAGCAATTTCGTGAAAAAAATGATTGAGCTTGAAAAAGTTAAGGAGACACTCTCAGTGGTTAATGACCAGATTGGCCAACCAACTTGGTGTTCCGATGTTGCAGGCTTCACTATCGAAAACCTTTTGCTAACTAACATCACGGGGTTACACCATCTCACCAACGCCGGTTCAACATCTTGGTTTCATTTCGCCCAAAGAATCTTTGAATTATTGGGAAAAGATAAGAATCGTATCCTTCCGGTACCTTCATCGCAGTTTCCGCAGAAGGCGAAACGGCCAAACTATTCCGTGCTGGACCATTCAGATTGGAAAGAACTAAAAATTGAACCGCTCCGTGACTGGGAAAATGCCATCACAGATGCGATCTCCCAAGACGATTTCTTGTGAGAATATAAGACCATGCACATTCAGCCGCTTCCAATTATTGGGGCATTCGAACTTCAATCGGCCATTTACTCCGACAATCGTGGCAACTTTCGCGAGTGGTTTAAAGAATCAGAGTTGAGAGAGATTGATCCTCTGGTTTCATTTAAACAATCAAATATCTCCGTTTCCAAGAAAAATACCATAAGAGGAATCCATTACAGTCTAGACGGCTCTGGACAATCTAAATTGGTCACTTGTCTTCGAGGTTCAATCTTGGATGTCGCAGTGGATATTAGGCCCAGTTCAATCACATTTGGTCAGTATGTTGTCGTCGAACTCAACGCGGAAGCGGGAAATAGCATCTATTTATCTGGGGATTTGGGTCATGCCTTTATTGCCTTGGAAGAAGATAGTGTCGTCTCTTACCTCCTTTCTAGCGAATATAACGCCCCGCATGAGCACGGTATTTCGCCATTTGATCCGACGATAAATATCTACTGGCCACCTGGTGAATATGTACTATCGAAGAAGGATGAGGATGCTCCTTCTCTACTTCAGCAATATGAGGCTGGTCTGCTTCCTAAATAGTTTTTCATTTAGCCAGCATGGAGAATCTCGCGAGCTTGAACAAAAGCGGCAATGCATAGCTCTATGTCCTGGGGACTGTGAGCAGCCGAAAGTTGAACTCGGATTCTGGCCCGACCGAGAGGAACTACGGGATAAGAGAAGGCAACAACATAGACACCTAAGTGGAGCATAATTTCAGCCATTTGTTGTGCTTGGTGTTCATCATCAAACATAACTGGAACTATGGGGTGTTCGCCTGGCAATAGAGTAAAACCAGCCTCACTCATGTGAGATCTAAAATGAAAAGCATTCCGCCCTAAACGTTCGCGAAGTTCATTTCCCTGTTCCACTAACTCCAGCGCCGTAAGAGAAGCAGCGACTATTGAGGGTGCAAGTGCATTTGAAAAGAGATAGGGCCTGGCACGTTGCCGGAGCAGATCAACAATCTCCTTGTGAGCCGATATGTATCCACCGGAGGCGCCTCCGAGTGCTTTGCCTAAAGTTCCGGAAATTATATCTACCCGATCAGAAACCCCAAATAACTCTGGGGTGCCAGCGCCAGATTGGCCTATAAATCCCACGGCATGCGAGTCATCCACCATAACCAGGGCGTCATACCGCTCCGCCAGATCGCAAATGTCTTGTAACGGCGCAAATGATCCATCCATTGAGAAAACGCCATCGGTAACAATGAGCCTGCGTCTAGAGCTAGAACTTTGGGAGAGTTGTTGCTCCAAGTCTTGCATGTCTCGATTTCTATATCGATAACGCACAGCTTTACTTAAACGGATTCCATCAATAATAGAAGCATGGTTGAGTTCATCAGAAATTACCGCATCGGCCTCTGTCAGCAATACTTCAAATATCGCGCCATTAGCATCAAAACAGGAGGGGAAAAGGATCGTTGCTTCTTTCTTTAACAGTTGAGAAAGCTGTGATTCTAATTCCAGATGTATCGTTTGCGTGCCGCAAATAAATCTGACACTGGACATTCCAAATCCAAATGTCTCCAATGCTTCTTGAGAAGATTGAATAAGTCTGGGATCACTTGATAATCCAAGGTAATTGTTTGAGCAAAAATTAAATAATTCCTTACCGTTGAAACGTATATGAGGGCCTTGCGAACTTTCGATAGCCCTTTCATTTTTCAACAATCCTGCACGTGAAATCTCTTCCAAAGTTTGTACTAATTGCGCTTTAACATGCTGGTACATACGCCCTCACCTCACGACCATTTGATTATCACTTTGCCGCGATCGCCATTTCTAGCTGTCGCGAATGCATCCTGCCATTCAGCGAATGCAAATCGATCAGTAATTACCGGGCTTACATCCAAACCTTTGCCGACCATTGCATTCATGGCATACCAAGTCTCAAACATTTCTCTTCCATAAATGCCTTTGATGGTGATCATGTGACTAACAACTTTGGCCCAATCAATTGGGTATTGAACGGTTGGCAATCCTAAAAGTGCAATTCGGCCACCATGACCCATGTTGTCAAGCAAGAGTGGTAAAGCGCTTTGATGCCCGCTCATTTCGAAGGCAATATCAAATCCTTCTTTCATGCCCAGATCACGTTGAACTTTTCCGATATCTTCTCGAGCGACATTAACTGCTCGATCAACACCCATGGAAAGAGCCAAAGTTAATCGTGCTTCATTAACATCAGTGATCACGATAAACCGAGCGCCGATGTGGCGAGCGATCTTCGCTGCCATTAAACCGATTGGACCGGCGCCGCTGATAATTACATCTTCACCGACTAAAGGAAAAGTTAGCGCTGTATGAACCGCATTTCCCAAAGGATCGAATATCGCTGCGAGGTCAGGATCGATCCCTTCCGGATGCACCCATACATTGGTTTCAGGGCAGAGAACGTACTCAGCGAATGCCCCATTCCGGTTGACTCCGATGCTGGAAGTATTCATACACAGATGTCTTCGACCAGCACGGCAGTTTCGGCAAAGGCCACACACAACGTGTCCTTCTCCTGACACTAGTGAACCTACTTGAATTGTCGTCACGCCACTTCCGACTTCTACAACTCGACCTGAAAATTCGTGACCTGGTATCAGTGGGACACTCACTGCCGACGCTGCCCATGGATCCCATGATTCGATATGCAAATCGGTTCCGCAGATCCCAGTGCTGATGACTTGAATTTTGACTTCGTAAGGACCAGGGGTTGGTTCGGAAATATCTATGAGTTCTAACCCTGCAATCGGGCTAGCCTTGTAAAGGGCCTTCATACTCACAACCTATCCTTAATTGACCCAACCGCATCCAATATAGTTGAGACATTCACCGTATATTGAAGGCGCAATCATTAACCAAGGCAAGGAATTCGAGGATTCACATTCATGAGCATCTCCGGCCCAAACCTAGCCCTCTTCCTTTCAGTCTTCTTGGCTAGCGCTGTTGAGGCAGTGGAAGCGGTAACCATCGTTTTGGCGGCCGGGACCGCGCGAAATTGGAAGTCGGCATTTAGAGGCGTAGGTGCAGGAATAGCCCTATTAGCTTTCATCATTGCTGTGGCTGGACCGGCCATCTCACATCTTCCGATTTCGTCGATGCGCTTAGGAGTAGGCGGACTTTTGCTTGTCTTCGGACTCCAATGGCTAAGAAAGGCCATATTGCGCGCCAGTGGGTTTAAGGCGCTCCACGATGAAGCACGAATTTTCCAAGAAGAGATGGCAGCGGCTCAGAAAGCAACAAAGAAAATCAAGTTTGGCGTATCAGATTGGTATGCCTTTACCTTAGCTTTTAAAGGTGTGCTTCTAGAAGGATTAGAGGTCGTCTTCATAGTGCTCACTTTTGGAACAATTCAAAAGGAAGTCGGACTCGCCTCATTCGCTGCGCTACTCGCTGTTGTGATGGCCACTGCGGCCGGATTTGCACTAGCAAAACCGTTAACAAGAGTTCCAGAGAATTCTATGAAATTTGTCGTCGGAGTAATGCTGACTTCATTTGGGATTTTTTGGGGAGGTGAAGGTTCTGGAGTGATGTGGCCGGGCAAGGACCTTTCCCTGATCGCCCTCATCGCCTTTACAAGCATCACCGCTATTTCTCTCATTGCTCTGCTTAAGAAAAAGCATCAAATTTCTCAAGAAAGTTTGCCAGATGTCGGACTGCAGCTCAGCGAAAAAGATGAGGTGCAAATTTTAACTGAAGTTAAGACTGGATTTATTCATGGGGTAGTGGAATTTGGGAAGTTTTGGTACGACTTCATTATTGGCGATGATTGGCGAGTAGCCGCTGGCATCGTATTCACCTTTGTGGCTACTCACTATATTCATGTGCACCTCCAGCAGTCATGGACGATCATTCCCATATGCACAGCGCTCTTGTTAATGATGAGTGTGAGAACAGCTACCACGAAGAGCTAAGTTCCAATTGAGCTCACTTTACGAATGAATGTGTTTTACCTTTCTTGGGATCAGAAAAGTTACGGCACCAGAAATCGCGGCGGCTACAGCGGCCAAGATATAGACCTCTTGAAAGCTTGCCAGCCGTGGAAATTCTTGTGATCCAATTTTCAACATATCGCTGGATAACAATGAGGCAATAGCAGCGCTTGCCGTAGCGGTGCCAATAGTTCTCAAGACCGTGTTTACTCCGTTTGCCGCTGAAGTTTCAGAAATAGGGACCGCGCCCATGATTAATGTTGGCATGGAAGCGTAGGCAATCGCGGTTCCAGCAGAAATAACCACCGCACCTACAATGATTTCCCATTCGTGAGCCAAGAGAAGAGTGCGTGCCACATATCCAAGTGATAAGACCACAGCACCAACAAAAAGTGTTCTTTCGGCCCCATAGTTTCTTGTAATTCTTGCTGACACGGGAGCAAATGCAACCATGGTCAATCCTGCTGGCAACAGAGCCACTCCTGCTGTGAGAACGGAGATCCCAAATCCATATCCACTTACTTGCGAGATCTGCAGTAGCTGAGTGGTTGTGAGCATATTTGCATACATGGCAAAACCCACCAGAAGTGAAGCGATATTAGTGAAAAGAACGCTTCGGTTGGAAAAAGTTTTTAAGTCCACGAGCGGGTCTTGAACTCGAAGTTCCCAAGGGATCCAAAAAACCAAAGTCACCATTGAAATGAAAAAACTTCCAAGCGTCGGCAATTCAGACCAGCCCCAAACTCCCCCTTTGGTGATTGCCAATAACAAGAATGCAAGTGAAAAAGAGAGTAATGCGGCTCCGAATAAGTCGAAATGACCCCCCGTTTTTACCTTCGATTCGGGGACAAACCGAAACACACCAAGAAATGAAAAAACTGCCAAACCAGTAGAGAACCAAAAAACTGCATGCCAACCGAAGTGGGAATATACGAACCCCGATAGCGGCAACCCAACTGCCGCCCCAATCCCTAAAGTCCCGCTCATGAGGGCAACGGCCGAACCTAATTTTTCACGGGGCAATTCATCTCTCATGATGCTGATTCCGATTGGGATAAGTGCCATCGCAAATCCTTGCATTGCTCGTGCGACTATAAGCAGGAGCAGTGAATGTGCGATGGCGCCCAAAACCGAACCCATCATCATGACGGTGAGGCTATAGAACATCATTCGCCGCTTACCAAACATGTCAGCTAATCGGGTCAATGAGGGGGTCGCAACGGCACTGGCTAAGAGAGTTGCGGTTATCAACCAAGACGCATCGTCAGCACTCACTCCAATTAATTTTGGAAGATCAGGAAGCAGAGGCACAAGCAAAGTCTGCATCAACGAGACAACCGCACCTGACATTGCTAAAACCAGCGTGATGATTTTTGACGAAGCCATTTTCTTAATGTGAAAGACCGGACGTAACGGGTGGTTGTGCCGACCAGGGAAAGTCAATCCATTTGTCGGTTATCCGCCAAGAAAAATCCGGCTTAATGATTGTTCCAGGTTTTTCATATAGAACAACGCACTTGGCTTCCAATACAAATCCTTCACAAAAATCTTGGACTAATTGCAAAGTTTCTCCTGAATCGGCTACATCATCGGCTATTAGAACACGGGCCCCACGCAAATCAATTCGATTCGGAACCGGAGGAAGCACCACTGGCATCGGTAATCTCTCACCAATGCCGGTGTAAAACTCGACGCTGATCGTAAAGGAATTCTTGACGCCCAGCGCATAGCCAAGACCAGCACCGAGGAAAAACCCACCTCTAGCAATTGAGAGAATGATGTCCGGATGAAATCCTGAGTCAGCAATTACTTGGGCCAACTCTCTGGTGGCTATTCCAAATTGCTCATAGGTCAATATTTCCCGCTGGGGGCCAGTTGTAGAAGTCATGACCTAATCTTTCCACTGCCTGCAGCTTTAATTGCTGCAGAAACCTTTATTAAGTAGTTTTTCTCATTTGTAACATACTTGGCAACCGAATCAATATCTCTATTTAGATCGCCAATGAATGTAGGAGTTTTAGCTTCGCGCTTGCCTAAGCCAGACTCTTTGCATTTGACTGAGAGGATTTAGAGGAAATAGTGGGGGTGGGCCTTGTTGTTGCACTTGCACTCCCACTAGAAACACTAGAAATAATCCTTATAGTTAAAACTCCTTGAAAACCTAACGTGCTCCCCATCGCTGCTGCCCACCAACCTTTTTGAGGAGCGATCCCAGATTCTCACGCAGGTTGGGCAAGATGAACATTACTTTCTTACCAGCTAAACAATTAAAAATATTATCGCGATCGGTCACAATGTATGAAGGAAAATTTGCAGGCTGACTATGGAATTTATATATGAATTCGTAGAGAACGGCGGCTGCGAAAGAGATAGTTTCTGATTCGCTTGATCGAGTGAGACCGCTGAAGAAATGGAAGGATAGGGGTCGACCGAGAGAATGAATAAAATCGAAAGAAGTACTCCTGCGCGCAAGATCACATTCTTTCAATTCATGGACTAATTCTTTACCGATTAGTCAATAAGTCACTTTTGCATTAAATCGAAATCTACAAATGGCCGTGGCTAGCGCTATTTGATTAATTAGGCCTTTATTTTGAACCCGCTTGGGCACTTGGGATTAACGCCTGTGACTTTCTTGATGGCCGCTGCTTTTACACAAGTGATCGTTTTTACTTTAACTACTTGCGTTGTAACCGAAAGTCCGTCAACTTTTGCATTGACGAGTTTGCCAAAACTAGTGACTTCAGAGGCAAAACCAGCGATGGCATTCACATCACTCACCACGGAATCCGTGGTCGTTGGTGGCTGGGGGGCCAAACTTTCAAATTTAAGAAGATCCTTCTTTGCAGCGGGAAAATTGGTTGCGGCCAATTTGAGTTGGGCAATCGTTCGCTCCAAGAGTCCCTTTGCTCCTTCTAAGAGCATCTGACTTGCAGTTCTTAAGGCTAAAGATTTATCAAGCAAATCCGCTTCGGTGGATGTTGTGGATATCGTAGTAGAAGTTGTAGTTCCCTCGGCCCAAAGATTATTTGAATCAATGCACATTAAGATATTGAGGCAGAGCGATGGAGTGCCATGAATGATTCCAAATCCCTCAGAATCAACATATTTAGCAGTGGCTAATCCAACAACGCGCCCGGTTCGATCAAATGCCGGCCCACCAGAATTACCTGGATTGATATGAGCCGTTGTTGTCGCAAGAGCGCTGGTTGCAGTAACGCTGGAGATAATTCCCTCTGTAAGTACTCCAGGGAAGCCAAGCGGGCTGCCGATCACTCCGGCCCACCAACCTTCTTGAGGGCGAACACCACTAAAACTCAATTGTGGGATTGCCTGCTTCGTCAAGATGCCAGCCATATCGTTGGTTTCGTCCCAAGATTGAAGGTATCCCTGAATGGTATTTTGATTGGCCAAGGTCAGTGTGACACTTCTACTGTCGATACATTCTTTAATAACGTGCTGGTTTGTAATGACATAAGACTTGTAACCCGCAGAAATCATTTTGGCTGTAAGTTGAACTTTTGCAGACCAACCGCTTCCTAATCCAGATCCACAATTTACGGTCACTACGGACTGCATTTCTACCGCCGCGAGGGCAACTAAATCATCCGGAGATTTTGCTGGTGACATAATCGAAGGATTTAATTCTGATGTGACTGAAGGAAGTTCACTGTTACTACTAACAATAGGAGTGGAGCTAGCGCTGTCTGAAACAGTAGAACTAATTGCGGGAGAAGTGCCGTCAGCATTCAACAACACTTTCCATGGAGTTTCCGGGACCAGATCAAACTCTTTTTTGCCTTTGGGGTCATGTTGCGAAATTCCTTGAATAGAAAATGATGAACCAAAAGGAAGGCAATCTCTTGGAATCGAGAATCCGATCCAGTCCACTTTCTTTGAGATGTCCGAGAAGGTCTGAACTTCACATTTTTGACTTCGAACAGATTTTCCTGATGCTAACTCGTAAAAAATACCAGCATGAATCAGATTACTTTCATAAGGAATGGCAGGGTCGGTGCGGATGGAGTAGTCCATGAGGTTGTCGCCATTGAGGTCCAGGTCGATACCACTGTAGGAATTTAATCCGTCAGAAAAAAGTTTGGAAGTTACTTGCTTAACGAAATTTAGATAAAAGTAATAACGATGTGGGTCGGTATCGGTGATTCCAAAGTGAATTTGCTGTACATCGTAATTAATCGAAATAGTGCTCTTTACCGACTGTTGAACTGGGCTGGTCAGGTAGGTCAGCCACGACGCTTGGGCAGAAGGGGCTAATCCAATAAGCAAGGTCGCAGAACAAGCGAAAGCAAGAACTGCTCTCTGTACTTTTTGTACCTTCGGTACCTTTTCCACACATTAAGTTTAATCTTTTGCGAGGCTATTGCCACCTTCGTGAGGTTTGATTGAGAATTTTTGAGCGTGGAAAAAATTTAACCTATAAGGATAGAGGGGTGCCACTCATCAATCGTTCCCCGCTTCGAGCGCGGCTCGATCCAGGGAGTGTTCCACGTTCAGATCTCGAGTCTCATCGGCAGGAAGTGTCACAGCGGCCGAAATCACCTGCGCTCCCCCAGATTGCAACTGACCAATAAGCGGAAACTGACCGCCCAATTGCCCTTGAGCAGCATAAAGTTCCAACTTAGCTCGAGTGTCGGCGATATCCAGATTCCTCATAGTTAATTGGCCAATTCGGTCCACCGGTCCAAACGCCGCATCCTCAGTTCGCTCCATCGAAAGTTTGTCAGGATGATAACTAAACGCTGGACCTTGGGTATTGATAATTGAATAATCATCTCCTCTTCGAAGTCGGATCGTGACTTCACCGGTAACTGCGGAGGCAACCCAACGTTGGAGCGATTCACGCAACATCAAAGCTTGCGGATCAAACCATCGACCTTCATAAAGTAATCGTCCCAATCGACGACCTTCGGCATGATAATTGGCAATTGTGTCCTCGTTATGAATCGCGCTCACTAATCTTTCATAAGCGATAAACAAGAGCGCCATTCCCGGGGCCTCATAAATGCCTCTGCTTTTTGCTTCAATAATTCGATTTTCAATTTGATCGGCCATGCCAAGTCCATGGCGCCCACCGATTGCATTTACTTCGTTCATTAACGCAACTGAATCTTTATATTCGACATCATTAATGGCGATGGGACGACCCTGCACAAAAGTAATTTTTACATCTTCAGAATTGATCTCAACCTGAGAATCCCAAAATTTCACACCCATAATTGGTTCCACTAATTCAACCGAAGCATCCAAGTGCTCTAGTCGTTTTGCTTCATGAGTGGCGCCTAAAATATTGGCATCAGTGGAATAGGCTTTTTCGACGCTGTCGCGGTATGGAAATCCATTGTCAACCAACCACTCGGACATCTCTTTGCGGCCACCAAGTTCCTGAACAAAGTCAGCATCTAACCAAGGCTTATAAATTCTAAGAGCCGGGTTAGCTAGTAATCCGTACCGATAAAATCTTTCGATGTCGTTGCCTTTGTATGTAGAACCATCTCCCCAGATGGAAACGCCATCTTCCATCATTGCTCGCACCAGCAAGGTTCCAGTTACGGCACGACCCAATGGGGTGGTATTAAAATATTGCTTCCCGCCAGAACGAATATGGAAAGCACCGCAAGCAATTGCTACTAGACCCTCTTCCACCAAGGCGCGCTTACAATCGACTAATCGTGCGAGTTCGGCACCATAAGTACTGGCCCGGCTTGGAACCGAATCAATATCGGGTTCGTCGTATTGGCCAAGGTCAGCGGTATAGGTAAAGGGAATTGCCCCCTTAGATCGCATCCAAGCCACCGCGACCGAGGTATCTAACCCTCCGGAAAAAGCAATACCGACTCGTTCGCCGACAGGTAAGGACGCTAAGACTTTTGACATGGTCATAGAGTAACGACTCTCGCTTTTTGAGGCGAAAAAGTCAGAAATACTGGACTTACGAGCGTTCAAGCTCCATATCGATTGCCCCACACGGGCACTCGTTTGCACAGATCCCACAACCCTTGCAGTAGTCCAGATTTATTTCATATTTGCCGCTTTCGATTTTTATCACGGCGTTATCAGGGCAGACGCCAAAACAGTTATCGCAACCAAAGCAATTGCCACATGAGAGACAACGTCGAGCTTCAAATACCGCAGTTTCGGCATCTAGACCTTGGACCACTTCAGCAAAATTCGAAGCTCTCCTGGCGGCATCCAATTTAGGTCGAACAGTTTTCGGGGCATCCGAGTAATACCAAGTATTGAGTCGATCGAAAGATGCCAAGTCGGGACGATCGGCATGTACAAAGCTCTGGTCCTGAAGCCACGAGTTAATGGCTCTGGCCGCATGCTTGCCATGCCCGATGGCATTTGTTGCGGTCCGCTCGCCAGGGACGGCATCGCCACCGGCGAAGAGTCCACGACGGCCTGTCATTAAAAAGCCATCAACTTCCACAACACCGTCATCTACTTTGACCTCAGCAATTCCATTGATAACACTGAGGTCAACTTCCTGTCCCAACGCTAAAATAACGGAGTCGGCATCTAGGTTTTCAAATTCACCAGTAGGTTGCGGAAATCCCTTTTCATCCAAAGCCATTTTTTCGATGGTAACGCTTCCTTCATCGACTCGCGAAACAGTCGAAAGCCATCGCATGACGATTCCCTCATCGAGAGCCTCTTTAAGTTCGACTTCATGGGCTGGCATCTTTTCCTGAGTACGTCGATAAACCACAATCGCTTCGTACGCGCCCAATCGTCGGGCGGTACGAGCTGCATCAAGTGCGGTATTTCCGCCGCCATAGACAACAACTCTTCTTCCTAACATCGGCGGTTGGCCATCGGCAGTCATATGCAAAACTGATACTGCATCCAAAATTCGAGCAGTGTCCCCAGCTGGAATGAAAGCCCGCTTGCCCAAGTGTGCGCCGATGGCTAGAAATACTGCATCAAACCCTTCGCTAAATGTTGCTTCAGCGTTTTCGACTTTGGTGTTGCATTCAATGACAACGCCCATATTTACGATGCGAGATATTTCAGCATCCAAAATTTCGCGAGGAAGTCGATATGCCGGGATTCCGTATCGCATCATTCCGCCGGGTGCTGCAGCGCTCTCTCTAATCGTTACCGAATGGCCTTTCAGTGCAAGGTGGTAGGCAGCCGAGAGTCCAGATGGGCCCGATCCAATGATAAGAATACGTTTCCCCGTTGGCGCAGCAGTAACGTTAAATTGCCAATTTTGCTTTATCGCTTCATCACCTAGAAAACGTTCCACTGAGTTAATTCCGACCGCTTCATCTAGTTCGGCCCGATTACATGCAGTTTGACATGGGTGATAGCAAATTCTTCCCATGATTGCCGGCAATGGATTATCTCGAACTAAATTTCGCCAAGCTTGCTCGTAATTTCCTGCTTCACCTTCGTACAACCAACCTTGAACATCCTCACCTGCAGGACAAGCATCGTTGCATGGAGGGAGTCGATTTACATAGACAGGTCGCTCATTCCGCCAACTGCCGGTGTGATTAGCAAGTGATGAACCAATATTTAGCGTTATGGCAAAGGGCTTATCCACGACTGCTCTCCTTTGAGGTGTCTTGCTCTTGTGCATCAGCCTCAAGCAATTGATATTTAGTTATATTTTTGTCAGCAATGGCTTGAATTGCTTGGAGCAATTCTGGATGACCGTTTGCGCCAAAGAGGTGGGCGAATCTTTTTTGTGGTTTCAAATATTTTTCCACTGGTACTTGGCGACGAATCTTCTTTGTTGCAATAACTTCGCCGTACTCGGCTTCGAAAACTGGAAACAAACCGCACTCCGTTGCCATTCGAGCTAGCTGAATAGTTTCTTCAGAGCGCGATCCCCAACCCAAGGGACAGGGCACCAAAATATGAAGGTAGCGAGCGCCTCTATAAGTCATAGCCTTCTTCACTTTTGCTTCTAAATCATGGAGATCGGCAACGGTGGCCGTGGCTACGTAAGGAATTCCATGGGCCATAGCAATGACTGGGAGATTCTTTCCCTGAGTAAACGAAGCGCCTGGATTTGTGCCAACAGCATGAGTTGTATTAGTTCGAGCCGCTGGAGGCGTGGCACCAGAGCGTTGAACACCGGTATTCATGTAGGCCTCGTTGTCATAACAGATGTACAAGACATCATCATTTCGTTCAAACATTCCCGAAAGTGGTCCAAATCCAATATCCACGGTACCGCCATCGCCGCCCTGGGCAATGACTCGGATATCGCTTTTGCCCTGTGCCCGAAGTGCTGCAGCAACCCCAGTTGCAACGGCTGCTGCGTTACCAAAGAGCGAGTGAAGCCATGGAAGGCGCCACGAGGTCTCTGGGTATGGCGTTGAGAAGACTTCTAGGCAGCCCGTGGCATTTACAGCGACGATCTTGCCATCTGTAGCCGCCATCGCGGCATCCAAAGCGTAGCGAGCACCTAAGGCTTCTCCACATCCCTGACAAGCTCGGTGACCTGAGGTCAAGGAATTTGTTCTATCTGGATGGGACTGCTCGGAAAGTTGGCCTTCAGCCAAGAGGCGATTGCCCACTGCGAAGGAGCCGACCTGATAGAACTTCAAAGGTGTACTCATTTGGCACCCAAATCTTTCAAAAGGTTTTCAGCCATTGGCCCCGACCGCCGATTGCGATTAGTTCGTTCAATCTCGCGATCAATCAAGTCGTAATTAAGATCGGTGAAAGTGAGCGCTGGCATTGTTCCAGCCAGGGTACTAGCAAAGATTTTCCTTATTAGTTCGCGCGTGATTGGCCGCCCGCCGAGGCCGGAGACAGCGGTAAATATTTGACAAGGAATATTGGTTATCGCCGTTCGAATGTTTGAGGAAACGATTCCACCAATTCCTGGAGCAAATGCTCGCTCAACCACAACCACTTTCTTCGCATTGACCAAGGCGTCGTGCACGGCATCTAGTGGAAAGGGACGGAAAGAAGTGATTCCTAATGCGCCTACTTTTTGGCCAGTAGCGCGTAGTTCGTCTACAACATCCTTTATTGTGCCTAATACCGATCCAAGAGCTACCAGAACAATTTCTGCATCATCGGTGAAATATTTAGTGATTAAGCCATCAGCATCATGTTCGCCTGCCGCCCGCCGCCCAAAAATTCCTTCAAATTCTTTGGAGAGTTTGGGGAGCAGCTCTAATGCCTGCAATTGTTTTACATGGGCGAGATACCGAACTTCTGTAAAAGCCTCAGGACCGACCATGGCACCAATGGAAACTGGGTCAACAGGATCTAATACCTGTCGGGGAACAAATGGTGGCAAAAATGTATCTACTAAATCTCGATCTACGATATCTATCTCTTCCATCGCATGAGTCAGGATAAATCCATCCATACAGACCATGACCGGGAGGGAGATTTCTTCGGCTAAACGAAATGCCAAAATATGTAAATCGGCCGCGGATTGATTATCTTGGGCATACAGTTGAATCCACCCAGAATCACGTTGGCTCATGGCATCACTGTGGTCGTTCCAGATATTAATTGGAGCTCCGATGGCGCGATTGGCTAGGGTCATGACAATCGGTAAACCTAAGCCTGACGCGTTGTAGACAGGTTCAACCATAAAGAGCAGCCCTTGGCTAGCAGTTGCGGTGTATGCCCGCGCTCCAGTTGCGGAAGCCCCGATAGCCACCGACATTGCCGAAAATTCCGATTCCACATTGACAAATTCGCAATCGTCAATCTCGCCCATTCGCACTATTTCGTCCAGGGCCTCGACAATATGTGTCTGCGGCGAAATTGGATAGGCGCAAATTACTGCTGGTCTGCACGCCGCAATAGTTTCTGCAACAGCGCGCGAACCCTCAATTTGCTTGAGCATTTTTCATCTCCTCAAGTTCTTGTGCAACAAATTCATACGCTTCTTGAGCTGCGGCAATATTGCCGGACGCGATCTTGGAAGGGAAACGATCCTGGATCGCCGCACAAACACTGTCGATTGTGACTCTTCCGGTAGCTGCCGCAAAACCACCTAACAATGCGGCATTGGGCATTGCGCGTCCCACATGCTTAAGCGCAATATCAGATGCAGGAACAATTAAATTCCTGGCATGGTCTCTGCCCAGTACATACTCTGACAGACCCAATTCAGAGAAAGATTTTGTTGTATTAATCAATAAAAACCCATTGGTGTTAGACCCGGCGAAGACATCTACCGAGTGAAGCAGGGTTGGGTCTTGAATAATTAAGGCATCGGGTTCAAGAATTGGTTCTCGTAACCGAATTGTTGCCTCACTGATTCGACAGTAGGCAATGACAGGAGCACCAGTTCTTTCGGAACCGAAACTCGGAAATGCCTGCGCATGCAGGCCATCTTGAAACGCGGCAACACTCAGGAGTTCGGCGGCGGTAACGACGCCTTGTCCACCTCTCCCGTGGATTCGAACTTGAAACACGCTTAAGAGTATTGCCTGAAGTGAGCCAAAAACGCTGTTTTTATCGATCTGGGCAAATGTTGAGTGCTAGCACCGAGTGATTTGGATTATGGAAGCTGATAGCTCTGACCAGGGAAGGCCGTGCTTGCATTCCAACCCAATTCATCTGTAAGGCGAATGGCAAATGTTGCAGAAGCATCTGGCTCGCCATGAACAACAAAGACTTTTGTAGGCGTAGATATATTTTTTAGCCATTGAACGAGTTCATCACTATCTGCATGAACGGAAAAGATCTCAACTTGCACAATTTTGGCTCGCACCGGCACATAATTTCCATGAATGCGAATTTCCTTTGCGCCTTGGGCTAAAGCGCGCCCCCTACTACCTGTAGCTTGAAAACCTACAAGCATCACGGTGTTCTTCTCTTCTGGCAACATATTGGCTAAGTGGTGGACTACTCGCCCGCCTGAAGCCATACCACTAGCGGAAATTATAATTCCAGGTTTTTCCAGATCGTTGAGGGATTTGGATTCTTCAACAGTTTGCATTTCATAGAGTGAGCCCGGGTCAAAGGGGTCCTGATTGTGATACGCAGCAATGAAATCCTTCCTGACTTCGATTGATTCCATTCGTAGTGCTTCTCTATAGTAATTGAGCGAAGTCAATGCCATGGGTGAATCCACATAGATAGAAACTGGACGGATACTCCCTGCGTCAATTAGTTGTTTTAGGGCGATGAGAATTACCTCCGTCCTATCTACGGCAAAAGCTGGAATGAGGATTGAACCGCCACGACTTAACGCGGCATTTATCTCGTCAGCAAAGAGGTTGGTCGCAATCTCATGAACGCGATCTCCATACGTGGATTCAGTCAACACCACGTCAAAATGATTCGAGGGAGGTAAGTCAGGGGAAACCAGAATTGGATGGGTCGGTCGGCCCATATCGCTGGTAAAAAGGAACTTCTTTCCATCCGCTTCCACGATGATGAACGCCGAACCGAGAATATGTCCCGATGGAAAAAAGGTTACAAAAATATCTGGAGCAATCAGAATTCGAAGGCGATATTCAGCGGTACTGAACTGAGATATAACCTGTTTTACATCCTCGTCATCATAAAGAGCTTTAGGATCCTTATGAATTGAGTTTCCCCGTTTTTTAGCAGCTCGTGCATCCTCACCCTGGAGAAAAGCCGAATCGTGCAAGACAACCGCTGCCAATTTTTCCGTAAAATAGGTGGCATGAATTTTGCCCGTAAACCCCTGCTTAGCAAGGAGAGGCAAATAGCCCGAGTGATCCAAATGGGCATGAGTGAGAACAACTGCGTCGATAGTTCGAGGATCCACCGGAAAAGGTTCCCAATTTTTGGCTTCAGTAGTTTTCGAACCTTGATAAAGGCCGGCATCGACCAGGATCCGGTGATTCTCAGTAGAGATGAGAAATCTGCTACCAGTAACTGTTTCTGTCGCACCGAGGAAAGTTATCGAGACACTGCCCATGAAATAGAGCGTATCCACCCGAGCCACTTTGTGGCGGATATAACTTCGGACTAGCCCCTATTTCTCATATATTTAACAGGTGATGAAACGCTTGGAATGGCCGCTCTTCTTCCTCGCTGCGCTCTCTTTGGTAACTGGTTCCATCTTTCTCTACTTCCACCTTTCACTCACTGCAGAATGGCTTTGGGCAATAGGAGGAGTCGCCGGGTTAGTTCCATCAATATTGTGGGTTATCGAGTCAATTCGCAAGCGGGATTACGGGGCCGACATTTTGGCGGTACTTTCCTTAGTGGGCACCTTGGCCACAAAAAATATCCTGGCATCAGCAATAATCTCATTAATGCTCGCTACTGGTCGGATTTTGGAAAGTTGGGCTTCTGGTCACGCCGAACGAGAGTTAAAGTCCCTGCTTTCTAGAGTTCCCAGAATTTCCCATTTAATTTCCGATGACGGATCATTTTCTGACATTATCGTTTCAGAGATTCGCCAAGACCATCGACTGCTTATTAAGTCTGGCGAAGTCGTACCCGTTGATGGATTTCTCAAAACTATCGCAACATTGGATGAGTCCGCATTAACTGGAGAGCCGCTTCCAATAACTAGAGACACGGGCGAATTTATCAGCAGTGGCGTTCTCAACGCAGGTGCCAATTTTGAAATGTTAGTTGCCAATGACGCTGCATCCAGTACTTATGCAGGAATAATTCGACTTGTTGAAAAAGCCCAAGCAGATAGTTCTCCTGCGGTTCGAATGGCAAACAGGTGGGCAATTCGTTTTATCCCGATTGCACTTCTCATGGGGATTGGCACATTAATTCTTACCCACGATATTTCGCGCTTGGTGGCCGTCTTTGTTACAGCCACGCCATGTCCGTTGATTCTGGCAGTTCCCATCGCAGTTGTTTCTGGGATGTCCCGAGCAGCCAAGATCGGCGTAGTTATTAAAGGTGGAGCCGTTCTCGAGCAATTGGCAGATGCGGAAGTGGTTATGCTCGATAAAACTGGAACACTTACTCATGGTGGGCCGGAAGTGATGGAAATTCTATCTGATCCACAAACCTCATCAGAAGAAATCCTTCAAATCGCTGCTTCTATCGACCAGCACAGCAACCATGTAATCGCTCGCGCCATAGTTCAAGCAGCTGTCGAAAGAGAAATTCCATTCGTTGTAGCTTCCAAAGTCAATGAAGTTCATGGGGTTGGAGTTTCTGCCAGTATTAATGGAATCCCTCATGAGATTGGTCAATTTGAAATTAGTCCGCCGTGGCTAAAAAAGAGTTACCCGCTAATGGTAGGGGTCTCTAAGAACGGCGTTTTGATTGGCGTAATTGGAATGGCAGATCCAATTCGAACCGAAGCGTTAGAGGTTCTCACTAAATTGAGAAAGGCGAATATTCGAAGAACTTTCCTTGTCACGGGAGACCGGCTAGAAAGCGCCCAGGAAATTGCCAAGCAAGTTGGTATTACTGATATTCACGCTTCAGTTTCATCTCAAGGAAAGTTGGACCTAGTAGAAGAAGTGAAACGTCAAACTCGAGGAAGCGTAATTTTCATAGGAGATGGGATCAATGATGCACCGGCGCTAGCCGCTGCAACTGTGGGAATAGCTATGGGCGCCCGCGGAGCATCAGCTGCAAGTGAGTCTGCCGATGTAGTCATAGTAGAAGACTCGATCGGAAAATTGGCCGAAGTAATTGATATTGCCAGAGTCGCCCATCGAAAAGCGCTGCAATCGGCACAAGTGGGGATGGGGCTCTCACTTCTTGCAATGATTGCCGCTGGAATGGGATTTCTCACCGCTTCAGTTGGGGCTGGAATTCAAGAATTAATTGATGTAATTGCAATTCTTTGGGCGCTTACAACCTTAAAAAAGTAATTCATTAACTACGCTTAGAAAGTGGAAGTGCCGCTATTTATCGGCAGTACAGAAATAGATTTATTTGTGAAGTTACGACCATCGACTAACACGTGAGGAATATCAACATGATCAGAGAATTGGCGTTTATTGATGTCCGTGCCGGCGAAGAATCAGAATTCGAAAGTGCAGTTGCCCTGGCCGTTTCTACCGTTTTAACGCAAGCACATGGGTACCTGGGATTTGAATTGCGTTCTTCTTTGGATCATTCCCAACGCTATTCATTTGAGATTCAGTGGGAAACCCTGGAGGACCATACAGTCGGGTTTCGCGAGTCAGAGTTATTCCCACAGTGGCGGGCAATCATCGGGAAATATTTCGCGAATCCGCCAGTGATCGAACATTGGGGAAAAGTTTTCTAGTAGCACCACAGGGTTTCTTGCGCTTAAATGAGCTATCTGTAGACAAAGTAAAACCGAGGTTGCTCTGGGACGTGGCAACCTCGGTCTCTCTTTACTTCACCGGATTGATCTGGGACGAAACAATCCGGAATTCATTAAAAATAAATTAGCAGCAGGTATCAGGACCCGCCACGCGTAGTGCGCCGATTCGACTTCCAGCACCAATTGAGCGACCAAAATCAGCTGCTGCACTCCACTCAGCGGAATCACTCGAATCGTTCGAATCATCAAATTGAACCGCACGAAAGTCAGCTCGCCAGGATCTAGATTCTGCATTACTTGGGACCGCCGTAAAAATCGCCGCTAGCGTCAATGCGCTTGCTACGGCCACGATCTTCTTAACCATAATTGCCGATCCCCTTCGTTAACGTCTTACCTCTTACAAGAGGAAAAACTCGTCTCCCAAAGTATAACCGTTATTAAGTATGACTTGTCAATATGTCCAACACCTGTAGTAAAGCACTGTCAAGTGGTACTGTCAACCCATGGATACCACCAGTTTCGGAGCCCGGCTCCGCCAGCTTCGACTGGGGGCTGGTCTGACTCAGCCCGAGCTCGCCGAAGGCATCAGTAGCGTCAGCATGATTTCGCTAATTGAAGCGGGAAAACGCCACCCTAACGAGGGCATGATTGACAAGTTGGCAGTGCGTCTGGAGGTTTCTGCCGATGAATTGCGCGGCGGATCTCGCGCCTCTGAAAATCAATCCAGGCGCCTTAATTTCATCTTCGCAGAGATGGCTTTTAAAAATGGCGAATTTGCCACAGCAGAAGAGTCTTCTGGTGAACTTATTGAAGCGGCACCGGCGCTGGAAAACCCAGAATTTATGTACGAATTGCACGCGCTACGCGGAAAATCTTTGGAGAGTTTGGGAAGGATTGAAGATGCGCGCCAGGAAATTGCGCGGGCTATCGACTTCGCAACTAAAGCCGGACTAGAACTGGAAAAATTGGAATTAACAATCGACCTCAGCAGATACGCCAAAGAGTCGGGAGATTTTGTTACGGCGCTTGAGTTGATTGAAACTGCGCAAAAGAGTGTTCCAGCACAATTACAACAGAGCGCCACTTATGCAAGATTGCTTTCCAGTGCAATTGCTATTCACTATCTTCGCGGTGATTACATTAGAGCAACTGATTTATCAGAAAGTGCCTTGGAAATTTTTGATGATCAATCAGATCCACGTGCCAGAGCCTCCATTTTATGGAACGCCAGTCTAGCTGCAGACGCGAATCAAGATACCCGAACTGCATTAATCATGGCTCAACGCGCGGCCAGTCTTTTTGCTGAAGCAGATGATGCTCGCGCCGAGGGTCGCCTTCGTTTCACAATTGCTTGGTTATTCACTCGCCAGACTCCCCCAGATATCGAAGCGGCTCGAGTCCAGTTAATCAGATCTGAAAAGCTGTTGCAGGATTCCGGAACAGAAATTGATAAGGCAAAATTTGATTCCGAACTTTCTCGAGTTGAATGGCTTGACGGTAACTACGAAAAAGCTCTGGAATTAGCCAACAATTCACTAATTCGTCTTGATAGCTCAGCGGATCGACTTCAACGGGCAGAGTCCTACCTGCTTGCAGCCAGAGCACAGATAAGTTTGGGTCGCGAAATCGAATCCTCAATGAATTTAGTTGCCGCCCGAAATAGTCTCTCTCAAATGGAACCATCACGTCAGAATGCCTTGGCTTGGCGCGAACTTGGAGACATCTATTCGATGCTCAACCACCTTCCTGAAGCAATCAATGCTTACCGAGAAGCTCTCCATGATGCTGGTGTACCTGCTAGCCCAATTGCCTTTGAAATTCTCAAGAAGTCTGAAGAATTATTGCAGCCTGGATTTTCTCAAGACTAATTCCCAGCATGAGGACACGGGTGTAATTGGTACTACGAAAAGTTCAATTGGTAACGTAGGTTTGCAGTGCCGCGCGCTCGGTATCAATTTCTGAAATATGCGCTTTCACGACATCTCCGATGGAAACGATGGAAATCAGCAAGCCATCTTTAGCAATAACGGGAACGTGCCGAATTCTTCGTTCGGTCATGACCTTCATCAATTCAGCCACAGTTGATTCGGGGGTGCAAGTGACGACATCTACGGTCATAAGGTCTCGAACGTGCATATCAATGAGTTGATCTAATTTGCCAGGCATCGCTCTGACTACATCTCGCTCACTCACAATTCCGTCAATCTGATTTCCATCGGCAGAAACAACGAGTGCACCCACGTGATAGGCGTTGAGCATGTTTACTAAGTCGTGAACACTGGCACTAGGTGAAATGGTTTCCACTTTCTTGCCCGAAATCAAAGAAGTAATTTTCATCCTTGCTCCAAACTTGGCGCCAAATCGTTCGGGAAATCTGCTCCTTGAATAATGCCCCCATATCCCAGAGTATTCAAGGCTTTTTCGGATATCTCCTGTCCAGGGTAGGTACACTTCAAATATGGCTCGGTCTCGTTGGCTAGCAATAGGAATTGCTCTCGTTTTGCTAACGGGCTGCACAATCGGCTCAGGCGACACTCGCCCCACCGATGACAAACTCCGAGACGGCATCAAATTACTCATAACCAACTTCACCGCTACTCATCCCCAAATGCTCAATTGGGATAGCGGTGCGGTTGCCGCTGAGTTGAAAGCCAAACTTCCATTGGGTCAAGCTACTGAGGCGGGATGGACTTTAGATTGGCCTCAGGCAGGCAATGGGGAGTTTTCTCGAGTGGTGGTGCCGTGGAGTCTGCTTGGCCAGTACCCAAATAAATTTGTCTCTGACTCCAACAATTATTCCGGTGGCAAGCCAGTTCCTGATTCTATTTCAACGCAGATTAGATCTATCCAAAATAAAGGCGACCTATATTTCGCTGCTTTGGTAAACCTTCGTTTTTCTGAAAAAGATCCAGGGTGGATTATTTTCACTTCAATTCCCTATTTGCCAGTAACAGATAACGCCTACGGTTGGGCGCATTTAGAAAATGGTAAATGGCGAATTACCGATTTCGGAACCGCAACTGTTGGCTGTGGAATTGTGCCTAGAGCGATCCAATCCGAATTCGGATTCTCCTGCCCGCCTGCCTAAAGAAGAATTGACCTCATTGTTTTGCTAGGTACTTTGATCCGTTTTCCAAAAACTCCTCTTTACACCCTTGCATGCAGAAGTAATACATAACTCCATCAACTTCTGCTTGAGCCGGAGCATCAGCAATTCGCACTTGCATTCCACACACCGAATCCTTGGCAAATTCCGTACTCATGCCATCACGATTTCTGGTCTTATACAACCAAAAAACAACAATGAGAACGAGGACAGAAAGAGCGTTAAGAATCGTTGTAACATTGAAACCAATGTGGGTTGTACTCATCTTGCCCATGCTCCCAATTGGAATCATGGAAAATAGTCGAAATATTCCTTCAGTAATTAGACCGCTCAAACTCATGACGAACCAAAAGAGTAGTGTCAATCGAATTGCTAATTCTCGACCGTAATACTTCACATAGATCATTACCAAAGGGAAGGCAATTAAATCGGCAAAAATAAAAGCGATGACGCCTCCGAAAGTTATTCCTCCCTGCCAAAGCGCAGCTGCCAGTGGAACATTGCCAACCGAGCAGACAAAACTAATGAAGGCCAGAAACGGCCCAATAATGGCATTTTCTAATGCAGACCAAAATCCGTGACCAGAGATAAAAAGCTTCTGCCAAATCTCCACCGAAATAATCGATGACGCCAACCCTGCGATCACGAATCCAATTATTAATTCGCTCCGAAGCATGGTGAAATCTCCGATGGTGTAACCGGCGGCATCGGACCAGCCTCGCCGACTCTTGAACTTGGCCCCTTCATTTTCTGAAGAAGGCAACGTCATGACTTCAGGCTCTTCTAACTCTTTTCTGGATGAAGCAATCAGGTCAGAGGAAATGAGCTTGGGAATCAGTAATTTTAATAATGAAATCATGATGGCTCCGCCTACAAATTCTGCCAAGGCGAATTGCCATCCAATCAAGATCCATAAGACCAAACCGAGTTCGATGACCAAATTGGTGCTGGCAAACATAAAAATCATGGAGGTCGTGAAGTCCGCACCTTTGGAAAAGAGACTTTTTGCTAATGCGCTCGCTGCATAGGAACAAGAGGAACTCACCATTCCGAAAAATGATGCACGACCCACACTGGCAACTCCATGATCACCCAATACGTCTTTCATCTGCTTGCGGGATACAAAAGCCTGCACAATGCCTGAGAGCGTAAAACCAAGCACCAAAGCCCAAAGGGTATCAAAGAACATCCACCAGCCTTCTTGAAGCCCAGCAAAAATCTTATTCACAATAATTACCCATTTCGAAGTTATTCAGCGGGAGAAACGTTTTGGTTGCTTATAGATCTGAAGAATCGATATCCGCCATAACAAAGACCAGATAGAAGAATATAAATAATCCCCAGCGAGAAGGTAAATCCAGTCACGGATTTATAAATAATCGGAACTAAGAGCCGCGGCAAATCTGAATCCGCATGTGACTTAATCACAGATGTCACAATATTCGGGAGGATGAACCAAAGAACAAGCATTGGAATCCCCAAAGAAATGAGGATCTTAGAAATAATTCTCATGGCTACTATTTTTCGGGTTAAAACCAAAACTACGATCAGGAGCAGTATCACAATCCATACGAGCATGACTTTGCCCAGCGCCGAAGAAATATTGTTATAAACCTGAAGCTGATGTGATAAATCAATTTTCTGTGGCGTTGCCATCGTTTTTAGTTCCGTGCCTTTAATGATTTGTTTACCCGCCGCATCGTTAATACTTTTTGCCAACGTATCGACGAGCGTGGTCGGATCAATTATTGCTTCATTTTTTCCAGCGATTAAAGCCAGGCTCACCGTATTTGCAACTCCGGCTAAAGCAGATGTGAACTTCGGGTCATTCAATAATTTAATCGCGGCATCCGTTATTTGGGTACGATTCTTAGTTATCGTCTCAGCTACTTTCGGATCACTGCCTTTAATTACTTGATCTATCACCAATGGAATGATCTCTTGGCTCTTATTGCCAATTCCGCTCACTATTTCAGTACTTGTCGAACCTAAAGAAGTGGTGTGATCAAATACTGCCTTTGCTGTAGTTCCTACTGTCGCAACCAAGAGCAAGAGCGAGAGCAACGCGTTCACCAAAAAGTGTGAGAACTTACTTTTCATGCTTAGAGTTTAGAATAGGGGCCCTCGAAAAGACCCCTATTCTCTTCAAACATATTACTTATTTACAAAATTACTGTTCTTTCCTTCGATACCACCGGCGCCAAATCAGGCGATGAATCGGAATCAAGAATGGAATCCTTCGCAATCCAGGAATCAGCGGAAGGAACATAAGTGCAAAGCTGAGGAGTGCCATCAATCCCATTACCTGGGTATCGGCATTTTCAGATGACTTAAACGGATCCACTTGGTACCAGAATGAGAAGAGCCAGAGCCAAGATTGACCTGGATATGAACCGGTTTCATTCATGACTCCCCATTGGTCGCCAGAGAGATGACGGGCTCCAGCATAATCTGGGAAGTACGTTCCACTATCTGCGATAAAGAGCATCGGCTTGGTGAAATCGGTAGGAAGAGTTGTGTCGCTAGTAGTTAAGGCACCATCCAGAGCACCATTGACGGCCATTCCTAAGAGGGATGTGACCATGGCTGGAACTGGACCAAATGCGTTTGCAGTGTCTGCAACGCTGGTTTCCTTTGGAGCTTTTGCTAGGGCATCGGCATAGGCGGTAGCCCACTTGCCTTGCTGATCTGCACTAGCCGCACTCCAGGTATCCACCGCTGTTTTTACAGCCGCATCCGGCAAAATTTGCAATGGCTTAACTACAAAGTCAGTTGCTGGATTGATGGGAATTCGAACGCCCGCCCACTTCTGTAATTTCAGAGGTCCAAGTACTTGACCCTCGGCAGCAGTGTTGTACGGTGCGCCATATCCGGCGCTGGTTGTGGATCCAGCAAGTTCGCCAGTGGCAGTCTGCACAAAATCAGCAGGTTCAGCGATAGCCCAAGACTTGAGTGAAAGCGCGGGCTCATCGGGAGAGCTAAATAACGTCGCTAACCCTACGACCAATAATCCCACTACAAGTATTGCGATAACGATCTCTTTTACAAGATCGTAAGGTCGAGTTGGACCATTCCACTTTATTGCTGGGTCATATTTTTTTAATCCGGTACTCATTTTGAGCCACCTTTCCCTTCGTCAATTGACGAATCAATTGGCGGGACGACTCCGCGCTTTCGCACCAGAATTACATGCCACACGACGATAGCCCCCAGCACAATTGGCAGTAGTGACACGTGAAGAAGCATCGCTTGACCAGTATTGAGCGCGTTGAAATAAGCACCGATGCCCATCGCATTAAATCCATCTTTTGCTTGAGTTGCGATCCACTGTGAATCGAAATTACCTTGAATCAGGTAACCAGTAAATCCAGTGATGATCGAAGCTAGAAACGAAACCACCCCGGTTATCCAGGTCATCAGGCGCTTTCCACGCCAAGCTGCCATCCAGAATTTGCCCCATAGGTGCACCACCATGAATACGAAGAAAAGTTCAACACTCCACAGGTGGATCGAGTTGATGAAATGCCCGGTACTTGAGTTGTGCCACCATGCGGGACCTTCGAGCGTCAAAATCAGGCCGCTGGCAAAGAGCATTACAAAGGCCGCGATCGTTGCAACACCTGCGACATAAATCCATGAACTGACATAGGCAGGTTGCTGATCGGGCAAAATGTCCGTTGGTTGATACTTCTCTAGAGTCGCTTTGCGAACTCGGGTCGTCCACATCGTCTTATGCTCACTCATTTGCCAGACTCCTTATCTTCGTCGTGGCTGGGGAATGGTAGGACCAGAGCCAAAACAAAAAGAGCCACTACCGAAGCGATCATGACCAAATTTCCGATGGAAATCGAGAGCACGCCAATGTTCAGATAGTGAGCGGGATGATTGAGATCGATGAATAGCAGTTTCATAAAATCTCCTTTGTTGTTTCGGTCACAGTAGACCTAATGCAGCCGGAAAGTTAGGAATTGAGCGCAATTTTCCCATTTCGTAGTGCTGGCTCTCATTGAGTTGCAACTTTGAATCGATTCCAAACTCCCAGTTAATTTCCAGACTCGTCTTAGGTTATTCGCAAGATCGAGGTCCATATTTATGCTCACAAAGAAAATACATTTACGGTGCAACATCCAAACGGTTCTCCTCACAGAAAAGAGCTAGAAATGAGATTAACCAGAAAAGCCGCTATCGCCACTTTCGCGGTTGCACTTGTTGCAACTGGGGTGCCATCCATGGCCCAAGCGGCTGATGGACAAGCCTCAAGTCCAACCAAAGTTGCGCAAAGCGCCACTCGTGAAGCAGCAAAAGTTGTTCTCAACCAAGCAAAGAATGGGGCGAAATCACTTTTGGACAAGGCCGTGGCCGATGCGAAAGCGGTTTTCGTCTCGGAAACGGCTGCAGTTGGAACGAAGCGAATCCAAGCCGTAGGAACTGCCAAAACGGTTCGACTCAATGCAGTTACCGCTGCCAAAACCCTTCGAGATAGCCAACTGCTAAAAGCGCAGGCGTTAACGGATAAGGCGGCCAAAACTGCAGCCATTGACTTAGCAAAACGTGAGTTTCAAAGTTCAGTGACCACCATTTTGGCCAGTGAAAAAAGCAGTATTGCTGCCGCGATCGCAGACTCCAAAACTGCAATGGATCAAGCTCGATCAAAACTTATGGTCGCATTGGAAGCTGCCAAGACAGCACATAAGAATGCAGTTTCAAGCGCACTCACCGCATTTCAATCAGCAATCGCAACCAAATAATGTAGATCAATGACCGTCGCCCCCTGACGTTCATTCAAAGGATGAAGAGTTCGGTTTGCCTTCGTGGCCGAACTCTTTTTCCTTTTCCTAACTTTTTTTCACCTCACTATCATTAACCATGCCCAATAATTTTGATCCTTATCTTCCAGAGCTGCCTATTGATGCACATAAATATTCCAGAGGCGTCGTTGGCGTAATTGCTGGATCGGAAAATTTTCCCGGCGCAGCGGTCCTTTCCGTAGGTGGAGCAAGACGCGGTGGGGCCGGATACGTAAAATATTTTTCTCAATACCCTTTCCCCACGCAACTAGTCCTTCAGGCCTACCCCGATGTTGTCCCGATCTCTGATCTGGATTCTGATAAATGTGATGCCTGGGTAATTGGTTCGGGTGCTCCTGAAATATTGCGATTACCGAAGTCGCCAATAGTAGTTTTGGATGGATCTGCTTTATCTATGACAAATATTGTTCATGAAGGGATCACCATTATCACTCCTCATGAAGGGGAAGCCGAAAAATTGGGGTACTTGGTTAAAGATCGTAAAGCTACGGCACAAAAAATGGCCAGTGAATTAAATGCGATTGTGGTTCTCAAAGGGCCAGGAACAATTGTGGCGACTCCATCTGGATTTCTGGAAGTTGATAGGAATGGTGGGAAAGAGCTGGCCAGCGCAGGTACTGGCGATATATTGGCTGGGTTGATGGCCTCCATGATGGCGGCATGGCGCCCCACCAACTTTGAAGACGCAGCGAAAGTAGCTTTAAAAGCCATTAAGGCCCATGGATTGGCTGGAAAATTAGCGGCAGAAAAATCTGGCCCTGTAGTCGCAACAGATGTCCTTAGTGCCTTGCCGAAGATATTACGCTAAGAAAAAAGCTATTCGCCAACAACGTCTTTATGTCGGAGCGTGTCATGGACATACTCTTTGGCCCGCTCATGAGCTTTTCGAAGTTGCAACTCTAAACTTTTAACGGCCAGATCGAAAGCTGCAACATCATTGAAAGCTTGGCCATCGGAACGTAGAAAAGGTCCACTGCCATGGGTTGTTAACGTGACCGAATGAGAAGCTTTTCCAAAATGTGGATTTGCTTCGTGAATCACCTCCACCTTAATTCCTTCTACAACAACGCTAAATCGATTTAACGAATTTAATTTCTCTGTGGCTATTCCCCGAAAATCTTCGGCTAGTTGAGCGTTTCTGGAATGAATGACGATGTCCATGAAATTCCCTCTCTAATATCCGTGCCACTAAACAAGTTACTCCTTGAGAATACTCGCTACAAGAGTTCTCGGTACCCGGTTAACACAAGCAATCTTTATCACTTCTTTGAATCAGTTGGATTAATCGAATTCTTTGATTGAATCGGGACTAACTTGAAAATTCATGTGAAACCTGGGAGATAAGAGTGAGGGATAGACCCACGCGAAATTTTCCACCCTCACTTTTACCTCTCGGGGTTTTAGAGTCGAGCTCTTACTCGGCGCACTCGCTTTTTGACGGCAGTTCGCTTTGTTGCCGCGCTAGTTGAATTTGCACGCTTGGTTTTGGCGGCAGGGGTGGCGATTGATTTCAGGGCGCTTTTGATTTTGCTCCCTAGAGAGACCTTCTTCGCGCGGGGCTTCCTTATGGTTTTTCGGGCGGCGCTGCTCGCTTTCCTCTTCGCCGTCTTTTTCACAGCCACTGGTTTGGTCGGAACTGGGACCACTGTCGCTGCTTCAGGAGCCACTGGAGCCACTGGAGCCACGACAGGAACAGCAGGAACCGCAGGAAGGGGTTCTGGCATTGCCGCCTGAGCAATCGCTCCAGAGCCAAGCAGTGAGCCCAATAACGCAGATGTGATTAGTGCTTTGGCGTATTTATTCTTTTTGCCGATATTCATTGTTGCCTTTCGTTAAGAATCGATATTTTCTGACCGAATCGGTCAGTACGATGGCAATGTTGGCTGGAAACGACAGATCCATTCAGTGCTTTAACCGTTTATGTGTAATCCACAGCCGTTTAGATGGCAGACTTAGCCCATCATGGCCAGCCCTAAAGAGAATTTCGCGCCGCGCATCCAGGTTTTTGAGCCCCATCGGGCCTCACTTCCTCCGATGATTCCTTACCTTCGGGAATTTTGGCGTCGTCGCGCCTTTGCCATCGAACTCTCCCGATTCGCCGATAAGGCCGAATACCTCGATTCCAAACTAGGCAAGGTCTGGTTGGTGCTCAACCCACTGTTATTAGCAATGGTCTATTTCTTGCTGGTAACGGTGATTCGAAGTGGCGCCAGTAAGACCTCCGGCCTGTCAACCCTGGCTCACATTTTAATTGAGCTCTTTACCTTCTATTTTGCCTCAAATTGCATCAATGGCGGCGCTCTCTCCATCACTGCTGGCGGCAGATTAATTTTAAACCAAGCCTTCCCCAGAGCCTTGCTACCTCTTTCAAGTGCCATCAGCGCATTCTGGGCTTTCTTACCAACATTGCCGGTTTACGCATTTGTTGTCTTGGTAGGCAAATTATTCTTCCCGCATACTCAAATCCCTGGTTTAAGTTTTACCTATCTCTGGGCGCCCTTCATCATTGTCTGCGTCGGAATTACTGGATTTGGCCTAGGCCTACTTTTTGCCACCATGAATGTCTACTTCCGCGATACCAATAAGTTACTGAGTTACATCACCCGAATCTGGTTGTACTCTTCACCGGTTTTATGGCGACCAGAAATTCTTCATGGTTGGCACCGAATTTTTCTATTTATAAATCCGCTGGGGCCAACTTTGTCTGCGACTTCAGAAGTATGGATTTCTGGAAAGTCGCCTGCACTGGCAGAAATCATCGGTTGCATTGCCTGGGCTCTGCTTGCAGTTCTCATCGGTGGATATTTTTTCATATCAAGGGAGCGCGACTTTGCGGTCCGAATTTAACAAAGCGGAGCAGATGCCAGAGGAATTGGCAGTGCGAATTGAAGATCTTTCCATTAAATATAAGATCAATGTGGATACTAAAAAGACGCTGAAAAATGCTGTCATGCGCGCCAGCAAAGGCGAAAAAGTTCGCATGCGGGTTGTAGAAGCAGTAAAACATTTAACACTTGATATTCCACATGGTTCAGTTCTAGGCATTGTTGGTGCAAATGGCGCAGGTAAATCTACTTTGATGCGGGCAATCGCTGGAATTTTGCCGCCGACCGAAGGTCGGATTACGGTTAATGGAAAGATCTCCACCTTGCTTGCGCTCGGCGTCGGATTTAATCCTGCTCTTTCTGGTCGTGACAACATCATCTTGGGTGGCCTTGCTTCGGGAATGTCTCGAGCAGAGATCGAATCAAAAACTGAGGAGATATCGGATTTTGCAGCGCTGCCTGATGGCTTTATAGATATGCCAGTGCGGACTTATTCTTCGGGAATGTACGGGCGAGTCGCCTTCTCGGTTGCGGTCAATATGACTCCGGATATTTTGCTTCTAGATGAAGCTTTATCTGCCGGCGACGCCGCATTTAAAGAAAAGTCTTTTAACCGAATGCGCGAATTATGTGCAGAGGCTCGGACAATCGTCATCGTCTCCCACGCGCTTCAAACAGTTAATGATTTGTGCGATTCGGCGATTTGGCTGCACAAAGGAACCATGCTTTCGAAAGGGAATCCGGAGGCTATCGTTGACGAATATTTAAAATTCCTAAAAGTCGGAACGCTTCCTTCAAATCTTGAGGATATGTGATGACTGATGTCTCGCTGATTTCTTCGGCAGATAATGTCAGCGATGCCAGACTCCACCGACTCTGCGCGGCGCTAATAAAATCGGGGCTTTCTGTTGAAGTATGGGCATTGGGAGCAGCAACGGATGCACCTGAAAAAGTTGAATTTCATCGCGCTCCTGGCGGAAGAGGTTTTGCCGCACGAGTACTACGAGATCTCACTCTTCCATTGCGAACTTCGGGGAAAGTTGTAATTGTTATTGCTCCAGATCTACTTGTCACCACTTTTTTCATAACTAAACTTCGAGGTCAAAAGTTAGTAGCGGATGTCCACGAAGATTATTTGCGCCTGCTTAAGGATCGGGCTTGGTCCAAAGGATTAATCGGGTGGATCGCACAAGCCATTGCGCTGGGTGCCACATCTGCTGCACGCAATGCGCACCTGACTTCAGTTGCCGACCAGCACGTTCCACCCTTAACGGCGAAGCGTCGCATCGTGATTCGAAATCTTCCCGATCTTGATTTGATCACCCCGAGCGGGGAAATGGCGCAAACGCCAAGAGCAATTTACATTGGCGATGTCCGAGCATCACGAGGGCTCCATACGATGCTCAAGAGCGCCGAGCTCTCACCCAATTGGACCTTCGACATTATTGGTGCCATTGCTCCTGCTGACCAAAGTTTTACCAACTCCTGGTTGGAATCCAGCCCAGCTCGCGACCGAGTACATTTTCATGGAAAGTTACCACCCGCTAAATCGTGGAAATATGCCGAAGGAGCATGGGTTGGTCTTTCACTTTTAGATCAGACTCCTGCCTTTCAGGATGCGATCCCCAGCAAGTTGTATGAATACCTTGCAGCAGGACTTGCGACGATATCTAGCTCACTTCCTCGATGCGTGGCACTAGTAGAAGAAAGTCAGGGTGGAGTGATCGCCTTGGGCGAAAATGAGCAACTTGCAAATTCTGTGGCTAGGCAACTGATTCAATGGGAAAATCACCCAGGTGAAATCGTTGCCATTCGCGAACAAGGGCGCCAATGGGCGCAAAATCACCTGCTTGGGGCCGCCGAATATCAGGCTTTTGCCAGCGCCATTAAAAGCTTGTTGATCTGATCAAGGTAGGCTTAGCGGGTGTCTAACCGACCTCCCCGAATTGCGCCGAGCGCTGATGTAGATGAAAGCGCCGTTATTGGGGATGGCAGTTCAATCTGGCATTTAGTGCAAGTCCGAGACCAGGTTCAGATGGGCGAAAACTGCATCATCGGGCGAGGGGCTTACATCGGATCAGGCGTGGTCATGGGCAATAACTGCAAAGTTCAAAATTATGCCTTGGTCTATGAGCCAGCCACCTTGGGCGACGGAGTCTTTATCGGTCCAGCCGTGGTACTGACCAATGACCAATTTCCACGCTCTGTTAATCCTGATGGCACCTTGAAGTCGGCAAGTGACTGGGATGCGGTCGGCGTTACCATCAAAGATGGAGCAAGTATCGGTGCCCGTGCCGTATGCGTTGCGCCAGTAACGATTGGTGCTTGGGCGCTGGTGGCCGCAGGTGCCGTTGTCACTAAAGATGTGCCAGATTTTGCACTAGTGGCCGGAGTCCCAGCACGAAGGATCCGTTGGGTGGGCAAAGCTGGGCTGCCGCTAGAAGACATTGGCAACCACCAGTTCCGATGCCCCGAGAGTCAGAAGATTTACACCGAAATTTCATCCGATCAACTCATCGAAGAAAGTGAAAAATAATGATTCCAGCAGCGAAGCCAATTATTGGTGATGAAGAACGCGAAGCCGTTGACCGAGTCCTTCGTTCCGGAATGTTGGCACAAGGTCCTGAGGTTGCAGCCTTTGAAGCCGAGTTCTCCGAATTTGTTGGCGGGCGTCATTGCATTGCGATGAACTCTGGAACATCTGCGTTGCATTTGGGCTTTATCGCAGCAGGGATTAATCCTGGCGATGAAGTCATCGTGCCATCCTTTTCATTTGCCGCGACTGCCAACTCAGTAGTGCTGGCTGGCGGAGTTCCCATCTTTGCCGATATCGACCCAAAGACTTTCAACATGGATCCTGATCATGTGGAAACCTTGATCACATCAAAAACAAAAGCAATCATGCCGGTTCACCTTTATGGTCATATTGCTGCGATGGATAGATACGAAGAAATTTCCTCAAAATATGGTGTCAAAATAATAGAAGATGCAGCTCAGGGCCATCTGGCTTCACTCAACGGCCGTAATTCTGGCGAATTTGGCGTTGTCGCATCCTTCTCCTTCTACCCCACGAAGAACATGACCGCTGGTGAAGGTGGAATGGTTGTTACCGACGATGCAGATATCGCGCGCACTCTAAGGCTTCTTCGAAATCAGGGACAAGAAATCCGCTATAAGAACGAAATCATTGGTTTCAATACTCGCATGACCGATATCCACGCAGCTATTGGCCGAGTTCAACTTCGAAAGTTGCCCGGTTGGACAAAAACTCGCCAGGACAATGCAGCTTATTTAGATGCACACCTGAAGGGCGTTGTAGTTCCTTACTTGGCTCCCAACACCACCCATTCGTATCATCAATACACCATAAGAATCCCAGGTGGCTCTGCTGAAAAACGAGATGCTTTCATGGCTGGATTAACCGAGCGCGGAGTCGGCTCTGGCGTTTATTACCCAACACCGATTCATCGCTTGCCTTCATTTGATCTCACCATTGATCTTCCAGAAACTGAATTGGTCATCAAAGAATGCTTATCGCTTCCGGTGCATCCATCGCTGTCTCAACAAGATTTGGAAACAATTGTCTCCGCCGTTAACGAAGTAGCAGCGACCCTATAAATGGCTGCCAAACTTCGAGCAGGGTTAGTCGGATTGGGCATGATGGGCCGCCACCATGCACGAGTTCTTGGTTCACTTGATGGCGTAGATCTGATCGCGGTATCAGATCCCATGGGAGATGCACATGGAGTCGCTGGTGGTCGTCCGGTTCTTGCCACTGTTCAGGAATTAATTAAATTGGGTATTGATTACGCCATGGTGGCCGCTCCTACGGCCTTTCATGAAGAACTAGCATTGGCTCTTGCTGAAGCTGGCGTTCATGCCATGATCGAAAAACCACTAGCAGTCGACACTCCCGCAGCCCAACGAATCACTGCAGCATTTGCCAGTCGTGGTTTGGTCGGTGCGGTCGGACATATTGAACGGTACAACCCGGCCTTGCAACAGCTTCGAAAGAAATTAGATGAAGGTGATTTGGGCGAGGTCTACCAAATAATTACTCGCCGCCAAGGGCCCTTTCCAGCTCGCATTGCCGACGTCGGAGTTGTTAAAGATCTAGCAACGCATGACATCGATTTAACTGCATGGGTCGCACGATCACCATTCGCAACCATTTCAGCCAGAACTGCCCACAAGTCGGGCCGAGCTCACGAAGATATGGTTGCCGCAATTGGTGAACTTCGAAATGGAATCATCACTAATCACTTGGTCAACTGGTTAACTCCTTTTAAGGAGCGCTTAACTATGGTTACTGGCGAACGCGGAACCTTGGTTGCCGACACCTTGACCGCCGACCTTACTTATTATGCAAATGCCTCTGTTGTGACTGAATGGGATTCGGTGGCTGCATTTCGCGGTGTCAGCGAGGGTGATGTTGTCCGCTATGCAATTGCTAAACCTGAACCGCTACGTTCTGAACATGAAGCTTTCCGGGATGCGGTACTAGGCCTACCAGGGGCCACAGAAAGAATCGTGACCATGGAGCAAGGTCTTGCGACCGTTGCCGTTGCCGAGGCAATGCTTCAAAGTGCTACCAGTAAGGAAACTATCTCGTTATGAAAATTGCCGTCGTTGCTTTAGGAAAAATTGGGTTGCCGTTAGCGGTTCAATTCGCCAAGAAAGGGCATGAAGTTATCGGTTGTGACGTTAACGCCACAACTGTTGACCAAGTCAACGCAGGTTCCGAACCATTCCCAGGAGAAGCCTTCTTAAGTGAATACTTGAAGGAAGTGGTGGCTAGCGGAAACCTCCGAGCAACAACGGATACAACTGATGCCGTGGCGCAAGCTCAAGCAGTAGTGGTAGTCGTCCCTCTCTTCGTAGATAACGAAGGAATCCCCGATTTTGGTTGGATGGATGATGCAACCGCAAAAATCGCCGCCGGACTTAAGGCGGGCACTTTAGTGTCCTACGAAACCACACTTCCGGTTGGTACGACTAGAAATAGATTTACACCAGCACTTGAAGCAGGATCTGGACTTAAAGCCGGCGTGGATTTTCACGTGGTTTTCTCTCCGGAACGCGTTCTTACTGGCAGGGTCTTCGCTGACCTTCGAAAATATCCCAAGCTAGTCGGAGGCATTGATACTCCAAGTACCGCCGCAGGCATCGCCTTTTACAACGAGGTCTTGGATTTCGATGATCGCCCAGATTTAGCCGAGCCAAATGGCGTCTGGGACCTTCTTACCTGTGAGGCCAGCGAAATGGCTAAATTGGCTGAAACCACATACCGCGATGTCAATATTGCCCTTGCAAATCAGTTTGCGATTTTTGCCGAGACTGCCAATATCGATATCTCAAAGGTAATTTCCGCTTCCAACTCCCAGCCTTATAGCCATATTCATCAACCAGGCATTGCGGTAGGCGGCCATTGCATTCCTATCTATCCAAGATTTTATTTGTGGAACGATCCTGCGGCAACGGTGGTCCGATCGGCCCGAGAAGCCAACGCTGGAATGCCAAGCCATGCCGTCAATATTTTGGCTGGATCCCTTGGCTCCCTTGCAGGAAAAAAAGTAGCTGTGTTAGGAATTTCTTATCGAGGTGGCGTTAAGGAATCTGCCTTCTCCGGTGTCTTCCCTACTGTTACTGCGCTGCAAGACCAAGGCGCTCAAGTCGTAGTTCACGACCCGATGTATACCGATGAGGAAATCATCAAATACGGATTTGCACCTTATAAAATTGGAGAAGCTATTGAAGGTTTGATCCTTCAAGCCGATCACAAGGAATACAAAACTCTTACCGCAAGAGATTTTCCTGGGGTAAAAGCCGTGGTTGATGGTCGCCGAACTTTACATCCTTCCAATTTCAGCGGAACAATCTTCCGAGTCATCGGAGCGCCTGCAAGTTAATAATTTCAGTGGTGGATTTTTTCTGGTTCTGTTATTTCAAATCTCATATGTTCGCGAGCTTGTGGCACTTTATTAGAGATCCGATTGTAGATCTCAACCAAGTGCTCTGCTTGACGTTCCCAACTTCTTTCCGCTAATCGTTCGGGAGTATAAGCATCTCGATATTTCTTGGGATTATCCAGAACTTTACTAACCGCTGAAACAAATTCATTAGTATTTTCTGCAGTGAAGACTTCGCCATTGCCTAAGCGAATCACTTCTTCGGACATAGTTTTTACGTCGCTGACAACGATGGGTAACCTAGCTTGCATGTACTCGCCAAACTTAGTGATTAACGATATTTCATGATTTAAGCGGTGGTGGATAGGGATCAATCCAATATCGGCTGAAGATAGATAGGAAACCAACTCTGCATTTGGGACGTAAGGCAAAACGTGAAAACGATCTGAAACATCTTCTGCCCCGGCGACTAAATCTTGTACCGTTTTGTTAGCCGGATTCGCGATTAGTGCCAGATGAAGGGATGGCAGTTTGCGAAGTGCTTCAACGGCAGTGGCTATGCCACGCTGCGGCGCTACGGCCCCTGAATAAACCATCAGCGCAACTTCTGCACCTACTCCACAGTCATTACGAAGATTCCGTTTGGATGCCATCTGACCTTCAACCAAGGGGTCATTGGCAACGATCTCAGGTCTGTTCTTTATCCCAAGATGAGGAATCAGTAGATCTGACATTCCCTCGCTAACAGACAATATTGCCTTTGCCGCCGAAGAGTATTTTCTTTCTTCAGCGGTATACATATCCCGAAGTGGCTTTTGCAGATGTCCAACTCCCGGTACATATTCATGTGCGTCATAGACGAGGGCGGCCTTAATTCCGGATTTTCGCAAACTTTCAACAATTGAACCAGCAATCGGAAGTGCGGTGTAATCGTGGGCATGAACTACATCGGGTGCGAAACTCATGGCCACCGGCAATATTTCTGACAAACCTTTCCGCAAATTTGGGACGGCAGGCTTTTTTAGCGGTAAAAATTCGGCTTCAAAACGGCGTTTGTAATATCGAAGCGCTCTTAATACCTTCGCGGCAGCTTCTTGCTTAACAACTATTTTCACTGAAAGGCGATCGATCTTTGCGTAACCGATAGTGAAAGAATCTCGGTGGCTATGTGGTGAGGAACCTATTACCAAAACGTCCCAGCCGGCGTTACCCAAAGACCACGCACATTTGAGAACTCGTGAATCTTCCATCACACCATTAAGAACGATATGTAGTGCTTTAGGGCTTGGGTTTAGTCCTGGCAAACTCACTAGGGTAATGTACTAAAAAAAATGATTGATTCGTCTCACAGGCTCGAGAATGATCATAAAAGAGCAATTCATCTAGTACCTTTGTTAATCATGCACATACTGAGAGATCTGCTACCAAATTCCAAAGATTATCTAGGCCTAAGAAAATCTTGGCGCCACGACTTAATGGCAGGGATAACTGTCGGAATCGTTGCGCTTCCGCTTGCTATGGCATTTGGAATAACAACAGGGTCAGGAGCGCAGTCTGGTCTTATCACTGCGATATTGGCTGGGCTAATAGCGGCTCTCTTGGGTGGATCCCGTTTTCAAGTAAGTGGACCAACAGGAGCAATGACGGTGGTCCTGGTTCCAATAGTGACCCAATACGGCATTTCTGCATTGGCTCCCTTAGGTCTTTTAGCGGGAATAATCATTGTTTTGGCCGGTGTATTTCGAGCCGGAAATATCATCAACAAGACGCCATGGCCGGTCATGGAAGGTTTCACCTTAGGAATTGCGATGGTTATTGGGTTGCAGCAAGCTCCCACGGCATTTGATTTTCATAAAGCCCCTGGTACTCATACTCTCTTTGTAGCAATAAATACCGCCAAGAATGCCATTTCCGCGGGAGTCAATTGGAGCGCAATTTCATTGGTCGTCTTTACTATTATCGTTAAATTTGGGTACCCCTTCATTTCTCGAAAACTTAAAATCAAGTTCCACATTCCGGCAAGCTTTGTAGCAATAGTTTTTGCCACAGTTGTGGCAACCGCATTACATTTGGATACATCCACCGTCGGGAAGCTTCCGTCAAAAATATTTAAAGTATCTAGCCTTCATTTCGGTAACCTGCCACTATCAGCTCTCATTATTGCCTCCATAGAAATAGCCATTCTTGGCGCATTGGAGTCGTTGCTTTCAGCCAGAGTCGCAGACCAAATGGCCCATATTCATGAGCCAGAATTGAAATACCAACCCAACCGAGAACTTTTCGGACAAGGTATTGCCACAATGGTGGCCTCAGTATTTGGTGGAATGCCTGCGACAGGTGCAATTGCGAGAACTAGTGTCAACGTACGTTCTGGAGCAAAAACTAGGATGTCTGCGGTATTCCACGCGATTTTCCTGGTGGTAGTTGTTTTGTTGCTCAATCCAGTGATATCGAGAGTGCCCACTGCAGCGCTAGCAGGAGTCTTAATCGGAACTTCTTATCGGATTGCAAGCCCAGCAAACTTAAAAGAATTAATGAAGACAACCAAAATAAATATCGCAGCAATATTTATTACTGCATTTTCGGTTCTCTTTATTGATCTGATCTGGGGAATCTTAATTGGCACAGTTTTCTTTTTTCTTGCGACCAAAATTTCCGAATTTATTAAACGGGAAGCAAAAGCGCCACTGTCGTAATGGCTGCGGCTGCGACCAACGATTGAAGTGCAATACGGATTACCGTCCTTCGATCTTGCGCACGAGCGAAGGCGGTTTCGACTTTATCTAGTTTTCCTGCAGGCCCGAAATTAAAAACACCAGAAATGCCAAAACCTAAACAAAATTTCTTCCGAGCCTGAACGAACCCAGTAGCAAATATCATGGCAGGGATAAAAACTAATAAGCGATAAATTCGTGGTGAACCTGCGGAAGCAAAAATGAGGATGGTCAAGACCGTCAAAACAGCCCCCAAAATGCCAATATTCCTTCTTCGGGAGATCTCGCTAGGGCCGATATTGCATACTCCAGGCTGGTATTGCGTCATTAAAAAATATCTTCTCGTTCTTCTTCATCGATGAAAATTTCATGGTTGTCATCTTCGCTTCGGGCCAGCCATTCAAAAGAGGTTTTGATAGCCCCAAAAATCAAGGCGAAAAACGCAACTACTCCAAAGGTTCGGCGGACCGCTTTTAACATGAGGTAAATCTACCCTTTTCTTTTTAATTATTCCTGAGAACGGCGTAAAGCCTGGTCAATGTCTTTCCAAAGATCTTCAATATTCTCTATGCCCACTGCGATCCGGACCAAATTGGTGGGGATCGTCGGGCTTTCAGAACTCCAACGGTGACGACGTTCCCAAAGAGATTCCACTCCCCCCAAAGAGGTTGCATAGGTCACAAGTTCGGATGATTCACATGCTTTATCAGCCGCCGCAGCTCCGCCTTTTACATCAATGGAAATTACCGCACCGAAGCCAGCCATAAATTTTTTGGCCCGTTCGTGATGTGGATCATTTTCTAAACCTGGATATCTCACGCGATCGACTGCGGGATGGTCGGACAATCGCTGAGCTAATTCCATGGCATTGTCCTGAGCGCGTTCAAAACGCAAGGAGAGGGTTCGTAGGCCACGCAGGGCTAGCCAGGCTTCAAATGGTCCTGGGATAGCGCCACCAAATTTGCGAACATCGGAAAGTCGATTGAATAACTCTGGGTCCTTCGTGGAAACGCTTCCCATCAATACATCGCTATGCCCGGCCAAATATTTGGTCACTGATTGCATAACGAAATCGGCGCCCATATCTAACGGTTTTTGAAGAAGTGGAGTAGCAAAAGTGTTATCAACGGCAACGCCGATACCAAGACTTTTAGCGGCGGCAATTAAGGTAGGTAGATCTGCTACTTCAAGGGCTGGGTTTGTTGGGGATTCAATCCACAGGAGCGAAGTTCCTGGAAGTGCGGCAAGAACTTCTTCCGTGTTAGAAACATCGACATAACGAACTTCTATCTGGCCGTTTCTGGCCATCGTGGCCAAAATATTCATGACTCCGGTGTACCCATTGCGCGAAGCGGTAACTACGGATCCAATTGGCAAGAGCGAAAAAATAGAATTTATTGCCGACATACCCGAGGGAAAAATCAAGGTCTTCCCATGTTCAAGAGCTTCAATGGCACTTTCCAAGGCAAACCAGGTTTCGTTGCCAAAACGACCGTAGCCGATCTGGCCACCGGGATGACGGGTAGAACTCAAGACGATATCTGGGTTAAGGCTGGCATCAGAGGTGCGATCGGGCCGGCCAGCGGCCACTACGAGTGAATCTGGGTGGAGACCATCAAGAAATTCGGACATGGGATAACCCTAACCTTTTCTTGCGCCACCTTCGGCTTCTAATACCGCCGCTGCGGCATTGTGGCCGGGAATTCCGCTGACTCCACCGCCCCGAATTGCACCAGCGCCACAGATAAAGAGATTTGGAAATTCAGTTTCCACGCCCCAGGTTCGGGGCTCGTGATCTTCTCTAAATGGGAAAGCGAGGTCTTTATGGAAAATATTTCCGCGAGGCAGGCCGATCTCTTTTTCAATTTCCAGCGGGCTTTTAGCTTCTATGCAGAACGAACCATCGGCAGCGACCGCCAAACACTCTTCAATAGGATCCAGGAGATACTCATTTAGTTGCGATAACAATTTCGAGGTAACAATCGCCTTCGTTCTGTCATGATCCTCATCAAAGAGAGCTGCAGGAGTATGTATAGCAAAGAGAGTGAGGGTATGAAATCCTGCTTCCACCATAGGACCGGAAAGAATTGATGAGTCGGTCAAAGTATGGCAATACATTTCAGCTGGAATACGATCTGGGATCTGGCCAGACGAACTTTGTTGATAGGCAAGTTGTAACTGCGAATATTTTTCATCAAAGTGAAAGGTCCCAGCAAAAGCTTTTTCTGGATCTACTCCGGATTTAAGTCTAGGTAATTTGCGAAGAAGCATATTAATTTTCATCTGACTTCCCTCCAAACTCGCTGGAGGCTTCTGATTCATTAAGCGAGCTAACTCCTGCGGGGCGCAATTCGCCAAGAGGTATTTGCCACGAAATTGACGATTGTCGGATGTTTGGATTTCATAGCCTGCTTGTTCAGCCAGAACTGATGTCACCTCAGTCTCGGTGAAGAATTCAACGCCAAGAGCGCTCGCCTTGGACTTCAGTTTGGTCACCAATCCCCCCATGCCACCCAGGGGTACTTTCCACTCCCCTGAGCCATTGCCAATTAAGTGATATATGAAACACTTATTAGCAGCTAGAGAATGTGCGTCAGCGAATGTACCGATTAATCCATCGGTTAAGACAATTCCTCGAACGAGGTCAGAAGCAAAGTGCTTTTCTAAAATTTCTCCAATTGGATGTTCAACAATTGCCTCCCAAATAGGGTGGTTTACCTGTGCTTTTAACTCGGATCGGGCTGGGAGTGGTTCTAACATCGTTGGTGCAATAACTTTTGCAATACGTGAAACATCTGAGTAGAAATTCATCCACTTCTGATACTCATCGTCGCTGCCAGTTAATTCCCGAAAATCTGCTTCCGTTGCATCGGAAGGCTGGGTTGTAATTAACAGACCAGCAGGTACCTCGTTTTCATACGTGGGCGTGAAGGATGCCACCGAACGTGACAGCGTTACAAAATCTAGCTCCAAATCCGAAACGATTTTGTCTGGAAGTAAGGAAACCAAATAGGCGTAGCGGGAAAGTCGGGCTTCATAATCTGGAAAAACCTTTTGTGAAACAGTAGCGCCACCTAATTCGCCATTCTTTTCCAGGATGGCCACTGTTAAGCCAGCTTTCGCCAAATAGCAGGCGGCGACTAAACCGTTGTGTCCGCCGCCAATGATGACAACTTCATAACTTCGATTTTCCGGCATTACTTCTTCACCAGCTTTGCAATCCGATCAATAGCTTCGGAGATGATTGTTTCGCTTGTTCCAAAGTTAAGGCGGCAGAACTGGTTGGCTCCGGCAGCAAAAGTTTGTCCGGAATTCAAGGCAACTTTTGCTTCATTTAAAATGTGAGCAGTTGGGTCTTCGCCAAGATTGAGGGCGCTCAGATCCAGCCATGCCAAATAGCCAAAATCGGGAAGTCGGTATCTTACGCCCGGCAATTTACTTTCTAATTCTTCTTTGAGGAATTTTCGATTGCGATCTAAGGTCACCATGACCGCATCTAGCCATTCAGTGCATCCAAATGCAGTGGCTGCAGCGACCGCACCAAAAAGTGATGCCCGCCAATGAACCGCTTCAGGCATTTGCATGGCAATTTCATGCCACTTGCTGGAGTCCGTGACGATAATTGCGCATTTGAGCCCGGCTAAGTTCCACGACTTACTCGCCGCCGTGAAACAAATCCCCACTTCTTTGGCTGCGTCACTTACGGAAAGAAATGGGGAGAAGGGAATTTCACTAAAGGTCAGTGGAGCATGAATTTCATCGCTAAAGATCGCAACCTTGTACTTGAGAGCGAGGTTGGCCAATTGAATCAGAGAATCTCGCGAAAATACCGTCCCGACTGGATTATGTGGATTACAGAGAAAATGAATTTTGGCGCCATTGGCATAGGCCGATTCAATTGCTGATAAATCTAACTCGTAATGAAGCTCAGTAGCTTTCAATGGAGCATCGACGATTTCACATTTGAGTTCCCTGATCCATCCAGAAAAGTTGTGATACACCGGGGAATTGATGACGATCGAATCTCCGGGTTTAACGATCATTCGAGCCATCTCCACAATTGCGACTCCGACATCGGTCGCGTTCAAAACCTGTGTGGGATCTACTTTCCAACTCCATCGTTTTTCTGCAAATGCAGCGAAATTCACTGCCAATTCGGGAATCGGCCCTAGGTAACCGGTATCGGAGTTGCGCAGCATCTCCATCAGAACCGCTTTGATCGGTTCGGCAATTTCAAAATCCATTTCCGCTACTGGCAGCGGAAGTACTTCCTCTGGAAATGATCGCCATTTGGCACTACGACGTTTGCGTAGTTCGGTTATCGGAAGTCCATCAACTATAAGCATTGCGCAATTATCACACTGTGCCTTGCTATTTTCTACGAAACCTCTCGACTTTTCAACAAACTCATCACTGTAGTGATGGCAAGAACCGAAATAATGACGCCAAGACTCACCTGAAGTGTGATTTCCGGAATCTTCACTTTACCAACGTGATTCCAGCCTTGATGATGTGCCGCTTCAATAATCAATTTAACGCCGATAAAACCAAGGATTATGGCCAAGCCCTCGGACAAGTAAATTAGTTTCTTCATTAAACCACCGATAAGAAAATAAAGTTGACGCAGTCCCATTAATGCAAAGACGTTGGCCGTCACAACGATATAGGGATCTTTCGTAAGTCCAAAAATTGCAGGGATTGAATCAAAGGCAAAGAGAACATTTGCCGTGGCGATCGCGACAAGTGCAACCGTAAAATTTGACATTCCTCGCTTTCGCAGCGACGAAAGCAGCCTTCCCTCTTTCCACTCTTCTTCCTCAGCGTCTTTGATCAATTGAAATGCGGTATAAATCAGAAAGCCACCGAAGAGGAAAAATACCGAAGACCATCGATTGATGACCGCCGAGCCGGCGGCGATAAACCCACCACGAAGAAAAAGAGAAAGAACTATTCCGACCATGAGGACGAGTTCTTCTTTTTCTTCGGCGATCTTCAAGCGTGCCAATATCAAAATAAAAACAAAGAGATTGTCGAATGAAAGTGAATATTCCGTGATCCAGCCCGCAAAAAATGAGGTTCGCGCTAGATGAGTTGACCAAAGGCCCAGCGACCAACCAAATCCAATAGCCAGCGAGACATAGAAAAGAGTCCAGAGCGTGGCTGCCCGTAGGGAGGTCTTGCGATTACGATTAAAATAGGCAATTGCAAAATCGAAGATAAAAACTACCGCCAAAGCAAGAGAGGTAATCAGCCAAATAGATCTACTCAAAATCTCGCTCCAATGCCAGCAAACTTATTATCATTAGGGAAGGAACTCTATCTTCTCCTGAGGGACCCTTCGAGTCGACAAGTAAGGAATTGAACATGGCGCAAGTAGTCACCAATATCGAGGTTACAAGCGGTCCTCGCGATCGAAAAACTGTTTTTTGGCGCGGAATCCTGGTGGCGCCCGTGGCCATCTTTATCTCTACTTTTACCAATTCTTGGTCCAACACCTCTACCTACTACTACTCCACGGGAATTATTGTCGCCCCTGTTGCATTGGCACTTATTTTTCGCGGAAAATATCCAAGCTATTTACTGGCGTTCAACAAGTCACTGATGGAATTATCGTTGCGATTTGGTGCTTACCTATTTCTCTTAACAGATGAATACCCCTCCATTGAGGCTAATCCAAAATTCACGATTGAACTTCCAGATGTAGACCAGGGCCGAGCCCTCAACCAATTCATGCCGCTCATCAAATGGTTTCTAGCAATCCCGCTCTATATCTTCGGATTCTTTTATGTTCTTTATGCGATCATCCTCACTTTCTTCGCATGGATCATTACGTCAGCCACCGGCGAATATCCAGAGTGGGCCAAAAGCCATGTCCTCAAAACTATTTCATATATTAATAGAGTCTACGGCTATGCATTTTTGCTGGTGACCGATGAATACCCTTCATTTAATTTGTAATGGCGATAACTACGCCGGAGGAGATGCAAAAAATTGTTCGACGGATTTCTAAAACGGATCCGGCTTTCAAGGTACTAATTAAAAGTTCTGAACTTTGTTCCATCGGCGCGAAGCGAAATAGTCGAGGCCATTACGAAACCCTGGTCAGTTCCATACTTTCGCAACAATTGGCGACGAAGGCTGCCGAAACGATTCGCAATCGAGTTAAAACAATGGCAGGTGGCAAAATCAGTCCCGAGAGCATCGCCCCTTTGACGGCAGTAGATCTGCGCGGTGCAGGAGTCTCCGGTGCGAAAGCTCGCGCAATTTCCGAACTCACTCACGCAACGATCAACGGCGATATTAATTTTCATAAATTTCCCAAGATGTCGAATGCGCAAATCTCTGAAGAGTTGACCGCGCTCTGGGGAGTTGGCAGGTGGACCGTAGAAATGTTTTTGATGTTTCATTTGGGACGGCTCGATGTCTGGCCGGTAGGAGATTTAGGAGTTCGCCGAGGCTGGGAAAAATTGCATCAATTGCCTTCTCAAATCAAGCCCGAAGAACTTGATTTACTGGGTGACCAATTTCCAGGTTATCAAAGCGTGGTTGCCTGGTACTGCTGGCGAGCGCTAGAGAACTAGGCGGCTACTTTTTACTCCTTGGGCTCCAAAATCAAAGATACAGAATTTATGCACCAGCGTTGATCGGTAGGAACGTCATATCCCTCGCCTTCAAATACGTGCCCCAAATGCGAACCGCACGAAGCACAACGAACTTCAGTACGAACCCGCGGAAATAGTGAACGATCTTCAATGAGCTCTACCGCATCATCTGCGCTGGGGGCATAAAAAGATGGCCAACCGCATCCCGAATGGAATTTAGTTTCACTTCGGAATAGTTCTGCCTGACAAGCTTTACATTTATAAACTCCGACTTTATCGGTGTCGGTATATTCCCCGGTAAAAGGTCGTTCCGTAGCCGCCTTTCGCAATACTTCATAGGAAAGCGCGTCTAGCTCACTCTGTAATTTTGAGTCATCTAATTGAACTGGATACTGGCTGCCATCACTTCGCACCGGCGAAATTCCATCTTTGCTCATTATTTCTCCAATTCGGAAGCTAAGGTTGGGAAGGCGATACCTGTTGATGAATGACAGTCATACCCGTTGGGATTCTTCTTCAGATACTTTTGGTGGTATTCCTCGGCGAGCCAATAGGTATGACCTTCGGCTTGCTGAATTTCGGTACAAATTCTGTCTAACCCATTTTTCAATAATTCGGATTCATAAATATCTTTGGAATTTATCGCCTCAATCATCTGTGCTGGCGAGGTCGTAAATATCGCGCTTCGATACTGAGTTCCAACGTCGCCACCTTGTTGGTTCAATGAAGTTGGGTCATGCATCACCCAAAATTCTTCCAAGAGCCTTTGATAGCCCACAATGTCAGAATCAAATTCGACTTCTACGGTTTCAGCATGCCCGGTTACTCCCGTGCACACTTGCTCGTAGGAGGGCGAGGGTCTGGCTCCACCCATATATCCCACCGAAGTCGCCAAGACTCCCGCCATCTTCCAGAAACGTCGTTCAGCGCCCCAGAAGCATCCGGTCGCAAAATAGGCTTTCTCGCTCATGCGGGTATCTTCTCAGGTTTGGCTGGCTAGTTCCCCTTGAAAAGATGCCAGTTCCATCAAAAAGGGGCGCAAACCCTAGGTTACTGGCGCCCTGAAGTGTTGCCACTTGCTAGTTAGACGCGGTGGTCGAAGCCGGGGTCATCGATCTAGATACCGCTAACAACTGAGAATAAGTAAAGCCCCCAGTTGCCAATACTTCAATATCGGTGGCTTTCATCTTGTAATAGCCAGGGAGACGAAATGTCATGTAACCGCCAACGGTCTTTATGTCGGCGCTGCTGCACTTTTTGAAAGCTACAGCTTTGGCTGGATCGCAAAAAACATAAACGGAGGCGCTTACATTGCCAACCTTTACGGAAGGTAATTTCTTCGCCAAACCGGGGTTTGAACAGTGGACTCCTGCCATAGTCTGCATGACCTCAATTACCTTCTTCCCGCTAGCAAAGCGGACAGCAACCCATTGCTCGATTCCCACGCCACAGTCCAGCAGGGAAAATTTAGTTTGTACCAATCCTGAGGTATTGACCGGCTTGTAGAGGGAATAGGTCACACCAGTTTGGGCATCCAGATAGGGATTTCCAGAACCCATCGCTGCTGCCACGGTGGAGTTGGAGAGGGCTAGCCAGGTAAAGAGGAGCAGGATCGCCACGAAAATTCGCTTCATTTGGCCACCCTAAGCGAATTGTCTGTGGAAATTCTCTAAATGTGACCTATCCCCTACTGATTGCCCGATATTTGAAGGAATCTCTCAGCCAATGTCCTTGTTTAGGTAGGTAGTTCGCGAGAGAATAAGACCTTAGGTATCTCACAGTTGAGGTGCTTATTTGTGCCAAAGTCCGCAATTGGTCTACGACCTTTGCGAATCTACTACCAACCTACCGAGGAGAGCAACGACCCATGGACTGGCGACACGAAGCGGCCTGCCGTGATGAAGATCCTGAACTCTTCTTCCCGATAGGAAATACTGGACCGGCTTTAGCCCAAATTGAAGAGGCTAAAAAGGTCTGCAATCGCTGTGTCGTAAAGGATTCCTGCCTTGCCTGGGCCTTGGAAAGCGGCCAAGATGCTGGAGTTTGGGGTGGTTTGTCAGAAGATGAGCGACGTGCCCTCAAACGCCGAGCTGCACGTAATCGCGCTCGCATGATGGAGAGCCAGAACAGCTTCTAAACCAGGTGGTTTTTACTTCCCACCGATTTTCCTGGTTAACGAATCGGAAAATTCAAGGTTGCCCAAGTCTGATCACCCACCCGGGTAAGGCTAATGCTCCCCTTTAACTCATTCTCAGTCAGGGTAAGCACGATTTGTAACCCCAAGTTGGAGGATTGCTCCCATTCAAAATCCTCTGGCAACCCGCCGCCGTTGTCAATGATGGAGATGGTGCAGGAATCGGCAGTTCTGGAGATTTCGGCCCGAAGCGTATCCCCGGTTTCGGCCAATCCATGTTCGAGCGAATTATGAATGAGCTCGGTGATCACCAGGGCTAGCGGGGTAGCCTGTTGCGCCGAAAAAATCCCAAAAGTCCCCGCTTTTGCCAGGGTAATGGGGCGCGAACTTAATTCAATAGCGTTGTACACAATTCGATCATAAATTTCATCAAAGGCAACGGTTTCGGTGGAACTGGTGGAAAGGGTTTCGTGAACAATCGCGATCGATGCTACGCGACGGATGGCCTCGGCTAAAGCAGCGCTGGCAGTTGGATCTTCCACGCGTCGAGATTGAAGCCGAAGCAACGCCGAAACTGTTTGAAGATTATTTTTTACGCGATGGTGAATCTCTCGGATTGTTGCATCTTTGGTTACTAAGGCTTGATCTCGTCTTCGAAGTTCTGTGACATTATGAATTAAGACAATGGCACCAATTCGATCCTGACCTTGGGTCAATGGAATGATTAACAGATCCATGATTCCAAGTGCGTTATCGAAATCTGCTCGGCGAAGTTGCTCTCCATTCATGACCGTTCGCCAACGCTCATCGGTTGCTTGGTTAAGAGATTTTGATAACGTCTCCAACACTTCCCCAAAAATATGATTTTCCAATTCCGCGTCCCAGCCAGCTCGGCTCAATGCAGATCGAGCATTGGGACTGGCATAGGTAATATTTCCGGAGGCATCTAAACGAATGAGTCCATCGCCAACGCGAGGTGCAGACTCGGCTCGATAAATACTGTTTTGAATCGGAAAAGCACCTTCGGAAACCATCCGATAAATATTGTGGGCGATTTCGCGATAATTTATCTCCAGGCGAGATGCCGAACGCATTTGAACAGCATCGCGGTGGCGTGAAATAACGGCAATGACTCGCTCTTGATAGAGAACCGGAACGGTCTCTTCTTTGATGAGCAAGTCGCCCACAAGTTCTGGTTGGCTGTCTCGGACGATTTCACCTTGGGCCAATGCTCGATCAATTCTTGGATTTTCACCCCAAGTTAATTCTGTTCCAATCACATCTTGAGTGAAGACAGTAGCCGCCGTAGTCGGTCTGATGTGGGCGATGGCCACATATCCCTCCGGCCAAGTGATGTAATCACGCCGCTTCGGTACCCACAAAATCAAATCGGCAAAGGAGAGGTCCGCCAGTAATTGCCATTCAGCAACGAGTTCAGATAATCGATCTCGATCTGCTTGGCTCAACGCAGTCTGGGACGGAATCTGATCATTGCGGGCGCTCATAACAGACCTCCCTATCCTGCAATCTTTCGTCTCATTTATGAAACAACAGCCGCGATCTTACCAATCTCCTTTCCCAAGCGAGACATGTTGTTGCTGAAATCCAGCGGACCACTCTTGGCGCGTGGACCAGTTACCGGACGGTGATCGTGAGGAAGTACAAAACGTTCTTCGCCAGCCGTTAACGCAAGGAATCGAGATTCAATGGCGCGATCTTCACGCGTGGTTGTGCTCTGATTGAGGACGTAGATGATGGGGATTTTTCGAAGAAGGATCGGAAAGTCAGCAATAAATTGTTGCAACCGCATCAACCCCAGACCAGAAGATCTGGTAACAAAAACCAGTGAGGAAGATGATTCCAAAATATTGTTGATGAGACAGGCTTGCCAACGCCGATCAGTGATGACCTCTTTTATTGGTGGAAGAGCCCCAATATCAATAACCGATACTTCCTTCGGTGAGTTTGCCTGGCTCGGAAGTTGTATCGGCTTTTGCTCAAGGTCCATGGTCAGTAATTGGCATCTATTTCCAGCGCTCTTCCCACTGCTCATGAGATAGGCCAATGAAGGTGAGCGAAGATCTGCATCAATTAGTTGCACACTCCGCTGCCATGACAAATAGTTGGCTAAGTTGTAAGCAACGTGACTTCGACCAGGTGCGCCGGCTGTTCCAGTTACCGTAACAATTTTTGGTTGATGCTTTTCGGCCGCAATAACTGCAGGCAAGGGATTCCTTCCAATCGTAGGTGCAGCTGATTCGGAGCGCATGCCTTGTTGGACTAGAGGCATTCGCAATTGACCCCGAATGTGCACCATAAGCTTGTGTGAGTTTACTTCTATATCGTCAATGCAAATCATGGATATAGTCGAAGAAGCAAAAGACTCTAATTCGCCAGCTTCAGTTCCTGGCAAATCGTTGCGATAAATAATGACAGTGCGAAGTTCGGGTCCTCGTTCAAATAACGCTGCCTTCAGAGATGCGCCATCTATAGCCCGGAAAATGATGCTCCAACCCTGTGAAAAGAGAAGTTGAGAAACAAAATCTTCAGTTTCAGCATCCGAAATTGCAGTTATCACTTCTAGCTGTGGGATCTCAGATCGCATGACGCACCACCAATACTCTGGAATTCTCAATGTCATTGATGATTGGCAAAACCAAGGTATCTGAGACGGAAAGAACCACGCCAATTTCACCACCCAAATCGATGGTCTTTTGGTCAATGGATTCAACGTTCAGACGTCTTGCAACTAAGAGCGGATCAAAAGGGTTTGGATTATTGGGAAGTGGGATTGAATAAATATCGACTTCCTGACCGGCATGAAGATTGATAGGCATATCATTTCGAGAGACTCTTATCGGCAAGCTGCGCATGATCGAAATACTTTGGGATTTTGATATCGAAGATGTCGGAATTAATTCAGAAGTTGAAATGGCTCGAGTAACGGTATAGCCGGTTACCACCACTGACTTGAGAAAATATCCACGAGCATTATCCGGAAGTAGTACCTGCTTAGTTACTAGGTCCCCAGCAATAATTACATGACCGGGCGAGAGATCTCGACTTGCGGACCAGACCAAGGAGGTTTTTTGCGCTTCACCAGATATAGCCATCGCGGCCACCAAGGAGAGAACGATCAATCCAAGGGCAAGGTAGGTTCTCGGGTTGCGAGGAGTTGGAAATTTGATATTTAGCATGGCACATTCTTAAACCACTGGAATGCAATCGACTTCCGCTTCTTCCACAACCTCACGCAGAGTAATTTTTAACTTTCATCCGAACGGATGAAGAAAAGTCAGGTGAAGGGGGGCAGAGTCAAGCCATGATTTCTCGCGCTCTTAATTTCGCAAGTAATGGCTCCAAAGTTCCCATTGATCCGGCGATGTGGTCTCACCCCATGTTGGCTCTATACGCCGAAGAGGAGGTAGCGAGAACGATTCCCGCTATCCCTCGGAAACTCTTCTTGGTACCAACCCCAAATAATCTGCCAGGTGAATCAGTCGATCCGGAATGGAGTCCGCGCCCCAGCCCACTGAGTGAACTACCAGAGCTAGAAGGCTGGGTTGAGCGCTTTGTAGTCGCAGTCGTAGAGATTTGGGGTGGTCGGCGTCACCCGATGCAGTTAGCTAGATGGTGCCACCGCAGCGTTCATGCGCAATTAGCCCGAAAATCCGGAACCTTTAAAGAGATACCACGGGTTCGAAAGATATATATGTCGCAACCTATTGAGGGAGTTTGTGAAACAACCGTCACCCTGAAGATTGCAGATCGGGTTCGATCGCTTATCCTGCGCTTTGAAGGCGTGGATAAGCGATGGCTATGTACCGAGATGATTCTGCTTTAGCGAATCTGGTGCGTAGGGACTACACCATATGTCGTGGAGCTTCAGTCACTCCATGACAGCGCTTGTACTTCTTTCCGGAACCGCAAGGACAAGGCGCATTTCGGCTAACCTCGCCGGCATTTCGAACTGCTCCATCGATATCACTTGCTGAATAGCGAAGTTGTTGAGGAGCTGGCTGATCGGCAACCAATCCCTTTGCTTCGACTTCGTGAGTATCTGAGGTAACTTGGACTTCTACATTGAAGAGATAGCCAACAATTTCTTCCTTGATGGAATCCATCATCGCAGCGAAGAGATCAAAGCCTTCTCTTTGATATTCCACCAAAGGATCTCGTTGAGCCATGGCTCGCAGACCAATTCCCTCTTGTAAATAATCCATCTCATAAAGGTGTTCTCGCCATTTACGATCTAGTACGGAGAGCAGAATTTTCCGCTCTAATTCTCTGGTTACTTCAACTCCCAGAGTTTCTTCACGCTTTGTATAAGCAGCTTGGGCATCTACTAAAATCTTGTGGGTAAGGAAATCTTGGTCTAATCCGGCAGCCCCGCCAACTTCGGCGAGCAAGTCCTCTGGTGTGAATGAAATGGGAAATAGTGCCCGCAACGCCGTAAACAAGGTATCGAGATCCCATTCTTCGGGATATCCATCTGCCGTAGCGGCGGCTACATAAGCGGTCAAAGTTTCAGTCATGAAAGTCTGAACCTGCTCCTTTATGTCAGCACCTTCGAGAACTTCACGTCGTTCCTCATAAACCACTTCTCGTTGACGATTCATAACATCGTCATACTTCAGAACATTTTTTCGCATGTCGAAGTTGAGGGCTTCCACTTGAGTTTGTGCTGAACGAATGGCGTTTGAAACGATTTTGGATTCAATAGGTGCATCGTCTGGAATGCCCGCAGCCCCTAAGAATCTTTCTACTAAACCAGAATTGAATCGTCGCATCAAGTCATCTTGAAGGGAGAGATAGAAACGAGATTCACCAGGATCACCTTGGCGACCAGAGCGACCACGCAACTGATTATCAATACGTCGAGACTCGTGGCGTTCAGTTCCTAATACATAAAGACCACCAGCACTAATAACCACTTCGTGTTCTTTGGTTACTGCCGCCTTTTGCTTAGCCAACTCCGCTGGCCACGATGCTTCGTACTCTTCTGGTGTTTCCACTGGATTTAAGCCACGGCGTTGTAATTCAAAATCTGCCATAAATTCTGGGTTACCACCCAGCATGATGTCAGTACCACGGCCAGCCATATTTGTGGCAACGGTGACTGCGCCAACGGTTCCAGCTCTAGCAACAATGGCCGCTTCGCGTTCATGTTGTTTCGCATTCAAAACTTCATGTGGAATTCCGCGAATCTTTAGCAGATGGGAAAGTTCTTCGGATTTTTCCACACTGACTGTTCCAACAAGAACTGGCTGACCAGTCTTGTGGCGAGTGGAAATGTCCTCCGCACAAGCGGTGAATTTTGCCGCTTCAGTCTTATAAATCAAATCTGATTTGTCATCACGCAACATTGGCTTGTTGGTAGGAATCGGAATCACGCCCAATTTATAAATCTGCATGAATTCAGATGCCTCAGTCTGAGCAGTACCGGTCATTCCCGATAATTTGCTATAGAGACGGAAATAATTCTGAAGCGTAATGGTTGCCAAGGTCTGGTTTTCATCCTTGATTTCAACGCGTTCTTTTGCCTCAAGTGCTTGGTGTAGCCCTTCGTTGTATCGGCGCCCGGCCAGAATACGTCCCGTATGCTCATCAACGATCAGGAGTTCACCGCTCATAACTACATAATCTTTATCACGCTTAAAGAGTTCTTTTGCTCGAACCGCGTTATTCAAATACCCAATCATTGGAGTATTTACCGCTTCGTAAAGATTGTCGATACCTAAGAGTTGTTCAACCTTTGTGACGCCCTCTTCTAGAACGCCAACGGTCTTCTTCTTTTCATCTACTTCATAATGCAGATCGCGTTCCAACTTCGTTGCAATGGTGGCAAATTCGACGTACCACTTAGTGGCTTTGTCAGCAGGGCCGCTAATAATCAGTGGAGTTCTGGCTTCGTCCACCAGAATGGAGTCCACTTCATCAACCACAGCAAAGTTATATTCGCGCTGAACACAATCTTCTAAGCTCCACGCCATGTTGTCGCGAAGATAGTCAAAGCCAAATTCATTGTTGGTTCCATAAGTGATGTCGGCGGCATAAGCCTCACGACGTTGTTGTGGCTCCATATTGGAAAGGATTACGCCAACTTTTAAACCAAGGAAACGATGGATACGACCCATCCATTCGCTATCGCGCTCGGCTAGATAATCATTAACTGTGACTACGTGCACACCTTTACCAGTCAACGCATTGAGGTAAGAAGGAAGGGTGGCAACCAAAGTCTTTCCTTCACCAGTTCGCATTTCGGCGATATTGCCTTGGTGTAACGCCGCACCACCCATAATCTGGACGTCGTAATGACGTTGTCCAAGGGTTCGGATTGCTGCCTCGCGAACACAAGCAAATGCTTCGGGCAAGATGTCATCTAAGGTTTCACCTGCGGATAACCGCGATCGGAGTTGATCGGTCATCCCACGGAGTTCGACATCACTGAGCGCCGAAATTTTCGGTTCTTGAGCATTTACCGCCGCAGCGATAGCTTCCAATTTCCGAATTGCTCGACCTTCACCAGCACGCAACATTTTTTCTATGAACGCAACCACTAATCCTCTTCCATTCTGATAAAACCCTGCATCGCTTTTGGATGCCGAGCCAGGGTCTTTATGGGACCTACTACTGAGAAATTCCCCTGGCACTATCGTATTGGGAACCACCTACCACTATCGAACTGGGAAATAGATAGGGCTGGCACAGGCCGCCACTACCCCCAGAGGCGCAATTCCCCGTTCCCGTAAGGCACGAATGGCTTCCCGACAGGTGGACCCGGAGGTCACCACATCATCCACAATCACCACATTATTCGAGAACAAGATGGGGAAATGCTCCGCTGGAACTGTAAGTGCCATGTGAAGGTTTTGGTGACGCTTCTCCTGGTCTAGACCACTTTGATCCTGAACCCGACGAAGTAGTCGAAACGGGCTGGCCAGGGAAATCTCCCATGGGCAGGTTCTATCGACACGGAGCAGGCTCTTCTGGACTTCACCCAACAATGCCCAACTATGGTTCTCGCCCCGTCGACGGCGAGCGCTTGCCCGCGAGGGAATATTGACTAAAACTGCCTGGCACGGATTTGAAGCGCTCTCTGTGAGCAAGGCCTGAATTGAGCGGGCGATACTGTCTGCCAGTATTTGTCTCGCCGCCAAAGATCCTTGTTCCTTCGCAGCTAAAACTATGGGTGCAACCTGCCCGCTGTATTTTGTTGTGGTTAACATCCGAACGCCAGAAAGCTGAGAATAAATCGGTCGCCCAGACCAGAGACAGCTACACCTCCCACAGAGGAAAGAGCCTGCTGCCCGACATCCCAAACACTGGGGCGGGTAAATTAAATTTGAAAGCGAGGCAATTGCGCCGAACATCTTCGCAACGCTACTTAGTTCATAACTCCTCGTCGTCCACAATGCCAGTAATTGTGGAAAGTTCGTTTTCTGGAATCAAATTAATCGGATGAGAAATTAATTCCATTCCCGCAACTTTTGGTAGGGTCAAGACAAAGTGGGCTCCGCGACGAAGTCGCCCCCACGCTTCCAGAGTTCCATGATGCAATTTTGCATCTTCTAGCGCGATTGAAAGACCCAAACCGGTACCACCTCGAATTCGGGCACGAGCTGGGTCTGCACGCCAAAAGCGATCGAAGAGTCGAGAGGCATCTTTCTCCTGAAAACCAACTCCATAATCGCGAACGCCTACCGCAACTGCATCGTCAGATTCAACAACAGTGATATCAATATTTCTTTCTTCGCAATGATCAATTGCATTGGTGATCAGATTCCGAAAGATCCGCTCCACGCGGCGGGAATCCGCATCTACATAAATCGGTTCGCTTGGAGCATGAATATTTATGATCAGATCTTTACTTGGATGTAGATAATCCACAGTACGCACCAAAACTCCAACAATATCCATCGGTTCTACCTGCATTACTGCAGCTTCTGCATCGAATCTACTGACTTCCAAGAGATCCCCTAGCAGCCGCTCAAATCGATCTATTTGGGCAATCAACAACTCCGCACTTCGCGCTACCTTATGAGAAAAAGTTTCCTTCGAAGTAAAAATAACTTCGGATGCCATTCTGATAGTAGTTAGTGGGGTACGCAGCTCATGGGAAACGTCGGAAACGAAGCGCTGCTGCAATCTGGATAAGTTTTCCAATCTGGAAATTTGCTGTTGCATCGAAAGAGCCATCTCGTTGAACGACGTTGCCAATCGGGCAATTTCGTTTTCACCATGCACTTCCATTCTTCGACCTAAATCTCCCGAAGATAACTGCTCTGCAATTTCGGCCGCTTCCCGCACGGGAATTACCACCTGGCGAATAACCAACCAAGTAACCAGACCAATTAAGAAGATCAACGCTATGCCGGTAAACCAGAGCGCAGTCCGAATAAGATTTAGCGTGTTTTGTTGCGAAACTAAATCATAAAGAAAATAGATTTCGTAATTTCCAGATCGTGGAATTTCCACCATGGACCCAACTGCAATGGCATTAACTACTTTGCCACCTAAATATCGTATTTGGGTCTTAGACCACTGAACTCCAGTGTGAGTTCGAACCCTGGATCTAAGGTCATTTGGAACTGATTTCGAAGATAAAAGATTGGATGTTCGTTCGAAGGAGTTCTTGACCGGCTTCACGGTTGGAAAATGCAGAAGAGCAACTTCTCTTCCGGCAGTTTTTCCACCGATAGAAGCGACAAAGATAATTTGATCCACCATCTTCTTTACGGCAGCATCATTTTGGAATTGCGCAACTGCTAGCTGTACTTCGATGGAACGAAGAGAAGATGCGCTATCCGAGAGCGCATTATCTAACTTCTCACTAAATATTCCGGTCGATATTTGGCTAAATAGAGCCGAACCCACCAACCAGATAATTCCCAAGGAAAGTAAGACGCTGTTACCCGTGACTCGCCAAACTAAAGAACTTCGCCAAGGGCGCGGCGCCCTAGTCACAATTTCTAGTTTCCAATTTCTTTGGAGCCTGGCGCACCTGCCTTATAGCCAACTCCTCGAACAGTCACGATCAGTTCAGGATTTTCTGGATCTTGTTCAACTTTCGAACGCAATCTCTGAATATGAACATTGACCAACCTGGTATCTGTCGCGTGTCGATAGCCCCACACTTCGCCAAGCAGGGCTTCACGAGTAAAGACACGCCCTGGCTCCTTAGCTAGTGCAACTAGCAAATCAAATTCCAAACGAGTTAATGGTATGACCCGTCCATCTCGAGTAATCGAGTGAGCCAATTGATCAATAGCAATATCGCCAATTTTGAGCCCGCCTGCGTTTTCGGAAATGACTCTACGAAGCCTAGTTTTTATTCGGGCCACAAGTTCTGAGTTATTAAAAGGTTTAATCATGTAGTCATCGGCCCCTGCTTCCAGTCCCAAGACGACATCGTGGGTATCCCCCTTTGCAGTCAGCATGACGATCGGAACCATGGATTCTTTTCGAATCTCACGGCACACTTCGATCCCAGTCATGCCTGGCAGCATTACATCCAGCAACACCAAGTCCGGGGTCTGAGCTCGAAATAAATCCATGACTTCGTCGCCCCGGTTGATCAAGTCAACTTCAAAACCAGAACTGTTAAGCACAATACCCAACATCTCTGCCAAATCCTGGTCGTCGTCAACGACCATGATCAGAGTCATTAGCTACCTTGCTCCCACGAGTTAAGGTATAGATCTTGTGCGGCGGTTAACTTATCAATCGAACCGCCCATGCTTTCCAGCTTCAGGCGAGCAACTTCTTTATCAATATGGGTTGGCACATTGTGTAAGCCGGCACTGAGTTCAGCGGCCATTTTCAATAACCATTCTGCAGTAAGCGCTTGGTCAGAAAATGACATATCCATTACAGCGGCAGGATGTCCTTCGGCGGCGCCAAGATTTACCAGTCGGCCTTCGGCAAGCAAAAGGATTCGACGACCGTCGCTGAGTTGATATTCATCCGTTTGATGGCGAATTTTTGAGCGCTTTTCCGCAGAGTTTTGTTCTAACCAAGCAACATCGATTTCGATATCAAAGTGGCCGGCGTTGGCAAGGATCGCTCCGTCTTTGAGAACATTGAAATGCTCTTCACGAAGTACATCGCGGTTACCAGTAACGGTGACAAAGAAATCGCCAATTTTCGCCGCTTCTAGCATGGGCATGACTCGGTAGCCCTGCATCATGGCATCAAGTGCTTTGGTTGGATCAATTTCCGTGACAACAACATCTGCACCTAAGCCTTTTGCTCGCTCGGCAACACCTTTCCCGCAGTAACCGAATCCAGCTACTACAAAAACTTTGCCAGCAATCAATGAATTGGTTGCTCGGAAAATAGCGTCCAGTGTTGATTGTCCAGTACCAAAACGGTTATCGAACATATGTTTTGTGTCAGTATCGTTAACAGCAATCATTGGGAATTTCAAGGCCCCATCTTTTGTCATTTGGCTCAGTCGAATGACGCCAGTAGTTGTCTCCTCGCAGCCACCAATAATTCCGTCAATGAGTTCAGTACGAGTTGTATGTAAAGTATTTACAAGGTCGCAACCATCATCAAAAACCAAGTGTGGCTTAATATCTAACGCGGCATTGATGTGGCGATAGTAGCCATCACGATCTACAGCGTTGCGTGCAAAAATGCTCAGACCGAATTCTTCGACTAGAGCGGCGGCCGTATCGTCCTGAGTCGATAATGGATTGGAAGCACAGAGCGCCAGTTCTGCGCCGCCGGCCTTTAGCGCAAGCATCAAGGTGGCGGTTTCGGTGGTCACGTGCATGCAAGCGGCTATTCGAATTCCGGCAAATGGTTGCTCTTTTTCAAAGCGAGAGCGGATCTGAGCCAGCACAGGCATATTTCGCTGCGCCCATTCAATTCGCTTTTTTCCGGCAGCGGCCAAGTCAAGGTTGGCAACATCAAAATTTAGGGCAGTTTCAACAGACACAAGCGTCTCCTTGGTTATTTCACTCTAGATCTGAACATCCATTAATGTGCGCAGATTACCGCAAGAACCTCATCTCGAACCTTTTTCATTAAGGCAGCGGTTTTCGCTTCAACATTAAGCCGGAGCAAAGGTTCGGTATTTGAGGGGCGAACGTTAAACCACCAATCTTCGGCGGATACCGTAAAACCATCTAACTCGTCAAAATCGTAGGATGGGCGGTAGCGCACTTCAATATCCGTTAGAGCCGCCTTGATATCTGATACTTGGGTGTTCAATTCCCCGCTGGCAACATAGCGGTTATATGGGGCCAAAAGTGCTGAGAGCGGACGATCGCCTTCGGCAAGTTCGGTAAGTGCATAGAGCGCAGCCAACATTCCCGAATCCGCTCGCCAAAAATCTGAAAAGTAGAAATGACCCGAATGCTCGCCTCCGAAAATGGCGCCGCTTTCGGCCATGAGTTTCTTGATAAATGAGTGACCCACTCGGGATCGAATCGAAGTTCCGCCATTTTCGGCGACAACTTCGGCCACGGATTTTGATGAAATGAGGTTGTAAATAATCGTCGACCCGGGCTTACGTTTTAATTCTCGTGCCGCTATGAGACAAGTCAGTGCTGAAGGATTGACCAGATCACCTTTTTCATCAATCAAGAAGCAGCGGTCGGCATCTCCATCGAAGGCCAAGCCAATATCAGCTTTTGATTTCTTGACCTGCTTCTGCAGATCCACAAGGTTCTTGGGCTCTATTGGATTTGCTTCATGATTAGGGAAGGTTCCATCTAATTCAAAATACATTTCCGTCACATCAACATTGAGTCGTTTCATTACCGCCGGAGCAGTGTGCCCAGCCATCCCGTTTCCGGCATCGATGACAATTGTGAGTTTTCGTAAAGTACTTCCATCTTGATTCGGGAATATGGAGAGCAAGAAATCTACATATTCATCCAACATATCTTTATCGCTCTTTTTACCGATAGGTCGATTTGAAATCGGCACGCCATCAATAAGCAAGGATTTGATTCGGGCTAACCCAGAATCCATTCCAATCGGTTTGGCTCCGCTTTTGCACAATTTCATCCCATTGTAAGCGGCAGGATTATGACTGGCGGTAAACATGACTCCGGGCAAATTCAATTTTCCAGAAGCAAAATAGAGCATGTCCGTGGAGGCTAATCCAATCCGGATGACATCCATTCCCTGGGTGGTTACTCCATCGGCAAAGGCAGTGGCTAACAATGGTGAAGATGGTCGCATATCTTCGCCAATGACTACAGTCGAAGGCTCGCGTTCATCTTCAAGAAAACGAGCAAAAGCACTTCCAAGCGCAAAGGCAAAATCGGGGGTTAATTGTGAATCTACAAGACCTCGAATGTCATAAGCCTTGATGAATTGACTGAGGGATTCATCGGTAAACATCTCAACAATCTATCGTGAATTGGTGGGTTTCTACACTTATTAATGGGAAGGCAAGGCTCGTAAATGCCCTCTGCGCCCAATTTCTTGAGTCCCTTGATTTTCTGTTACGGCAGGAGCTGGGGTCGCACCAACCTCGCGAACAGCGTCTGCAATTGCCATTAGATCATCTTCACTCGGCCCTGATGCAGCTTCAGTGAGATCTTGGCGAATAACGGTCCAACCCTTTGGCACTGTCATTCGGGCGCTATGTTCAGTACATAGATCGTAGGCGTGAGGTTCGGCAAAGGTGGCTAAAGGTCCTAGAACCGCAGTTGAATCGGAGTAAATGTAGGTCAAGGTATTAGTCGCAATTTGGCGACATCCAGCGCGAGAACAAGCCCGCCCTGACCTTGGATGTGAACTCCTCATATTGAGAGGTTAGTGCCTGGGCCAACAAAAAGCGTGGATTTACCCACGTGAGATCACGTGGGCGTCTTTAACAGGGAGTAACGCGGCTTGGACCGTGGAACCGCTGAGCATGGGTAGATAACTTAAGCCAAACGAACCTGATTTGGTATTAAGAAAAATCATCCCGCCACGAACACCTTCCGATTTAGGGGATATCGAAATCTGAAAAAGTGGATTCTTAGGTTGCCAAAAGCCAATTTGGTCTCCCGACACTGTTTCATTGCCAGTACTTCCTGAAGTGGAAATCCAAGCAATTTTTACTTTGAAATTTGATCCAGTGAAAACCAATTGCGGCGAATAACCACCAAGATTGAAAGTGTTGTTGGTGAGTATCGGCGCAGGAGTAGACCACGCGAAGTCGACAGTGCCACTTCCTGATATTTGACTTCGCACTCCAGCCACAATCGGTTGATCGGAGGCGACAACAATAGAAAATGGATCTACCTCAGATATTGACGTCAACGGCAAATCAATCACTTTTCCGTGATGGATAACTAGATCATCAAATCCGATCGGCGTATAACTTCCGTCACTTGAAATTATGGTTACTTTGGCATTGGCATCCAGATTTCCAGGGGCAAGGAGACGCAAGAAATGTGAAATTCGTTGCCCCTTCCCAGGTGAACTGAGAACCATAGGAATAGTCACCGTCGAAGTTGGTTCATTAACGGGATTAACGTAATCCATTCCCAATGAGCTCAACCCTTTAGTTCTCTGATCGAACAAAAATGCCGACATTCGACCAGACTGGGCGAGCACATGCACTACCAGTGAACTTTCTCCAGGCGCTAACGAATCTAAAGACATTTGGCGAGAGGAATTTGAGCTGACAACTACGGTACTGGTAACCGCACTCTGGTGGGCGGTGAAAACGGTAATTCCGACTGTTGAATCGCTGAGCCCTGAATTCACCAAATTAAGTCGCGCTTTACTGGTGATCTCACCAGAGCCACCAACGAACCATTGATCACCAGAGCTGGCGCTACAAATAGTGCTACCTAGCCATCTTCCGGGCTGGGAGGTTGTCAGTACTGAAGTTGCAAAGCCGCCATCTACTAAGAGAGAGTTCTTGGACATGACCACATTCCTGGAACCGGATGCAGCAAATTTCACCGACTTGCCTAGAATTGGGCGCACTCCGATTTTGCTGCTCGACAAATATGCGGTTGTCACGCCATCACCCGGAATACCCGAACAGACAGCCGGTGGAAATGACTGCTTTAGATGCACTCGACTTGTTACCTGTGGAAGCAAATAAGTAAGAGCCACGGCCGCAGCCACCAATGCAATCCCAGAAAGAACTTTCACATTCTTCATACGAGTTCCTCGATTGGAACTTCGCGTCGACGCCTGCCTGAAGGCAAAGCCAGAACCCCAAGAGTCAGGATTATTATCAATTGCAATGATAGTAATCCTCTGCGGAGGGTTCCGTCATGGGACAAAATTATGGTTCCAGACTGGGACAAAGTAAAAGTCGGCAATCCGCCAGGAGATTCTTGCAGCGGGATCAATTTCCCATTGGAAATTAGTCGCCATTTTCGATCATATTTTTCAGCAATAGTTACTACTCCAGGCGCTGAAATGCTATCGACTGCGCCGATTTCGCTGGAAGATAGATTCGCGCTTCTGCCGCGAATATTTGTGTAGAAAACTCTTGGATGCGCACCAACGACTTTCCAAATAATCCCACTTTTCGTAGCAGAAGAACGTATGAAACCACCTTGGCCATCGATCATTCGAACGATGGAAGGCTCGACTGGATCCTTGAAGAAAAGATATTGAATCCCATTTTCACCGATTAGTTTGCTACTGGTTACGCCAGAACCCGTAAGCAGATCAGCAATCGCTTTCTCCAATTGCGGCGATGACGGTGAAGTGACATCAGGGTCGCCTAATTCCAAATCCAATCCACGTGATATGAAATATTGGATTTGATTGGCCGCTTTAGCTATCACCAGAGTTTTGGGTCGTGCCGGAATTTGCGTTAACGAAGTTAAGAAAGCCGGGATCACTTCTGGTTGACCGCTTCTGGTGAGGGAATTCGCGCCCGCGGTTACTGCCCATGCCGTCGAAGCCACTAACGAAAAGATACAGACAATTGCAGTGAAAGCGGCGGTGATATGTCCGAACCCAAATTGGGAATTCCGCAAGTTTGGTATTAATCCATCGGCACCTCTAATAACGGGGATGATCCCGCAGAGCTGAGAAAAAATTAGACAAGTGCCAACCCAAACATTTGAAGAGGATCCATTGCCGTTGACGTGAAGTGACGAGAAGATGATTGCCACAGCCAGAATCGCCATCCCGACCAATCCCCAATTCTGATTTTCCTTTCGAAGCATTGTAATAAGAAGGAAAATAATGGATGGCCCAATTAGCCAAATGGGAAAAGAGGAAGCCCCTCCGGGATTAAGCAAAAGAATGGACCACCTTGAACCCGACATCGTTGGGATCCCAGGTTCAATCAATAAATGAGATGGGTGACGCAGTAGAGCAACGGACCATGGGAAGTTCATCAGCCATGGTGCAAGCAATAAGGTAATTCTTCGCTTTGCCGTCGCCGAATTTAAAAATTCTTTTGCTGAAAATCTTCTCAAGCGAATAAAAGAGATGAGATGAAAGAGGGTCCAGAGAAGTAGGAAAATTGGCGAAAAAGCCGCCATCAGACCGGCAAGTAATCCGAATCTGTAGGTCTTGCGCCACGAATATCCTTCTAAACCAATATCTAGCGGAAAATGGGAAAGCAAAGTCGGCGCTAGCAGAGCAATTGCTATGGTTCCCAATCGCCCTTGATTAATGCTGGCCCAGATCACGGGAGACATTGCATAAATCAGTGCGCCAAATACGGCTATGCCAGTTTTAATGTCAAATTTGCTCAACGCCCGAAACATAATTACGAATAGCAACGGAGGAAGCAACCAGAAGAGAGAGGAAATAAAAAAAGCTAGATTCCCAAATGCCAAGAAGGAGATTCCACCCATGATCGCCAGCCAAGGTGGCGAAGCAACTCCCGAACCCATTCCCACTTGATGCCAAGAATCCAAGTAACTTCTTATCGCCTCCATCGCCCCTGAAGGAGATAAGGGCAAGGCACCCCCAGATATATTTCCGTATCGAGATCGAGATGCAATCGCAGTGATGATAAAGAGCGAAATCAGCGCTAGTGCAAAAGGGCGATGACGCACTTTGGTGAACCAAGAAGTGGAATGAGAGACCATTAATTCTGGGTCATCAAAAGTTTCATCGATTATCCCGATATCTGAATAACTTGGCGAGATAAGTTTCTTTTCAATTTCTACCTCTGGACGGAATCCACGAAAAAGCACATTTCCGACCCGTTCAAAAGTTACGCGAAATTGCTCAATTCGTGAGGGCATAAATCGATTGATAATTCTTGGGGAGAGCATGCGACGACTGTGTCGCTCTTTTCTACCCTGAATCAAATCCGCTGGTTTAATGAGCAAAAGCACAACGGCGGCAAGTTCATCGGCAGCATATCCAGGTAGCTTCGCCAGCAGGTTAATAAGCGCCCGAAAGCCGGAAGCCAAAATCAGTTGGACTGCGACCCAAGGTAATTTCCACCAAGACGAATTAACCAGCAACACGTAAGCGGCATTTCGACGATCGAGCAGAAGCGGTCTATGTAAGAAAGCTTCCGAGACATCGACGGTTCTTCGCTCCGATGCCGCAGCTTCAGCATGATAAGCAATTGCATCAGTCACACAAATTACCGAGTGTCCGGCAACATGAGTTCGCCACCCTAAATCAACGTCGTCTCGGAAGAGTTCAAGATTTGGATCAAATCCACCTACATCTTCAAAGACCGACCTTTTTGCCAACATCGCCGCCGTACTCACGGCCATCACCTCATTGTTGGCGCCATCTTGCTGCCCTTGATCTTGCTCCCGGCGCTCAAGCCCAGTCCAACGAGTGCCATTTCCGGCAATGGATATTCCCACTTCAAGAAGGTGATTACGGTCGTACCAACCCCTAATTTTGGGACCTGCGATCGCAACATTTGGACGATCTGTGACTGCTTTCAATAGCATTTCTAAGGCGTCGGGTGATGGCGCACAATCATCATGAATAAACCACAACCATTCTTCGACGGAGTCGGAACCCGGACCAGTCAGCGGTTTAAGTTGAGCGAGCGCATGATCTATCGCGCTTCCAAATCCAACGTCGCGAGAAAGCTCCAGGACTTGAATACCGGAATTCTTTAAGAAAATAACGGAAGGATCAGTAGATCCAGTATCAACCGCCACAATGGCATTTACCGGTCTAGTTTGATTTGTTAAGGCCGCAATAACTTCTGGAATCCAGAGAGCTCCGTCATGTGAAACCAGGATGGCCGTCACAAAAAAATTATCGGTCATCGGGATTCACCATCCAGACGTATGGCCAAACTTTTCGGCGGCAAGAAAGAGTGGCAGCGGTTAAATAAATTATGAAGCATGCAGGCATTAGTTTAGTAGAAAAGTTAAAATGTAAAACCGTTACCGCGGTCTATTACGCCGAACGGCGCTTTAACCGGCGACGCTCCCTTTCGGAAAGTCCACCCCAAATTCCAAATCGCTCATCATGTGCCAGCGCATAATCTAGGCATTCAGATCGGACGTCACAGGAGAGGCAGACTCGCTTGGCCTCACGAGTGGATCCACCTTTTTCTGGGAAAAAAGCTTCGGGGTCGGTTTGAGCGCAGAGCGCGTGCTCTTGCCAAGATGGCTCCATATCCCCTGCGCCAGGGTGGCTGGTGGATATTCCTATGGGGCGAATTTCTGACATCTGTGAATTCTCCTTGGGGACCTATGGGCTACCTTGGTGAGGTAACTATGCCTGGGTGAATTACACGCTTGTAATCCCTTTTAGTCAAGTCCAGTGAAATTGAATATTCCAAAAAAGGTGGATTTAATAGCCAAAAAAGTTGAAATCAGCCAAAGTATTGGCAGGAATTTCATAACCATCGGCCACAAAACAGTTTCGCAGTACTGATCCTGAACCAATTTTGACATTGCGACCCACTAGACAATTTTCTAAAAGGGTGCCTTTACCAACAGTGGATTTTTCACCAAGGACAGTTCCAAGTGAAATGGTGGTACCGACTTCGACCACAACTCCATTCAATAGCAGGCAATCGCCATTGTGCGGCGGCGTTGCGCCTGAATGTAATTCGCCAGTAACAAGGTCGTGCGAAGCCTGTAACAGCGCCTGAGGAGTTCCGATATCGAGCCAATAGGAATTATCGACAAAGCCCTTAACTTTTGCCCCTTGAGCCAGAAGTTTTGGAAAGGTTTCCCGCTCCACACTTATAACCTGACCTTTGGGGATCTCATTTATTATCTTTCTGGAAAAAATATAGCAACCAGCATTAATCGTGTTGGTTGGCGGATTCTCCATCTTCTCCCTAAAAGCCAGAACATTATTTTGTGCATCTAATTCCACGGCGCCATAAGGTCTGGCGTCTTCCACTTGAGTTAAATACAAAGTCACATCCGCGCCTTGCGTTTCATGCGATCTCATCTGGCTTCTTAAATCATGACCACTTAGTACATCCCCATTGAAAATAATCACTGGACCACTTCCAGAAAGCATTTGGCCCGCATTACTAATTGCCCCGCCAGTTCCCAGCGCGGTTTCTTCCACGGCGTACTTGATTGATATGCCGTGATCTGAACCATCGCCAAAATAAGGTTCAAAAATTTCGGCCATGAAAGAAGTTGCCAAAATAATTTCCGAAATATCTGCTTCGCGAGCCTTAGTGATCTGATGCTCGATAAAAGGTACGCCGGCAACTCGCAACATCGGTTTTGGTGTGCTCTTCGTCAACGGCGATAGACGGGTGCCAAAACCACCCACTAACAAAATCGCCGAATAACTCATTGAATTATTTCGTCGAGGCAAGAAGCCGTCGGGCCGCGTCCGCTATTGCCGAGTCGGTAGCGGTTAACGCCACTCGGATATAAGACGAACCGGCATCTCCGTAGAAGTGCCCTGGGGTAGCCAATATTCCTAGTTGAGCAAGAAATCTTACGGAATCCCAATCTGGTTCATTTCTGGTGCACCATATATAAAGTCCAGCTCCGCTGTATTCAACGGTGAAGCCAACTGCCTCTAGCGCTGGTTGAATCGCTCTCCGCCTTGTTCGATAACGGTGCGCTTGCTCGGCTACATGAACTTCATCGGATAACGCAGCGACCATCGCTTTTTGCACCGGAAGGGGAACTAACATTCCTGCGTGTTTTCGAAATTCTCGAATTTGCGAAATAAGTTGCGAATCGCCCACGAGAAATGCAGCGCGGTATCCAGCCAAATTGGATCGTTTCGAGAGCGAATGAACCGCCAAAATATTTCTATTAGACCCGTTGGCAACTTGAAGAATGGAAGTACCTTGGACCGTGTCAGGAAAACTTAAATAACATTCGTCACTTGCGATGACAACATTATTTTTTTGGGAATATTCCAATACTTTACTTAATTCGGCCTCGGTATGAACTCGGCCGGTCGGGTTGGATGGCGAATTTATCCAAGCCAGATCTGCCTTCGGCCAATCAGTAGCATCTATTGCCACCGGCGTTGCTTCGGCACCGGCGATGATTGATCCCACCAGATAAGTGGGGTAAGCGATTTCAGGGATGAGAACAGTGCGGGCCTGAAGGAAAGTTGGCAACCAGGCAACTAACTCTTTGGATCCAATAGTGGGCAGGACATCAAAATCCCCACTAGCTCCTAAGTTAGCAACTGCCCACTCTTTCAGGGCCTGGCGCAGTTGAACTGTTCCTGCGGTTAGCGGATATCCGGGCGAGTTGGCAGCTTCAGCAAAGACTTTTTGAATAAAGTCAGGGGTCGCATCAATCGGGGTGCCCTGCGAAAGATCAATAATCCCGCCAGGATGGCTCCGCGCGATATCCCCGATTGGTGCCAAGGTATCCCACGGAAAGTCTGGAAGCTTGATTGGTTACTCGCTTGTTTGAGGCGGAAGTGCCGTGATCACAGCGTGATCATTACCCGTGCTGCCAACTTTGCTGGCACCACCAGGTGAGCCAATTTCAACGAAGAATTCACTATTGACCGCGGTGTATTCCTTCCACGCCGAAGGGACATCGTCCTCATAATAAATAGCTTCAACAGGACACACTGGCTCGCAGGCTCCGCAATCAACACACTCATCTGGTTGGATGTACAACATCCGACTTCCTTCATAAATGCAATCAACTGGACATTCCTCAATGCAGGATTTGTCCTTAACATCAACGCAAGGTTGGGCAATTATGTAGGTCACGATGTTCCTTTCGAGTGGTTCCCGTATGTCGCAAGGGTACAGAATAGAGCCAGGTCATGGAGGAAAACATGTCACTTTCAGAAAGTGAAGAAGGAACGAGTGCCAGCCCACAAGGGAATAAAGCCACACCCGACCTCAGCCATGTCGGTTCCCGGGTGAGTATGCGCCTGCGAGAGCCATCTGGGGGCTACCGGGACATCTTGGGGATTCTGGAGACGCCATCGGCAATCCGTCGTCGTAGCGGGGCCCTCATCGAATTCAATTCCAATGATATTTGGGCTTGGCGCTTGGTGCCTCAGGTCATTCCCAAGGCCGGAACCGGCGCGCCTTTTTCCTCACGAGTCCAAGAGCTCGAGCGCGCCATAGAGAAAACTTGGCCCGCTGGCGAAATTACCGACCAGGCCGGCTGGCGTTTTCGCAGCAACGGCGGCGTTACTAATCGAGCCAATTCCATTAGACCGCTTGGTCTTCCACCCTATGGTTTAACTGATGTGGACTTGGACGAAGCCATCGAGTTGGCGCTGCAGTATTACAAAGACCGTGGATTACCACCGGTAATTCACATAAGCCTGCCCCACTTCCAAGATTTGGACACCTACCTTGAAGATTTAGGTTGGCAGATAACTATTGAATCTCATGTCATGGTTGCAGACACTGAAGATATTCCGATAATTGAGTCCGCCGATTTTGCCCTCCACACGTGGGAGAGCCCAGTGGATGAGTGGGCTCAAGTTCAGGGAGTCAATCTCAGCTCAGAAATTATGGCTCGCTATCCCTCCACCTATGTGGGGCTTTCCAAGGATGGTGTTGTCGTAGCCGTTGGCCGAATTTCTCAATATGAAGATTGGGCGGTTATAACCAGATTGTTCGTCCTTCCAGAATATCGGGGTCAAGGCGTTGGTGCAGCCTTAGTGAGTGCACTTGTTCAACAAGTAAATGTTAAGAAATTAGCGCTACAGGTGAGCACCGATAATGCCGCAGCAATCGCCCTCTATCAAAGGTTGAAATTTCGGGTTCATCACAATTATCGATACCGGACGATGAAATGAAAACCTCATTACAGTTGTATGACACCCGACTTCGTAAGAAAGTGTTCATATCCGCTTCCAATGAGAAAGAAGTCCGAATCTATTGTTGTGGTCCCACCGTATATAGAAATGCCCATGTTGGAAATTTGAGAACGTTTCTCTTAAGCGATTTGGTAATTCGCATTCTCCATGTGCGAGGGGTTAAAACCAATTTAGTTCAAAACATTACCGATGTCGGACATATGAGCGAAGATGTTGGCGATGACTTAATTCAGGAATCTAGTGAAGACAAAGTTTTGGCTCAAGCAGAAAGTGAAAACCGGGATCCATTTGCGATAGCTAGGGAATATGAACAGGGCTATCACCAGGATTTACGCTCGCTCAATATCAGCGTCGCCAACAATTATCCGCGCGCCAGTGAAAGCATTAATTTGATGCAAGACCTCATCGAACAGCTCATAGTAAAGGGAAAGGCTTATCAAGGCTCGGATGGGACCGTTTACTTCGATTCCCAAACTTTCTTGACCTATGGTGAAATAAGTGGCAATCGCCTTGATCAATTAAAACCTGGTCATCGCTTTGAGTATCAAGATGAAGGTGCCAAGAAATTCCACGCGGATTGGGCACTGTGGAAAAGTGCTGGAGGCAGAACTCAAATGGTTTGGCCCTCGCCTTGGGGAATTGGTTTTCCTGGCTGGCACATTGAATGTTCGGCAATGTCACTAGCGTTTCTCGACGGACATGTGGATTTGCATTTGGGTGGGATGGATTTGAGATTTCCCCATCACGAAAATGAACGAGCTCAATCGAACTCGGTAGTTGGAGAAGAGGCGGTTGATAACTGGGTACATGGAGAACACTTGCTTTTTGAAGGCCGAAAGATGTCTAAAAGCACAGGGAATGTTGTTCTCGTCCGAGACGTTGCGGCAAAGAATTTAGATCCGTTATCACTTCGATTATGTTTTCTTGAAAATCGATATCGAAGCCAGATGGACCTCACTTGGGAAGCCATAGTGGCAGCAAATACCACGATTCATAGGTGGCGACAGAAAATGCACAGTTGGGAAAATGAAGGTGAGATCGATGACAACATTGTCGAATTCGAGTTGGAACTGATTGTGAGTGCCGTTGAGGATGATTTAGACACTCTTGAAGCGATCCAGCGAATCAGAATCTTAGAGAGAGAAACTTCAATTTCTCCAAAAACGAAGCATCAAATTTTTCTTCGAGCCGACGAGATTTTAGGTTTAGATCTAAATCGCAAAATTTCCCGAACGTTAACCCTTCCGCCAGACACAGAGATATTGCTTGAAGAACGCCAACAAGCCCGCCTGAATAAAGATTTCGCCACTAGCGATTTGCTCAGAGATCGATTGCTAGAGCTGGGCGTTGTTGTGAAAGATACGCAAACCGGTCAGGTGTGGGAAGTGCCGGATTAAATCTTGGCGAATACCATCAGCATCGATAGAACGAATCCGCCTATCAGAAAAATATTTCCATTGTTATTGCCCATAACAAGTAGTTCGTAGCTGACCCCGTGGGTTCCTGCTCGCAAAATTATTGCGAGCCAGCCAATAAGAGCGGGAATACGCACCAATTTGGATTGCCAATATCTACCCAGAATCCAAATTCCAACTGCACTTTCCAACAACGCCACAATTAAGCCAAATGGCGGCGCGAAGTTGTGCAACACAACTCCGATAAATCCAATACAAATTCCAGCGCCGGTGGATAAAAGGAATTTCACCATTATTCCTGTGACATAGTTCCAGAGAATAAGTCGGTCTCTCGTCCAGCAGAATCTAGGGTTCCAGCGATTGCGCCTTTAACCAAAGTGTAAAACTCTTGGCCCCATACATCTAAGCCAACGTTATTGCTCAATGCGAAAAACGGGCCATCTAGAGAAATTTGAGTTTCGTGCGCTTTCATAGCATCCATTTTTTGATCTACAAAGTCAGAGCCATTTATGACCGTCGTAACGAGTTCGTCAGGTTTTGCAAATGGGAGATCGTCGGCGCTAGTCACTCCGAAGAAATCCGATCCAATTTCCTTCATCTTGTCGATACCCGCCTGTATCACTGAGCGGGGCATGGTGTTCCAATAAATCTTTGGTATCTCCCAAGCAGGACCAACCCCGTAATTGGGATCGGCAGCGAGTTCGGCGGCACGCATAGCAACCCGATGCGCTTGTATGTGGTCGGGATGTCCATAACCACCAAATTCATCATAAGTTACCAAGACTTGCGGTTGTATTTCCCGAATGATGGCCACCAAATAACCGGCCGCCTCATCTAAATCTGCCTGCCAAAAAACATCCTTGCGATTGTTGGGTTCACTCCCCATCATTCCGCTGTCGCGCCACTGTCGCTCAGGAGCACCTAGAAATCGATGATCGGCTATTCCTAAGATGTGCATCGCTTCGCGAAGTTCACCTTCGCGATGTACGCCCAATCCATCTTCCACTGAGCTTGCTAGGTGCGATAGCCCAGGGACTAGAACTTCCCCTTCTTCGCCTCTGGTACAGGTAACTAAAGTGACGTTGATTCCCTCGGCAGCATATTTAGCCATGGTCGCACCGTTATTAATCGTTTCATCATCAGGATGTGCGTGAACTAAAAGCAAACTACGTGATGCCATGTGGTCCTCAATTTCTTTTTAAGTCGGCGTAAAAAATTCTAGTAAATGGCATCTGCCAAACACTCAATTTTCCTTGATTTTCCTCACTTCGCGCAAACCAAAGTTTCTCTATGCGCTCAATTTTGGCTCTCGTATTGCCAATTGCGGAACGTTTGCAAGAATTCGGAGAGAAAAACCACTTTTGGTCGTACGATTTCGCCAATGAGCATAGATTCCACCAGCCGAGGCCGTTTGCCCCGCGATGAACGCCGAGCGCAATTGCTTGCCGCCGCCTTGGAAGTTTTTACAGCTGCCGGATATCACCAAGCAGCAATGGATGAAATTGCAGATCGTGCGAAGGTAAGTAAGCCGGTTTTGTACCAGCATTTTCCCTCGAAGCTCGATCTCTATCTGGCCGTTTTAGATTTGCACATTGACTCGCTGGTTTTTGATATTCAAAAAGCAATCGCATCCACAAATGACAATGCCGATCGAGTTCAAGCGACTGTCGATGCTTACTTCTCTTTTATCAATGATGAGGGCGAAGCATTTCGGCTTCTCTTTGAAAGTGACATGAGCGTAGAACCTCAAGTTCGTGAGCGCCTCAATCGCATGACTTATGACTGCGCCGCCGCGTTGAGCGCAGTCATCTCCTTGGATACTGGATTGTCCAAAGAAGCTTCGATGATGCTGGCGGTGGGTTTGATTGGTACAACACAAACGGCCGCACGCCATTGGCTGGAGCGAGACGGCAAAATTAGTAGAGAAATAGCCGGAGAATTGGTCTCCAACCTCATCTGGCGAGGTATCTCAGGTTTTCCTAAGTCTCAAAGTTAAGTCGCGCGTAGGTTAACAAGTTCGATTAAACTGTCGGCTATGTCCACAAAGAAAACATCTTCTAATCACACCGAAATTCGAATTGGCATTTCTGATTCAACTCAGGAGCTTCATATCGAATCCGACCAATCCCAAGAACAAATTTTGGCCGATGTCTCAAAGTCTTTAAACGAGGGAACTCCGCTAATACTTTCTGATGTTAAGGGAAGGCAGATCGTTGTTCCTCAGGCAAAAATTTCGTTTGTAGAAGTTGGATCCTCAGCCGAACGTAAAGTTGGATTTGCCACCATTTAGTTCTTTGAGTTCTTGGATTCCTGCATTTCTTCCAGGAGGAAATACGCAAGTTCGCGATATGCCAAGGCAACGCTGCCCTGCGGGGCAAAATTAAGAACTGATTTTCCTGAATAACTTGAATCCGGAACTGTACGAGATTTTGGAATGCTTGGACTCATTATTTTTACTTCACTCGAGAGCAGTTGATCAATCTCGGATGAATCACTACCAATAAGAATTGGTAGTGCTCCCAGCCATTGCGAGCCGGCATTACTGCTGGTTACTTCTGATCGCGAAATTTCCAACGATTGCAGAACTCCCCGTGCGCCGTGCAACGTTGGCACGAATGGAGCGAGCACATAATCGGCAATTGCGAAGGTCAACAAGGAGAGAACCGATACCGAAGATGCGCAATCAAGAATCACTAGATCAAAGGCTGGGTCTGATTCTTGGCAAGCCTTTCGAAAGTTGCTGGAAACTTCGGCAACGGTTTTCTTATTAAAATTGAGGTGAGACAAGCGTGAATCTGATGGCAAGAAACTAAAACGTTCGCTAGTGCTGTGTATAGAGCTATCAAGATAGGACTGCTCCCGAAGTACATCGACTACAGAACTTCTCGGATTTTCTACTTTAAGCAGGTAGGTTAATTGCGCGCCTGGATCAAAATCGACTAGTAGAGTCCTGCGCCCATATTCGGCGCAAGCAACTGCCAAAGCATGAGCCGTGGTTGTTTTTCCACTTCCACCAGATGAGTTCGTGATTGCGAGAAAGATTGTCACGATTGCTCCACCAAATTTTCGAAGTAAGTGGGCTGCAGGGAACTAGGAAATAAATTCTTGGGGATTAGGGTCAGTGATTTCCTAACAGTTTTGAGCGATAAATCGGTAAGGATTTCATGGCCTGGGAGTGAGGGCACTCCGTACATCTTCCTGGCCCAAACCGGCAATGAGGCAGAAGCCAGAGTTGCTAGATACGTCCACGCTGGTGCTGCCGGAGTTGCAAAGCGAAGTTTCGGGGACATCGGCGGAAAGGTCAGGAAAAGCGCCGAACGTTTTGCATCATCGCTTGCAGCAAGGGATGGCATCATCAAAAGAAAATAATCTTTCATCTCTTTTACATTCGCAGGAACTGATTCACGATCCAGACCAACAAGTTCGGCGAAACGAACCATTTCAAGGAGATATTGATCTTGTTCACTATCGGTCAAAACCAGTCCAGAACGGATGGCGCAATCCAAGAAAGAATCCACCATTGCCATGTGTACCCACAGTAAGAGTTCAGGATCATCGACTCCTAATTTGGTATGAACCGATCGAATCCGAGATGAAAGTGCTTCGGCCTCCCGTATCGGCCCAAAAGTAAGAACATTGACGTAATCACTGGTTCGTTTCAGACGACCCCATGTGTCATTTCTAAAATCAGAATATTTGGCGACACCCGCCATGGCGGCAGGATGCAGTGCCTGTTGCAAGAGCGCTCGGATTCCTGCAACTGCCATGGCTGGATCAGAGTGAATCTTTCTTGTTACTGAACCAGGTGAGAAAAAGGAAGGTTCTTGACTCATAAATTAAAGAAGCCTTTGATGGATTGAACAACCATTTCCACGGCGATGGCCGCGAGCAACAAACCAGCGATTCTGGCCAATAGCGTCACTCCAGAGTCCCTAATGAGACCAAGAATTTTTGTAGAAAACATCAAGGTGAAGCCAATGACTAAGTGCACGCCGATAATCGCCAAAGCTAATGCAAGTTTGGCCGTACCTGAGTGAGCGTATTGAACATAGAGAATGGTCGTGACAATTGCTCCTGGACCAGCCAGCAACGGGGTGCCCAATGGAACCAGCGCCACATTTACATTTTCATGAGTTGTCTCTTTGCTCTCTTTTCCCGTGAGCAGTTCCAAAGAGATCAGGAGCATGAGTAGCCCACCTGCTCCCTGGAGCGCATTCACCGAAATATGGAGATAATCCAAAATCAATTTCCCAAATAAAGCGAATGCCACGATTACCACCAAGGAAACTCCAGCTCCTTGCCAAGCCATGCGAACTCGCTCACGTGGAGTTCGACTGGAGACTAGGGAGAGAAATATTGGTGTAGCACCAGGCGGATCTAGAATGACGAAAAATGTTACGAATGCCTGCATTCCGAAAGTGACTGCCGAAATTGTTGCTAGGTTGTTCATGCCGTTACCACCCTTCGTTCTCGAGCCCTGGCTTCAAGCTTTTCCCACTGGTCAGGTCGAGTCGTGAACTCCCCCAGTACATTTAATTTTCCAGTTCCGTGGTAGTCGCTGGACCCTGTAGCAACAAGATCGTACTCGGTCAAGATGCCGCGTAGTTGCTCTCGTTCGGTCACAGAGTGATCCCGATGATCAATTTCAATGCCATCCAAACCCGCTTCCACCAAGGAAGCGAACACTTCCGGTGGGAGGGTTCGACCGCGTAGGGATGCGAACGGATGAGCAATGACGGCTACTCCCCCGGCGCCTTTTATCAAGCGAACAGTTTCTTCAGGGGTGGGTGAATAGTGTGAAACATAAAACTTGGAATTGTTATGCAGGAGTTGGGCAAAAGCCTCTTCTCGATCTTTAACAAAACCCTTTGCAATTAATGCATCTGCAAGGTGTGGTCGTCCCAACGTGGCGCCTTCAGAAAGTTGTTGCAACACATCGTGCATTGTTATCAAATAACCAGCCTCATTAAGTCGAGTAAGGATTTTCTCCATTCGGCCGTATCGATTTTCTCTGGTCTTCTGCATCACCTCCGAAAGCGGGGCAAAATTTGGGTCAAAGAGCAAACCCAACATATGAACGCTGATGCCCTCCAAGGTTTGACAGGAAATCTCTGAACCCAGAACAAGTTGCATTGGTGGACGAAGATGCCGAATCGCTTCATCCCAGCCAGAAATAGTGTCGTGATCTGTGATGGCTAAAACTTCTATTCCACGGGCCAATGCTTTATTGATCAATTGAGCGGGCGTATCCGTGCCATCGCTGTTCACTGTGTGGGTATGAAGATCAATCACGGGACCAATCTACCTTGCCATAATTATTCGGCTACTTTTGAACGAAGTACGAAGATCGCGCAACCAATCAGAAGTCCAACAATGCCAGGGATAGTCCCTGCTGTTGGTCGTTGGCCAATCCACCAATATGCCAAGATCGCACTTACTGGAACTTCGAAAAAAACGATAAGCGAAACGACCGCAGGAGAAACTCGCTTCAATGAAAGATTAAACATCGTATGCCCCAATATTTGGGCGCCCGCTATTAATGCGAGTACTAGGAACCACTGACGCGCTGGAAATCCAGTGAAAGAATAATGAGCCATGAAGACCATAGGCAATGCGGTCAATGAACAGAGGAAATAACAAACTGCCGTGTAAGTGCTTGTGGAGATGGCACGTTGAGCATGCGCTCCCACCAACATATAACCAGCGGCAAGTGCCGAGCCCACCAACGCTGCTAAATCCCCTAGAAATGATCGGAATGAGAGATGAAGATCTACGCCGGTGATTAGCAGAACCGAGCCAAATGCGATCGCCATACCAATCCAAGCTCGATGTGGAATAACACCACCTCGAAGGCGCAAGAATGCGGCGGCAAAAACCGGTTGCATAGCGGTCAACGCCGTACCTGCTGCAACGCTGGTAAAGCGCATTGCAATGAAGAAGCCGATGAAGTGCAATGCCAATAAGAAGCCGGCAAAGCAGGACCACAAAATAGCTCTTCGCTGCTCTTGAGTGCGCCACTCTTTACGTTTAAGCGCGAAGGGAAGCATGGTGAGGGCTCCACCTAAATTCCGCCAAAAAATCAAGGTCGGAACTGGCATTGTGCTCAGAGCAATTACGGGTCCAGAAGTTCCTATCCCAATAACTCCCAGTGAAAGAAAGGCGATATCTCTTCCTTCTGGTAAGGCGGTGTGATCGTCGGTGGCCATTTATCTAATCGTGAACCACAACATGCAACCTACACATACAGCAACGAGCGAAATAATCACCGCATAAATCGCGCTCATAGTTTTTGTTGCGGCATAATCGCCCATCAATCTACGATCCCTGGCGATTCCAAACATATAAAGAAGAAGTGGTAACAACAAGACTGCATTAAGAATCTGAGTCAAAACTAATATGGTTATTAATGGCGCACCCGGAATCAATATCAAAATTGCACTTGTCACCGTGATAGCAGCAAAAGTGCCATAGAAGAGCGGAGCTTCGCGCGGACCGTCATCGAGAGCAGCAGGTCGGCCAGTTAAGTCACTAACTGAATAGGCAGTAGATAATGGCAAAATTGAAGCTGCCAAAAGCGCAGCGCCAATGAGACCGAAGGCAAAGAGATCTTTGGCCAAAGTTCCAGCTAGCGGTTTAAGCGCGGCCGCAGCATCTGACGCATCTTGAATAGAAATATGTTGCTTATTAAGAGTTGCTGCGCATGTGACGACTACAAAGAAGCCAATGACTCCGGTTAAGAGTGAACCAGTCCAAACATCAACTCTAAGCAATTTCAAATCATCTTTGGTGAGCCGCTTATCAACCGCATAGGACTGAATGAAAGCCAGACCCCAAGGCGCCAGAGTTGTTCCAAGTGTTGCAGTGGCGATAAATACCGCATCATGAGTAAATGGCATCGACGGCACAACCATGCCCCTGAGCGCCTGTCCCCAATCTGGGCGAGAAAGAAAACCAGCGATCACATAGGCAAAGAAAACCGCGGAGAGTACGAAAAAAACTTTCTCCACTCGGGAGAACGAACCTCGGAGCACTAGAAATGAAACGGTCAGTGCAGCAATTGGCACGGTTATGTATCTGGAATAACCAAACAATTGTCCGGCTGCGGCAATACCTGCAAATTCAGCGGTCATGGTTCCAATATTGGCAAGAATAAGAGCGCTTGCGCTCAAAACGCCGGATCGAGCGCCATATTTTTGTCGCACTAGACCGATCAAACCTTGACGCGTGACAACGCCAATTCGTGCTCCTAAATCTTGAAAGAGCACCAGAGCGACAGTGGAGATAACAAGTACCCAAAGCATTCGATAGCCGTATTTTGCGCCTAAAACGGAATAGGTCGTGATGCCAGCCGGATCATCATCTGAAAGTCCGGCAATGACTCCAGGACCCATTACTGCCAAGAGAGCTGCGATCCGAATGCGTTTTGGCGAGAGGGATGATTTAACCGCCGGTGCTTTCTTCTTGGCTCCTTTTTTCACTTCGGTCACGAAAGACCACCAGTGCCTTGCGTAAAGATTCGCCGATCCGCAAGATGCGAAAGAGCGTCCACCAAATCGTCGGCCAATATTCGCCCTACGGGTTTATTTTTCTCATCGATGACAATGATCGAAGAACCTCGGTTGTCCGAGAACTCATCGATAACTTCATCTAGGGGTGCTTCCAGTCGGACTGCCGTTGGGTATGGCGGACCAATCAAGGTCGAAAGTAGTGCTGACGGCTTAGCGGCAACAAGCTCGATGACTTGAATATGGTCAAGGAGTTTGCCACGACCATCAACGACAACTACACCATCAGATATATCGCGCTCTCGGTTTTGCACTAGCAAATCAAGAGCCGAAGCAACAGTGTCATTTTCGCGAACAATGAGGATATGAGTGGTCATAATTCCACCTGCATGCGTTTCATCGAATGAAACTAGGTGGCGCAGCTGCTTGGCAATGGCTGGATCCATGACGCTCAAAATGCTTTCACGGTGTTCTACATCTAAATCTCTAAGTACTTCAGCACTTTCATCCGGCTCCATTCGGGCCAATAATTCCGCCGAACGCTCTGCGGACAATCCCCTTATCAAACCTTGCAATTCTTCTTCTTCCATCTCTTCCAAAACATCGGCAGCAAGCTCGGGGTCAAGCAATTCAATAAGGGCACCTTGTTCGCGACCTGCTAAGTCTTCAATCAAGTCGGCCAAGTCTGCAGGACGCAACTGACTCAGCGCCGCACGTGATCCAGCAGTGCGAACGACTCCCGTTCCATCGGCTAACGAGGCAACAGATGCCCAATCCACTACATGTTCTGGTGTAGGTCGACGTCGGATGGCGCCGGGGAAAACTCGCCGCAGGAAAGAGACAAAAGAAATATCCACGCCAACAACACGAATCTCCTTATCGAAGGGAGCGAGATAAAGATCTGAAGATCGGACTACTCGCAGTCCGTCGACATCGACAATTTGATGATCAATAACATCGGCATCCAGAAGCGATTCACCTGGGCGACGTTGAAATACTTCCAAATTTATTTTCGTTGAAGAAAGTCGAATCTCATCTTTGGTCAATTGGGAAATTCTGGCGCCGTTGACGAACAAGATTCGTTGGCCAACTTTTACAATCAGCCCGGATACAGGTGGATACGTCTCTTCGCCGTGGCGCACCACAACATCTACCAATTTACCGATATCGAGACCGTCGTTATCTCGAACCGGCCGGCCAATGAGCCCAGCAACCGATACTAGGGATTCCCTAATATTTTTCCTTGCTAAAACAGAATCTCGGCGACCAACTATCTTGCGAGCCACCGTATTGATCCCAGAGATTGGGGCTGGTGACTGTTTCATGGCTAAATCTTAGGTGTGAAGCGGTAGGGGCACGCCCACAATTGATTTTGACCGGATCAGCAATTTATCCAAAAGTTGAGCGAAGGCCTGGGCGGCCGGTGAATCAGGCGTACTACGCACGATCGGCTCTCCACCATCACCACCTTCGCGAAGTTGGCTATCAAAAGGTATCTGAACCAGGAGCGGAACATCTGCTCCAACTAGGGCTGAAAGTCGAGCCGAAGTCTCGGCCCCGCCACCGCTTCCAAAAATAGAGATCCGCTCTCCGCACGCAGGGCAGGAAATATCGGACATATTTTCAACTACGCCTAAAATATGCTGCTTCATCTGGTGCGCGATTCGGCCAGCTCGCTCGGCAACTTCAGCGGCGGCAATCTGTGGCGTTGTAATCACCAAAATTTCGGATGAAGGAATGAGTTGGCCTAAGGAGATTGCGATATCACCAGTACCCGGTGGCAGATCCAAGAGCAAAAGGTCTAAATCGCCCCAATAAGCATCGCTGAGCAATTGTTCCAGGACTCTATGAAGCAGTGGCCCTCGATAAGCGATGGGGTCGGCCCGTTCTGGCTTAAACATTTCCATGGATACAACCTTGACGCCAAAGTTTTCCACCGGAATAAAGGTCTGATCGATGGCAGTTGGACGTTGACCCAAGATGCCCATGAGGCGAGGAATCGAATGCCCATAAACATCGGCATCCAAAATCCCAACTTTCAATCCCCGTGCGGCTGCGGCAACAGCTAGGTTCACAGTGACTGAAGATTTTCCGACACCACCTTTACCCGAAGCGATACCAATGACACGTGTGAGCGAATCCGGTTGAGCGAAGGGAATAAATTTTTCACGTCCACCTCTGAGGAGTTTCTTGACGGCATCGCGCTGGGCTTCATTCATAACCCCAAAATGCAGATCTATTGATGTGACCTGAGCGATAGGTGAAACTGCCGCCAACACATCCCGTTGCAACCGATCCCGCATCGGGCAACCAGAAATTGTTAGAAGGATCTTTACTGTGAGAATTCCGCTCGCAAATTCAACCGACTCCACCATTCCCAGTTCTGGAAGCGGTCGATGTAGTTCCGGATCTATAACCGTGGCGAGTGCAGCATTGGCCTGCTCAATGACTGAAAGTGAACTCATAACAAATCTGGATCAATTTTTGCCGCATTTTTTATCTCAGCAATTTCAGCAGCAGGATTGACACCATCCATCGCTTCATTGAGATGCTTTTGAATAAACTTTTTTGGATTTAAATCAGAAACCTGCAAGTCCTCAAAACCTGGTCCCAGATTTTCGCGAAGTTCAGCTGTGGCCGTTTGTGACATGGCGCGGACCTTCTTTAGCATTTTTGCCGCTTCTGCGGCGACATGGGGCAGGCGATCCGGGCCGACCAAGATGAGTGCCAAAACAGCGAGCATTATGAACTCACCGGCTCCAATATTGAACATGGCGTAAGAGTAGTCGTATCCGGTTATTACTTAGCAATCAAAGTGAGTTTAGCCTCTGCCGTCACGGTGCCACGGAGGTACTTCACCGTGACGACGTCGCCGACATTTAGAGATCTCACTCCTACGATTAGTTCATCGGAATTGGATACCGGCTTGCCTTGAAATTCAATGATGATGTCGCCAGGCTTTAATCCAGCTTTAGCTGCAGGTCCGCCACTCAAAATTGCGGCAGGTGTATCGGCGATCTTTGCACCAGTGCCGGTGAAGCGATTATCCAGAGAAATGCCCATTATTGGATGCGTGGAGGTTCCAGTTTTGATCAATTGATCCGCAGTCTTTTTTGCCTGATTGATAGGGATAGCAAAGCCAAGCCCAATGGAACCTGATTGGCTGCCCAGGGATGCCCCTAGCGATGCAATAGCTGAATTAACTCCGATGACTGCGCCGGTGGAATCGACGAGAGGTCCGCCGGAATTACCAGGGTTGACTGCCGCATCAGTTTGCAAGGCATTAATAAAGGAATTTTCCCCAGTTCCGGATCCAGTAGTAACCGGGCGATTCTTTGCACTAATAATTCCAGAGGTAACCGTTCCAGATAATCCCAGCGGTGACCCCACGGCGATGACGGCGTCGCCAACTTGGACCCGGTCACTATTGCCCAAAGTTAGCGCCAAGGCACCGACAACATTTATTTTCAAGACGGCTAAGTCATATGCCTGATCTCGGCCGACAATTGTGGCTGGGTAATTCTTACCATTTTCTAGGCTGACAGTAATGGTGCCATTGTCGGTGACGGCTGATTCGATCACGTGATTATTGGTCAGAATGTACCCATTGCTGGCAATAAAAAAACCGGAGCCCGTGTCACTTCCACTTGAACTATCCACGGCCACAGAAACTACAGATGGAGAAACTCTGGCTGCGATTCCGGCAACGGAGTTAGGAGCTCGCTCAATGGCGGAATTAGTAGTAACAATCTTTGCTGAGCTGTGGGTACTGAATTGGGCGCCAATGAATGAGCCAAGGACCCCGGCAACAAGTGCCATGACCAGTGCGAAGATAAAACTTACTGAGGTTCGTGAACTTGGGTGCTTTTGATCGGATGCAAAATCATGCTGGGAGATGAAGCCAGTTGAAAAAGTATTCTTGGATTGTGTCGGGGTTGACCACCACGGAGTATCTGAAGTTGGTACTGCTGGATTTGAGCCAGGCTCGTCGACGGTCACATTTGCCCCCAAATAATCATTTTCATTTCTACAGGTACAACCTAACAAAACTAGACCGCCATCCTGCCTGCGAAAGTCTAATATTTACTGAGAATTACCCAAAATCAATCCTAAAAAATTGGACTACTTCCTCACACTTTGCTGGCTACCAGCACGCCTTCTCCCACTGGAAGCAAAGTGGAGTTCCATCTGGGATCTTCCTTGAGGGCTCGGATTGTGTCTCTTCTAGAGATGCTGTCGAAATCGCGCTGGGTGGGGTCGGCTACTTTTCCGCCACTGAGGACTTGGTCGATAACTAATATTCCACGCACTCCTAAGAGTCGATAACTTTCTTGGACAATGTCGAAGAGGTCCTGCGCCGGCCGAACAATTAATAGGTCGTAATTGGTGTCCGCCAATTTTCCAACGACATCTATGACATTTCCGGTAATGAGTCGAAAGCGCTGAGATGAAATCCCCGACTCTTCGAAAATTTTTCTAGCACTTGAGCTATTTTCTCTTTCAGTATCGATAGATGTAAGAACACCGTCTTTAGGCAATCCTTGAAAAATCCATAGCCCACTCACGCCAGAACCTGTTCCAATCTCCACCACTGATTTCACTTGAGCTAGCTGGCAGAGAAACTTAATAAATCCACCAACAGCCGGGCTCACATTGACAGAGCCAATCTCTGCCCCATTATTTCTAGCTTGCTGCATGAAAATATCTTCATGGGGAAACGATTCCGAATATGCGGACATATCTCCGCGAGGAGGCAAGCTCATAATGAGGCAATCCACTCAATGAGTAATCTGGTTCCAAATCCAGTTCCACCTTTGGGGTTTTCTCCAGTATCGCCATCGGATCTGGCCGGGCCTGCAATATCAAAGTGAACCCAATTTGAGTTCTTTGCAAAATGCTCCAAGAAAAGCGCTGCCGTGATGGAACCGCCATTGAAATCTGGTTTCTCTGCCGTGTGATTGAGATCGGCAATCGAACTCTCAAGTGCAACGCGATATTCCTCAATTAATGGCATGTGCCAGACTCGATCGCCAACACGATCGCCAATCTTTTCGAAAGTTCTGATCAACTTGTTATTTCTTCCATAGACAGCTGCATATTGTCTACTTAGCCCAAGAGTTGCCGAACCCGTAAGAGTGGCGATGTCCACTAGAAAGTCGGGATTCAGGTGTTTGACCGCGTAGGACAAACCATCAGCTAAAACCAGAAGCCCTTCGGCATCCGTATTAATTACTTCCACAGTCGTGCCATCGTATTGAGTAATAACATCTGAAGGTCGAGTCGAAGTGGCAGACAGCATATTTTCAGCGCACATCATTAGCGATGTGACTCGCACTTTAGGAGCAATTTTTGCCATTGCCGATATCGTGGCAAGAACAGCAGCGGCACCAGCCATATCGGACTTCATAGGTGCCATGACCTCATATGGTCGCTTCAATGAAATTCCACCGGTGTCGTAGGTTATTCCTTTGCCAACCAACACAACATGTGGCCAGTTGCGCGAGCCTTTGGGCGCGTAACTAATTTCAATAAATCGAGGTCCTGGATTTGGTGAAGAATTTCCGATTGCCGAAAGGCCACCAAAAGGCAAGAGATCTTTTCCGGATAAAACTTTAATTGAATAATCAGTGGATTTAGTTTTGGCTATCAATTTTTTGGCTTGAGTGGCCATCCATGCCGGAGACTTAATGTTGGAAGGTGTGTGAATGAGGTCTCTCGCGTTCCAAACTGCCTCACCTAAAATAAGCGCTCGAGTGATTTCATTGTGGTAGGAACCTGCAATTCGAAATTGTGCAGCTTTAGGCGCGGCCTTGGTTTTCATATTCCATACATAGCTGGAAAGTATTAATGCAACCATGTGAGTGATGGAGCTTTGACGCTCAGAGGTCGAAGGTTTTTCTCTCTGGGATAAGAGTGCGTTCAGTATCTGCTTGCCCGAGTTCTTCACTTTTCTTGAAAGGGCGACACCTGCCTTTCGAAAATCATCAGCCGATGATGAACCTACGCCGACAATCAGAACCCGAGATAATGGGAACTTTTCGTCATCGATTGGAATTTCAATAATCTCACCGGGCTTGGCCAGAAAATCTGGCCACTGAGCTATCGCAACAGCTAAATCGATCTGAAATGTTTTCTCGAAATGTGTGCTGACCGCGCTTCGAATCAAGGATGGTGGCCGTGGGCCTTCGCCCGACCCCGGCTTCGCCGCAAAAACTGCGACATCAATTCCCTTCCAGTACCCCGCACTGGAAGGAAGAATGCGGTGATGCTCTAAGGTGGGAAAAGCGTTCATATGCTCACGCTAACGAAAAGAGGAGAGTTCTGTGAAGTTGACGGCCAGTTTGGCACAGGTCTTGCGAAACGAGCGCGCCTCCACCGCCTTGCTTCTGCCAGTTGCAGCCTTGGCCCTTCTCTTGGCCCCACATGGACTCAGCGCTTTTTTTCATAATCAGCTCAGCTTCGGCGGACTTTCTTTCACAATTCGAGACTGGGTGGCGCTTGCGCCTCTGGTCATATTTTTTTATGTGGCGGGATTGGAGTTGCGAAGCGGCTTTGGCAATGGCGAGAAACTTTCTTCTTCGCTACCACCGATAGCTGGAGCGATCTGTGGCATGGCTGTACCGGCCCTGATTTACTTACTTCTGGCCCACTCGGGTGGAATTAATTCTTCTGCCTGGGGAATCCCGATGGCGACCGATCTACCACTGGCATTAGCAGCTCTCAATTTATTTCCCAAGCAGGTTTCCAATGAAATTCGAAGTTTCATTTTAACTTTAGCAATTTTCGATGATGTTGGATCGATTGTGGTTATTGCCGTGCGATTTCACCAGCGAAGCTCCTTAACCCACAGTGTATTAGCAATCATCAGCCTGCTCGGATTTGGGTTCCTCTTCAGAAGAAGATTTAAAAAATGGCGGTTACTCAAGGCAGCAGCGCTGCTCTCCTTGGCTCTTATTGTTTGGTGGGAAGGTTTACACAGTGGTATTCACCCAACGGTCTTCGGAGTTCTACTGGGCCTGGCAACGCCGCTTCTCACCATTGAGAAGACGATTCAAGTAATTCAACCTTTTTCAAGTTTTCTGATCATTCCGCTCTTTCTCTTTTCCTCACTGTCAATTATGTTGACGATGCCGATTAGCGGAGATCTGACGAAGATGACAGCGATACTTATCGCTGCCCGTTTTCTGGGCAAGCCCCTTGGAATCGTATGTGGGGCTTGGGGTTTGGCTCATTTATTGAAGATTGATTTGGGGTTTGCCCCAGCAAAGTTGTGGCTTGTTGGAATCTTGGGGATATTTGGCTTCTCAGTGTCACTATTGTTTGCGCAACTGACCTTAACGGGCGCGGAATTGAACGCTGCGATTCTGGGAATTTTATTGGCGTTGCCCGTAGGTGGGGCAACTACCTTGAGCTACTACTTCTTTACGAGGGCAACAGCAGCCTGAAGCGCATTTCCCAAGTTAGTGGCTTCTTCAACATTTAGCTCAACAACTAGGCGGCCGCCGCCTTCCAACGGAATTCGCATCACCAAACTGCGAGCCTCTTTGGTAACTTCCATGGGTCCATCACCAGTCCGTGGTTTCATGGCTGCCATGTATCGACTCCCTAAATCTATTAAGTACCGAACTAGTGCGAAAACGAGAGGAGAAGTATCTCGCATTACGGGGGTAGGTGGGAAATCGGCTTCCTTTGGCTGGAGTTAGGCTCAACTATCGCTTATGACGGCAGAAAGTAAGCGTATTTTGGCCGTGGCAACGACCGAAATAACCGCTCGTTCGGGGACCTTGAGCATATGGGCGATTTCACCCGTCCCCAGGCCGCGCTGGTAGTGCATGGCCAAAATTGCGCGCTCTTCCTCAGGCAAGCTGGCAATCAGCTCGGAGAGAGTCAATGCGGCCACGCCGAGAGGTTACTAGGCGAAGTTGAGAACCAGTAGTGAGTGGCCAGACTAAAACCCACTCCGAGCCTGCGGATGATCAAAAGCTGGTTAGCGGGCGCTAACAAAACGACCAAAACGTCGCAATGATAAAAAGACACCTATAAGAATTGCGGGACGAATGACTAACAAAATAGGCCAGGGCGCCTTGATTTCTTCGAACCAGTGAAAGCGCACCCCGGATTCAATTTTCTCCAGCCGAAATACGCCTCTTCCTTTTATTACGCTGCCAACATGATCTACTTCGCACAATGTGGGCGGCTGCCATGTCGTCACAACCATCTGATCCAAGATTCCACACCGGGCAAGTATTTTGCTCGCTGGGTATTTTTGAGCACGTAACCCAGTGAAGGCAAAGACCTGAACACCTAGGCCGCGTTCTTGTGAAAAGTCTGTCGAATCTGACCAAACTTTAGTTTGAATCATCCATTCGGATTGGCCCTTCCAATCCACCAATTTTTCCCATACGTGATCCAACTGAAGATCCTGATCCAAGGAGTGGAGATCTACCGTCATTCTAAATTCTGACAATCGAACCGAAATCGACATTAATTATCACCTGGAATATTTTTGTGGATGCCTTCCTGGCAGGCAGTTATAGTTGATGGGACATCAATACACCAGTCAACAATTTCCTCCTGGCCAGCTTTCATGAATTGCAATTCTTTCAAATGTAAGAGGGCGCCTCGCAACGGTGTGTAGACATCAAAGGGATCACACACGACAACTGGCTTTGAATGGAAACCTAAATACCGTCCCACCCATATTTCGAAAAATTCTTCTAAAGTGCCAATGCCGCCGGGCAGCACCACAAATGCATCGGAGATCTCTTCGATCATCCCTTTTCGAGAACGCATATCGCTAACGACATGAAGCTCGGAAGAATCGCTATCTGCAAATTCCACGGAGATCAATCGCTCTGGAATAACGCCGAAAGTGGAAGCTCCATTCTCGCGTGCGCCTTGAGCCACCTGACCCATCATGGAAGTCTTACCGCCGCCCCACACCAAATCCCAACCTGCAAGGGCGATTGCTTTACCGAGGTCATAAGCCAAATCCAAATATTTTTGCTCCAAAGTCGGCGAAGAAGCGCAGTACACGGCCACTTTGGATTTCGCTTTCATATATTCAATTCTAGGTCTTTGATAGCGTTCTCGCATGACAACCGCATTTGGTTTTGGAATTGCAACAATTGCCTCAGATGGTTCGGTGCTGGATACGTGGTATCAACAATTGGGAGTTGGCCTGCTCAGTGAACAGACTCAACCTGATCTCTCAGAATATGCTGGCACAGATGCATTGCGACAAGTGGAGCGAAAAGTTGTCGCTTTAGAAATTAACCTTGATGCTCAACCTCAGTCAGTGCCCGATGCATACTTACGATTGCATTTGCTTTCTCACCGAATCTGCCTACCTCACAGCATTAATCTCACTGGGATTTTTGGAATTTTAAATAATGTTGTGTGGACATCGGCTGGTCCTTGTTTACTCTCCACATTTAATAAAATTCAACCATTGCTTCGATTAAAGCTGGGACATCTCACCATCTTTTCCGTTGATAAATTTCCTCGGATGGTTGATTACGTCATTCCAGACGGCGTGCGCATCGCCGATGCGGATCGAGTACGACTCGGTGCGCATCTGGCCGCAGGAACAACGATCATGCATGAAGGCTTTGTGAACTTCAATGCGGGAACGTTAGGAAAGTCCATGGTCGAAGGTCGGATCAGCGCCGGCGTTGTTGTCGGAGATGGTTCTGATATCGGCGGGGGCGCTTCCATCATGGGAACGCTCAGCGGTGGCGGAACTGCCGTTATCTCTATCGGAGAACGTTGTCTGCTCGGGGCCAATTCTGGATTGGGAATTTCTTTGGGCGATGATTGCGTCGTCGAATCCGGACTGTATTTGACCGCAGGTTCCAAGGTTGGGCTTCCCGATGGCAGCAGCGTTAAAGCTCGGGAATTAAGTGGGGCAAATAATTTGCTCTTTCGAAGAAATTCGCAGAATGGTTCTATTGAAGCTCTTCCTAAGACGGGAAGTTGGGGCGGCCTAAATTCGGTATTACACGCTAATTAGCTGATGGGGTTGGGGTACTAATAACAGTTGGGGCAGGTGTAGGCGAACCAGTATCGGTTGGTGACGGCGATGCCGTTGGCGATGGCGAAGGCGAAGGTTGGTCAGGAATAATTTCAAACCAAGAGGATGGAAGTTTTACGGCAGCTTTTATTTCCGCCACTGACAATGTGCTGGTTAGTCCTTCGGGAGAGAACGCCTGAACCGTTAACACGCTATTGGAAACAGACCTTGTTGCAATTTCAATCCGATTTATGGATGGCAATTGAAATGCAATCGCAAGATCTTCCTGAGAGATGACTCGTTCCCAATATGCATAACTGGGGTTATAGGTTGGATCCACACTCCAAGGATCTAGGACATTAACTAGGTAGGGGAAAGATGTTCCCCACACATCCTCGCTGCGTTGCGTCATCCCGCCACTTGAGGAGAAGAAGTAAACATTGATCGGCTTGTTTTTATAGATCACGACTAAACCGGTGGTGGCGGTTGCGGCTGTTGCATCTACCGCTAACTTCCATAATTTTCCGTACTTTGGCTCCACTTCTTTTGCATAGCCAATGTAATTTTGATCGTACTTCGAATTATAAATTTGGCAGTCGCACTCTTTCTTAATCTTTCCCATTCGAGCTATGGCATAAGTTCTGGAAGCGATCACCTGGCTTTTCATAGCTTCCACGGGCCAAGAAGAGGGCACTTCACTAATTCCATACAAGTACTCATCGTGAAGGCGCAAGGATGCGCTAGCCTCTAAAAAATATCCATTTCCTGTTACCGGAACTGCACTTACCTGGAGTTGCCCATATCGAAGTCGAACGCTAGATGCGCCGGAATTGAAAACCACTGCCGTTGGCGCCCCGGACAGCGCTCTGCTCCCCGTCCAGAGCACTGTAAATGACGGATCGGTAGCGGAGATCGCTGGAGTGAGGCCTTTGCCAGAAATAGTGACTCGTGCCAATTTGCCCACAACGGAAAACTTTGCGGAAATATTCTTATTAAATCCTTCGCCAAGAACTGCGCCGTTAGATCGCAAGACTTTAAATGTTCCGTTCGGCAAAGTTTTATCGATACCAATAGTCGCAGTAGACAAGCGATGACCCACATTGACGCGGATATCCGCAGCATCATTGATGGGTGACACCTGAGTTCCTGGGAAGTAATAGCTCAAGATTTCGGGGGCAGTTTTTCCTAAAGTCGCTTGTGCTTTAGCGCCAATCTGGCTTAATCCAACTCCGTGTCCAAATCCGGAACCATCGAAGATAAAAGCAGTTGGAAGGTCATCGGCCGAGGCGGGCAACGTCGATACGCTAAGTAGTACCACAAAGAAGATCATCAACATTTTTTTCATCGATGAAATATTTTCACTCAACTTCAGGGATTAAATTTCTTGGCGAGAGGATAAAACCTATCCCCCAGGAAAAATGCATCGCCATCAAAACTGAGGGCAAAATTATTTTCTCTTGCCAGGATTTTCCAATTACCGCAGCTCCTACAAGTAATAATGCCAGGTAGCCAAGCGCGGGTAAGTAAAAGAATGGATGAATGAATAATCCTGCGAAGATCGAAATCGTAAAGAGTGAAACCGCAATAGGCGGCGCCAAATAGCGATAGTTAATAGTGTTTTGATGGCTGCGGATAACTGCCCGACGCCATCGACCATATTCAAAATACTGTTTGGTCAGAGTTTTAAAATTTGATCGTGGTTGATATTTCACCACAAGTCGTGGATCAAACCAGATGACGCCCCCGGCTTGCCGTAACCGGAAGTTCAACTCCCAGTCCTGTGCGCGCGTAAATCGTTCGTCATATCCACCAACTTGTTGAAGCGCTGACTTTCGAAAGGTGCCTAAATAGACGGTGTCCGCCGGTCCTGCCGTTCCACCGGTATGAAAACTTGCAGACCCAACACCTAGCGGCGACTTCATTGCCGTAGCCACAGATTTCTCAAATAGAGTTCGGCCCTGGGCAAACATAATTCCGCCAACGTTTACCGCATTTGTGCTTCGAAGTAATTCCACTGCTTGTGCAATGTAGGAAGGCTCTATTTGGGCGTGTCCATCAATTCGACAGATGATCGGAAAGCGTGCGGCGTCAATTGCCAAATTCAAGGCATTTGCCGTTCGCCCGGACGGGTTTTCAACCACGATAAGGGCGGGATTTTGTTCCGCCAATTCATGTGCAATTGCAAGAGTTCGATCTTTGGACGGACCGACTGCCAAGATTATTTCCAACTCGCCCAAATATTTCTGACCCAGAATCGAAGCGATTGCCTGGTGCAAATGGGCTTCTTCATTCAATATTGGCAAGACGACAGAGACTCCGGGGGGATTTACTCCGGTAAAGGGGGAATCTGCGGGCGATAAGTTGGTCATAACGTTCACAAGGTACCGTTTACGGGTACTACTATCCGACAAATGACCCTGAAAATTTCCGTAATAGGTACTGGATACCTAGGCGTGACCCATGCAGCCTGCGTATCTTCCATGGGTTTTCAGGTGGTGGGAATCGACATTGATCCCGAGAAGGTCGCACTCTTGGCCCAGGGCAAACTTCCCTTTTATGAGCCCGAGCTTGAAGAATTACTTCAAAGCGAACTTGCTAGCGGTCGACTGACTTTCTCCGCCGATATTTCGCGGATTTCCGAAGCCGATGTCCACTTTCTCTGCGTCGGCACGCCACAACAAAAAGATGGTTTAGCCGCCGATCTGACCTACGTAAACTCCGCCCTTGCCGCGATTGCCCCAGTTGTGAAGAATGGTTCTTTAGTGGTGGGCAAATCCACCGTTCCGGTCGGAACCGCAGATCGACTCCGCAATGAGTTGCTCCGTGTCAATCCATTGGTGGATTTGGCTTGGAACCCAGAATTTTTACGTGAAGGCTTTGCCGTCAAAGATACCTTGCATCCCAATCGCCTTGTCGTCGGCGTGACCAATGATCGAGCCGAAGCGATTCTCAAGTCGGTCTATTCCAAGAATCTTGAAGCCGGTGTCCCGTGGATACGTGCAGACCTACCAACATCAGAACTTGTAAAAGTTGCGGCTAACTCTTTCTTAGCAACCAAAATTTCATTTATCAACGCTATGGCCGAAGTTTGTGAAGCGGCCGGTGGAGATGTCACGGTTTTGGCACAAGCTATTGGACACGATCCTCGAATTGGAAATCGTTTTTTGCAGGCGGGAATTGGATTTGGCGGTGGATGCTTACCGAAAGATATCCGCGCTTTTATGGCCCGCGCCCAGGAACTTGGCGCGGATCAAGCGTTGGAATTTCTCCGTGAAATTGACGCCATCAATCTTCGAGCCCGTGCTCGGATGATCGAGCTAGTACGTCGCGATCTCTCCGATGATCTCACCGGAAAGAAAATTGCCATCCTTGGCGCCGCATTTAAACCTGACAGTGACGATGTTCGGGACTCGCCCGCTCTTGATATTGCCGCCCAGGTGCATGCAGCGGGCGCGATTGTCATGGTTCATGATCCGAAGGCGATGGCCAATGCCGCTCAACGCTTTCCAGCACTGTCGTATGCATCAAGCATAGAAGAGTGTGTTGCTGGTGCAGATTTGATACTCCATCTCACCGAATGGAAAATCTACCAAGAAATTGATCCTGCTGCCTTAAAAACTTTAGTTCGTCAGGCAATCATGATCGATGGAAGAAATGCATTGAACCGAGAATCTTGGATTAATGCTGGGTGGAAATTTAGAGCACTTGGTCGTGCCGCTTTAGACTAGATTTTCTCATTTAGTTAAATCCAGTTTTCTGATTTCGCTTTGTATTGAGATTCTTTCCTTTTTCTAACGACTCCAAGCGCGCCTGCTCCATTAGCTCGCTCACCTTCTGAGACACCGCCTGATTTGTTACTCCAATTATTCGAGCGGCTAACAAACCAGCATTCTTGGAATTTCCGACTCCCACTGTTGCCACCGGAATTCCGCCTGGCATTTGAACGATGGAAAGTAACGAGTCCATTCCATCCAAATATTTCAATGCAACCGGAACTCCAATCACAGGGAGAGTTGTTGATGAGGCAATCATTCCTGGAAGGTGGGCAGCTCCGCCTGCGCCAGCGATGATTACCTGCACTCCAGCTTCTTTGGCTCCTTGTGCAAAATTTAACATTTCCTGCGGAGTCCGATGTGCACTCACTACATCAACGGAATATTCGATGCTGCATTCATCCAGAATATCTGCGGCTGCCTGCATAGTGGGCCAATCAGAATCCGAACCCATCACTATTGCTACTGACTTACTCATCAATCGCTCCGCTCAGATAGTCAACTGCATGCCCAATCTCTTCTTCCAATTCTAGAAGGTCATCCCCCAACAAGGTAACGTGACCAATTTTGCGTCCTGGACGGACAACTTTCCGATAATGATGAAATTTTAAAGCCGGCGTTCGAGCCATTAGGTGGAGAAATGGGCGATACATATCGGTTTTTTCAGCCCCCAGGATATTTCCCATTACTGCCCAACGAGAGCGCATCTGCGTTGACCCTAATGGTAAATCTAGGATTGCACGTAAATGTTGCTCGAATTGACTTGTCACTGAACCTTCGATGGACCAATGCCCAGAGTTGTGGGGCCGTAGCGCTAATTCGTTGATAACAAGTTTCTCCCCAACGACGAACAGCTCTACCGCCATGACCCCGACTAGAGAGATGCCAGAAGCAATTGCCAGAGCAATTTCCTGCGATCGAACAAGTAATTCTTCAGAAAGTTTTGGAACTGGCGTCACGGTCGAGGTACATATTCCGTCGGTTTGCACGGTTAATGTTGGGGACCAAGTTGAAGCTTGACCATGTGGCGATCTGGCAACCATTACTGATATCTCATAGTCAAATTTTAGTTTTTCTTCAATGAGCAGCGGCACAGCGATTTGCTTGTGTAGTACTGACAACTGCGCCAAAGAGTCCACAACGTAAACACCTCTACCGTCATATCCGCCCGAAGGAGTTTTCGCAATAAGCGGAAAAACTATATTCGTGTCACCCCCATCAAAGATTTGCCACTTTGGATTGGGCAGTCCAAGTTCATCCATTTTCTTTCGCATCTGAATTTTATTCTGCGAGAAGATAAAGGAATCTGATCTGGGATAAACCTTTACCCCTTGTCGTTCCAACTCTTTAATGACAGGTTGCGGAATTAGTTCGTGTTCAAAGGTAATTACATCGCAAGCTTTTGCAAAGGTGAGAACGGCTTCAATATTCCGATAATCGCCGACAACATATGAACAAATCTGTGCCGCGGAATCCTTCGCAGAATCAGCTAGCACGACCAAATTTATCCCCAAATCGTTGGCCGGAACTGCCATCATTCTTGCTAATTGGCCAGCTCCGATAACTCCAACGGTAGGAAAAGTCATAGCCATAGATTACTTGAGCATCGGGTCATCGCAGATGCACGATATCGCCAACGGTTATCACTTCTCCAGATTCGAGCAACAAACCCCCATCAGGGCTGATCCCAACCGCTTTTGACATCAAGACCGAACCATCTGGTAGATGTGCCGAAATTTCCCGTCCCAATGTTGCCGAAAGTTCCCGATAACTTACTTCGAAACTCTTCCCTGCTTCCCATCGGGCCAGATTCTCACTTAAGCGGGCCAAAATCGATGCGAGTAAAACATTTCGATCGATCGAATTTTCAGTCTCCAGGTAGATGGAAGACGCGCTTTCGACGGGCAACTCATCCAATTGCGTTGAGACGTTGATTCCTATTCCAATAATTACTCCAGAACGAAAAGTTTCACATAATATTCCGCAAACCTTTCCACCTGGAGCAATAACATCATTTGGCCACTTCGTCTGGAATTTCACGGTGTTTGTTATTTCATTGAGCACCTGCGCCACAGTCATACCAACCAGTAGCGGAATCCAGCCCCAGAGTTTTGTCGAAAATGACGGTTCAATATAAATAGAAGAAAGGAGACCACTAAATTTCGGCGAATGAAAAGTTCGATCTAGTCGTCCACGTCCCTGACTTTGGTATTCGGCAGTAAAAACAGATCCATGGGAAGGGTTGCTTTCGCGCATGAGTGTCTGAGTCGAAGTTACCTCATCCAAAACCTTTACTCGCCAGTAACTGTTGCGAAGCGATTGTGAAATTACTTCTTCATCTAGGGCGCAACGTTTCACCTGGTGCCTCATCACTAGTACCTTAGGGGGGTGACTGATGATATTCGAACAACCGCCGGAAAAATTGCAGATCTGCGCCGACGCAAGTTGGAAGCGGAATCCTCTGGTTCTCCAGAAGCAATCGAGAAGCGGCACGCAAAAGGCAAGCTCACGGCGCGAGAGCGCATCGATCATTTAGTCGACCCTGGTTCCTTCGTCGAGATGGATTCCTTTGCCCGACATCGTTCTTCAAATTTTGGTATGGAAAAAAACCGCCCCTACGGTGACGGGGTTGTCACTGGTTATGCAACTGTGGATGGTCGATCGATTGCAATTTATTCTCAAGACTTTTTGGTTTTCGGTGGCAGTTTGGGTGAAGTTGTCGGAGAGAAAATAGTCAAGGTTATGGATTTTGCGATGAAGAGTGGGATTCCACTTGTCGGAATTAATGATTCCGGCGGTGCAAGGATTCAGGAGGGCGTTGCCTCTCTCAGTATGTATGGCTCCATCTTCAAGCGAAATGTTCAAGCATCTGGTGTCATTCCCCAAATCTCAGTAATCATGGGACCTTCAGCGGGAGGTGCGGTTTATTCTCCAGCGATAACAGACTTCACCATTATGGTGAATGAGACCTCGCATATGTTTATCACCGGCCCAGATGTCATCAAGGCGGTAACGGGTGAAGAAGTTGAAATGGAAGAATTGGGCGGTGGGTTAACTCACAATTCAAAGACTGGTGTTTCTCATTATTTGGCCGAAAGCGAAGATGATGCCTTGGATTACGTCAAGGCGTTGCTCTCCTACCTTCCCAGCAATAATATGGATGAGACTCCTGTCTTGCCGCCAACTGAAAGTTCTGATGTGTCTCCATCAGATCGAGCCCTTGATTCGCTGATCCCAGATAATCCAAATAAGCCTTACGACATGCGGATCTTGGTAGAAGCAATATTGGATGAGGCAGATTTCTTAGAGGTTCACGCTCTTTTCGCCCCTAATATTTTGGTTGGCTTTGGGCGCATCGAAGGTCGTTCGGTAGGAGTTATAGCTAATCAACCACAAAGTTTGGCTGGAACTTTAGACATTGATGCCAGCGAAAAAGCAGCTCGTTTCGTGCGCACCTGTGATTCTTTTGGAATTCCTATCATCACTCTTGTAGACGTTCCTGGGTTCTTGCCCGGAACCGAACAAGAATGGAATGGAATTATCCGACGGGGCGCTAAATTGCTGTACGCGTATGGTGAAGCATCCGTGCCACTGGTCACTGTTATTACTCGTAAAGCTTATGGTGGCGCGTATATCGTCATGGGATCTAAACAATTGGGCGCCGATGTAAATTTCTCTTGGCCTACTGGTCAGATTGCTGTTATGGGCGCTCAAGGTGCGGTCAATATTTTGTACCGTCGAGAATTAGCTGATGCCGAGCACCCAGATGTCTTGCGTAAAGAATTGCTCGATAACTACGAAGATACCTTGCTTAACCCTTATATAGCTGCAGACCGGGGCTTCATCGACGCAGTCATTGAACCTCAGGAGACTCGCCACCAAATAACTAAAGCGTTGCAAGCATTACGGAATAAGAGAGTCGCTCTCCCACCGCGTAAACACGGAAATATTCCACTCTAATGCCGAAGCGATTCACGATCATTAAGGGAACGCCAACAGCAGCAGAACTTGCCGCGTTGGAAAAGGCACTTCCAACGCCGGTGGTTAAGAAGGTTGAAGTCGCAAGTCTTTGGCGAAAATCGCAAATTCGCCAACCACTTCCTAAAAAATGGACACAGAACTTCTGATGGGATTTCTACCTCTTCGACAAGTCGTTCTTGCTTCCGGTTCCGTTTCCAGGCAAAGATTATTGATCAGTTCTGGAATTAATCCCACCGTGATCATCAGCGGTGTAGATGAGGAAAATCCAGATATTACTTCGCTGATTCCTTCAGAGATGGTTATTGCACTAGCAATTCTCAAAGCGCATGCAGTTCGACCGCTGGTAGGTAATGAACACCTAATCATCGGGTGTGATTCGACCTTCGAATTTAATGGTCAATCCTTAGGAAAGCCCATGAACCGAGCAACTGCTATTGATCGATCCACGGCACTTCGAGGTAACTATGGCTATTTACATACTGGCCATTGCGTCATTGATACGTTACAAGGCATTGAATATTCCGACATTTCAACCTCAACGGTTTTCTTCGCTGACATGACTGACAATGAGATCTCCCAATATGCAGATTCTGGGGAACCATTACATGTTGCTGGCGGATTCACGCTCGATGGGCTCAGCGCCCCATTTATTGAACGAATCGAAGGTGATCCCACCGGGATCATTGGACTTTCTATGCCTTTGCTTCGACGTGCTGTTATGTCATTTGGATTAGAGTGGTCAAATATCGCAGAGATGGTGGTCCCAGCGTGAAGTCAGTCTTAATTGCCAACCGAGGTGAAATCGCAGTTCGCGTTGCGCGCGCCTGTCGAGACCACGGAATCAAAAGTATCGCCATTTACTCTGATGAAGACCGCACTTCGCTACATGTTGCGACCGCAGATGAAGCCTTCGCACTAAATGGAATGTCTGCGGCGGAAACTTATTTAGATCAAAGCAAGATTATTGAGATTGCCATTAAATCAGGTGCCGAAGCAGTTCATCCGGGCTACGGCTTTCTTTCTGAAAATGCAGATTTTGCCGACAAAGTATTAGCTGCCGGTCTCATTTGGATCGGGCCAACTCCGGCGGCGATTCGCCTTCTGGGAGATAAAGTTTCTGCACGCAAAATTGCTGCCCAAGTTGGAGCTCCCCTTGTGGCAGGAACAACAGATCCTGTTGATACGCCTGAAGAAATTATCGCCTTTGCTCAAGAACATGGCCTACCGGTTGCCATTAAAGCTGCCCATGGTGGTGGTGGCCGCGGATTAAAAGTTGCCCGAACGATGGAGGAAATTCCAGAGTTGTTTGCCTCCGCAGTGCGCGAAGCCATCACTGGCTTTGGCCGTGGTGAATGCTTCGTTGAAAGATATCTGGATAAGCCCCGCCACGTAGAAACCCAAGTACTTGTGGATTCTTTTGGCACCGCAGTCGTAGTCAGTACTCGAGATTGCTCACTGCAACGTCGCCACCAGAAATTAGTTGAAGAAGCTCCGGCGCCATTCCTTTCGCAAGCCCAGATTGATCAGTTGTATTCCTCTAGCAAAGCGATCATGAAAGCCGCTGGTTATGTCGGCGCAGGAACTTGCGAATTCCTCATAGGCTCTGACGGCACCATCTCATTCTTAGAAGTTAATACTCGGCTCCAAGTTGAACACCCAGTAAGTGAAGAAGTGACTGGATTAGATTTGGTACGCATGCAATTTCGAATTGCAGCTGGAGAAAAAATCGATCCCATTGATCCAGTTGTCCGAGGACACAGCATTGAATTCCGAATCAATGGCGAAGATCCAGGTAAAGGATTCTTGCCTTCTCTGGGAACCATCACTAAGTGGGAAGTCCCCGATGGTCCGGGAGTTCGAATCGATGCCGGGTTTGACCATGGTCACACTATTGGTTCGCACTTTGATTCATTGTTGGCAAAATTAATTGTCACCGCAGCAACACGTGAAGAAGCGATCGAAAGAGCTCGACGAGCACTTAAGGAATTTGATATCGGGGGGTTGGCCACGGCTCTGCCCTTCCATAAGGCGATTGTTTACGACCCTAATTTCACCGAAGATTTCAAGGTGTATACCAGTTACATCGAAAATGAATTTGATAATCAGATCGAACCATTTTCATTCAAGCAAGGTGTCGCAGATTCAAAAGCCGCTTCGCAAAAAATCATCGCCGAGGTTGATGGTCATCGCTTTGAAGTACTTATGCACACCCCTGAGCCGCTACATAAGCGACATCGTGTAAAAAGCAGTGGTGTAAACAAAGTTGCTGGAAATTCTCTCGAAAGTCCCATGCAAGGAACTGTCGTCAAGATCGTTCGATCCAATGGCGATCGCGTTGAAATTGGCGATTTGATTGTGGTACTTGAGGCGATGAAGATGGAGCAGCCGTTGATCGCCCACAAAGCGGGAACACTGGCAAAGCTTCACGTTGGGGTCGGGCAAACCGTTGCCAGTGGCGCGGTGCTCTGCGTGATCGAAGATTAATTAACTAAACTCCGCTCATGGCTCTCTATGCAGCATATGGATCAAATATGGATCCTAAACAGATGCTAGAACGTGCCCCATTTTCCCCGCACCGTGGGACGGGATGGTTAATGGGATGGCGTCTGACCTTTGGCGGCGAGGATCTGGGCTGGGAAGGTTCGGTCGCCACGATAGCGGAGGATCCCGATTCGCAAGTCTTCGTTTCACTCTATGAACTTTCAGATGAAGATGAGAAGAACTTAGATCGATGGGAAGGAATCTCGGCCGATCTCTACCGAAAAATTCGAGTCCGAATTCAATCTCTTGATGGACAGCCTCTGGCCTTTATTTATGTACTCAATGGATTTGAAGGGGGCTTCCCCAGCCGTCGATACAAAAGCATCATGGTCGATGCCGCATTGGCTGCCGGCGCGCCAGTTGATTACATACTGGAAATCCAAAAATTCGCCACTAACGATTAAATCTAATTCCCGATAAGTTTGGGTAATGACTGATCTGTACTCCAATCCCCTAGCAACGGCTGAAAAAGTCGCCGAAAAGATTGCCGAAATAACGGGGAAGAAATCCCACCATGTCGCCCTAGTTATGGGTTCCGGTTGGATTTCAGCGGCCGATGCTTTAGGGGTTCCGACCCACGAGTTTTCGGTCACCGAATTGCCTGGGTTCCCAGAGCCAACGGTCGCCGGTCATGGTGGAGTTATTCGTTCCTACAACCTGCAAGGTCCAGATGGAGTAATTCATGCTCTGGTCTTCCTGGGGCGAACTCACCTCTATGAAGGAAAAGGTATTGAACCAGTGGTTCACGGGGTGCGCACCGCCGTAAAAGCCGGCTGCCAGGTTGTGGTACTCACAAACGCTTGCGGTGGAATAAATGTGGATTACCGAGTCGGACAACCCGTAATCATCCGTGACCATATCTCCATGACTGGAGTAAGTCCTTTAATCGGTGCCGATTTCGTCGACCTCACCGATCTTTACAGCAAGCGAATTCGCGAAATTGTCCGAACAGAAGATCCATCTCTTGAGGAGGGCGTCTACGTTCACTGGCGCGGACCTGCTTACGAAACTCCTGCCGAAATTAAAATGCTGCGAATGATGGGCGCGGACCTTGTCGGTATGTCCACCGTACCCGAGGCAATTGCAGCTCATTCACTTGGGGCCGAAGTCCTAGGGATTTCGTTAGTGACCAATGCAGCAGCAGGTGTAACCGGTGAAAAACTCAACCACGAAGAAGTAATCGCTGCTGGCAAAGCTGCCGCAGGTCGAATGGGTGAACTTCTTAGAAGGGTACTTCCACAACTGTGATCGAAAATTCCTTACGTATAGAAGTTGAAGAATGGATTGCACTGGACCCAGATCCAGTTACTTCCAGCCAACTTCGTCAATGGTTAGAAACTGAAAATGAGACAGAGTTACGTCGATGTTTTTCTGGCTTTCTTCAATTTGGCACGGCTGGACTTCGTGGACCAATGGGGCCAGGACCTTCATGCATGAACCGCGCAGTGGTAGGAAGAGCAGCTGCAGGAATTGCGGCTTATATGAAGAAAAGAAATTTGACCTCGGTTGTTATTGGTCGAGATGCACGCCATGGTTCTGAAGATTTTACTTTTGAAAGTGCAGAAATTTTCTCCGGAGCCGGACTTACCGTCCACGTTTTGCCTCGCCCTCTTCCAACGCCAGTCCTTGCTTTTGCAGTAAATGAATTAGGAGTCGATGCTGGCGTAATGGTGACCGCCAGTCATAATCCACCACAAGACAATGGTTACAAGGTTTACTTAGGCGGAACTGTAGATGGGCAACGTTATGCGGGTTCCCAAATCGTCCCACCAGCAGATATAGAAATTGCCGCAGAAATTGCCGCAATACATTCGGTTCAGCCCCGAGGAACCGCATGGACGATATTGGATGACGAAATCTTTAATAAATATGTTGACCGAACTAAGCGGATCTCCAAAAAGGCTTACAGCAATAAAATCGTGTATTCAGCAATGCATGGCGTGGGAACCGAAACCGTCAACGCCGTTTTCGCAGCAGCAGGTTATGCAGCTCCGATTCTGGTTGCAGAACAAGCTCAACCGGATCCAGATTTTCCAACTGTCCAATTCCCTAATCCGGAAGAGCCAGGAGCGATTGATTTATCTTTGAAAGCCGCGGAATTTCATGGTGCCGATTTTGTTATTGCCAACGACCCAGATGCAGATCGATGCGCGGCAGCTACATACGACCCACAGGTTGGCTGGCGGATGCTTCGAGGTGATGAAGTAGGCGTACTCCTTGGATATTTCATCGCGACTGAAATGCCCGAGACTATTTCGGGAAAGGCTTTTGCAAACTCAATCGTGTCATCTTCTGCGCTAGGCAGAATTGCAAAGCAAAAGAAGATTGAATTTCATGAAACTCTTACGGGTTTCAAATGGTTGGCAAAGATTCCAAACTTAGGTTTCGGATATGAGGAAGCTCTCGGCTATGCAGTTGATGCGACAACATGCAATGACAAAGATGGAATTTCTGCAGCGCTCATGTTGGCTCAATGTCTTGGAGTACTCAAAGAGCGCGGTATTACGGTCATTGAATATCTTGATCAGATTTGGAACGAAATTGGTTTCCACCGAACCGAACAAATTTCTATTCGGGTCAGCAATGTGGATCAAGTAGATAAGGTTTTGCATTCTCTTCGCCAGGAGATTCCAACCACTATCGCAGGTTTTTCCGTCGCGCTCTTCGAAGATTTACAGGTGCCCAAGGGCGATATGCCGCCAACCAATGGACTGCGGATCTGGCTGGATGATGGCGTGAGAATAATTATTCGACCCTCAGGGACTGAGGCAAAACTCAAATGCTATATAGAAGTTGTACGCCCCGGTGGATCTGTCGAGGAGAAAGATCGCGCTGAAGAAATGACGCGCGCGCTTAAAGAAGAACTTCTCAAGGTCTTATCGTGATCATTGACGGCAGCGAATCTTCGCTGAAATCTTTTCTGGGAAACCTTTCCCCGGTTGATCAAGTAGGGGCTGAAGCACGAGCGGCGATGCTTGCCACCAGAAGTATTAAGGCAGCCAGCAAGAGTTGGGCCATTGATTTGGCAATTTCCATGGTGGATTTGACCACTCTTGAAGGTTCAGACACTCCTGGAAAAGTTCGAGCCCTATGCACCAAAGCGGTGCGTCCAGATCCAACAGATCCCTCAGTACCAAGCGTCGGAGCTGTTTGCGTGTATAACGACATGGTGAAAGTTGCCAGAACCCAGCTCGATGCAGTTGGTGGATCACATATTCCGGTCGCGGCCGTTTCAACGGCCTTCCCATCCGGTCGGGCATCCATGAATGTGAAACTTCAAGATACCCAAGATGCTCTCGACAATGGCGCCGGCGAAATTGATATGGTCATTGATCGCGGTGCTTTCTTGGCAGGTAAGTTGGGTTTGGTTTTTGACGAAATTGTTGCCATAAAGGAATTATGTGGCGACAAAGCCCACCTTAAAGTTATTTTCGAAACTGGGGAATTGGTCACCTACGACAATGTTCGCAAGGCTTCGTATCTGGCGATGCTGGCAGGTGCGGATTTCATCAAGACAAGTACTGGGAAAGTCGCACCAGCGGCTACTGCACCTGTCGTCCTGATAATGCTCGAAGCAGTGAAGGATTACTTCCAGATGACTCACAAGCGGATCGGAGTTAAACCCGCTGGCGGCATCAGAAATACAAAAGATGCTATCAAGCAATTAGTTCTGGTCAACGAAACAGCAGGTCCAGATTGGCTTACACCGTCGCTCTTCCGAATTGGCGCAAGCGCGTTGCTCAACGATTTGCTTATGCAGCGAATGAAAATAAAGAATGGCTACTACTCCAGTCCCAACTACGTAACACTCGACTAATGCGAAAGCAAAAAACACATGACTAATTTCGAATATGCGCCAGCGCCCGAGTCAACTTCTATTCTCAATCTACGAGAGAGGTACGGCCTTTTTATTGATGGCTCTTTTGTGGAGGCAAAGAGTGGCAAGTTTTTTGACACCATTAACCCTGCGACCGAAAAAGTCATTGCCAGTATTAGTTACGCCAATGAATATGATGTAGATGTAGCGGTAGCAGCTGCACGAAAGGCTTACTCGAAAACTTGGTCAAAACTCTCCCCGTCCGCTCGAGGGAAATTTCTCTTCAGAATCGCTCGAATTTTGCAGGAACGTGCGCGCGAATTCGCAGTCCTAGAAACATTAGACAATGGCAAGCCCATTCGTGAATCTCGAGATGTTGATGTTCCGCTTGCTGCTGCCCATTTCTTTTATCACGCCGGTTGGGCGGACAAACTAGATCACGCCGGCTTAGGCGCTGATCCAAAACCTCATGGAGTAGTTGGCCAAATTATCCCGTGGAATTTTCCACTGCTCATGTTGGCCTGGAAGGTGGCTCCGGCGTTGGCCACAGGCAATACTGTTGTCTTAAAACCAGCCGAAACCACACCACTCACCGCCCTGCTCTTCGCGGAAGTCTGCCAACAAGCAGGACTGCCCGAAGGTGTCGTCAATGTCATTACCGGTGATGGAAGTACAGGTTCATTCCTAGTCAATCATCCCGATGTCGACAAGATTGCCTTCACGGGCTCCACTGCAGTTGGAAAGGCGATAGCCCGTGCCGTTGCCGGTTCGAAAAAGAGCGTCACTTTAGAACTTGGTGGCAAGGCTGCAAATATTGTTTATGAAGATGCGCCTATAGATGAAGCAGTAGAGGGCATTGTTAACGGAATATTTTTCAATCAAGGGCATGTTTGCTGTGCCGGTTCGCGTTTGTTAGTTCAAGAAAATATCCAAGAGGAACTCCTTGAAAAACTCAAACACCGAATGACCCTCATTCGAGTTGGAGATCCGTTAGATAAAAATACCGACCTCGGCGCTATAAATAGTTCAGAACAGCTTGCTCGAATCAAGGAACTGGCCGAGAGTGGTGATGCCGAAGGTGCACAACGCTGGAGTCCTCAATGCCAGATACCAGCAGAAGGTTTTTGGTATCCCCCTACAATTTTCACCGGCGTCACCCAAGCCCACAGAATTGCCCGCGAAGAGATTTTCGGACCAGTACTTTCTGTCCTCACATTTCGAACGCCACAAGAAGCGATCGAAAAAGCGAACAACACCCCTTACGGATTATCAGCGGGAATTTGGACCGACAAGGGATCCAAGATTTTGTGGACCAGTCAACGATTACGCGCTGGCGTCATTTGGGCAAATACCTTTAATAAATTCGATCCAGCTAGTCCTTTTGGTGGATATAAGGAATCTGGATGGGGTCGCGAAGGCGGACGACACGGATTAGCTGCCTACTTGAAGGGCGAAAAATAATATGAGAGTAGATGTTAAGAAGACCTACAAACTCTATATCGGGGGCGCTTTCCCTAGAAGTGAATCTGGCCGGGTCTATGAAGTAGTGGATGCACACGGCAACTTCCTTGCCAATCCCTGCCAGGCTTCCAGAAAAGATTTACGAGATGCGATTGTTAGCGCCCGCGCTGCCGTCAATGGCTGGAGCAGTGCGACCGCATATAACCGAGGGCAAATTCTCTACCGAGTTGCCGAAGTTATGGAAGGTCGAATCTTTCAATTTGCTGAAGAGATCGTTGCCCTTGAAGGAATTAACTTTAAGAATGCGAAATCTCAGGTAGAGAAAGCTATCGATACTTGGGTTTGGTATGCGGGCTGGTGCGACAAGATTGCATCCATCAGCGGCGCAACAAATTCGGTATCTGGTCCCTATTACAACTTTACGATTCCAGAACATTTGGGAGTTGTGGGAGTGTTTGCAGATCAAAAGAATTCACTCCTGGGATTGGTCAGTGGTTTAGCTCCAGTACTTGCTGGCGGAAACACGGCCGTTGTTATAGCCAGCGAAAAATACCCACTTCCCGCTATTACCCTTAGTGAAGCGTTGGCGACAAGCGATGTTCCTGCCGGGGTTGTAAATATTCTCACCGGTAGAGCAACAGAACTTGCGCCGTGGATGGGCGGGCATATGGATGTAGATGGAATTGACGTCTCGGGACTTTCCAAGAAGTTAGAGGAGGAAACCCGACATTCGGGAGCTGAAAATCTGAAGCGAATTTATCGATTCAATGAAGATCAATCAGTCCTTCGAATTCAATCCTTCATGGAGCACAAAACTGTCTGGCACCCAATCGGCATCTAGTATCGGTAATTCTTAGTGAACTACCAGCACAGGGCATTTTGCCTTTGCGCTGCAGTTGTTGCTTACTGAACCCAAGAAGAGGTCGGCGATGGCGCCGTGCCCTCGCGACCCAAGTACTAGCATCTGCGCCGATTTACTTTTTTCTAGGAAAACCTCGGTGGCTCCACCTTCATATGTGTTCAATTGCAAATCGAGCGGTCTAGCAACGGTGAATATTTCGGCTGCTGCGCTTTCCACAATCCGTTTCGCGATGCTCTCAGCATCGGTTGTGTCCACGACACCACTGGATCCAAAGCCGACGGCCAGTAAATCTGTCGCAAAAGATATGTTGTCCCATGCACAAATTGCTTCGATAGACATATTGAGCAGTGGCGCATTAGCGGCCGCCCAACGCAACGCAGCAAGGGAAGTCGGCGAACCATCCACGCCTACAACCATTAAACCTTTGGGAATTGAAACTTCTTCATGAGACATTTTCAGCTCCTTCGAATGACTTTCTTAGAAAATCATTGAACGCTTGTTGCGTTGAGAAGTCAATGAATTCGACGCGAGGTGGCAGTCAAAGTGAAGTGAGTTCAGCGACAGAGAAGGGATCTATTCCGAAGCGATCTCTAAAAAGCCGGGTTTAACGATTGTTTCGATTATTGCCAATCGCTCCTCAAAAGGAATAAACGCGCTCTTCAAGGCATTGATCGTGACTCGCTGAAGGTCGAGAAGTGTCCAATCAAAAGCACGTACAACTTCAGACATTTCATGCGACATCGAAGTTCTGCTCATTAGTCGGTTATCCGTATTGATAGTCACGCGGAATCTAAGTTTTGCTAGTGCGCCAATGGGATGAGTTTCGATGGAAGATGCAGCTCCAGTTTGTAGATTGGAAGTGGGACATAATTCCAAAGGAATTCGCCGATCCCGGACGTATGAAGCCAATTTCCCGAGTACCGGCTTTTCTCCTGATAAATCAATATCTTCGATGATTCTGACACCGTGCCCTAAGCGTTCAGCTCCGCACATTTGAATGGCTTGCCAAATGGAAGGTAGGCCAAATGCTTCGCCGGCATGGATCGTGAAGTGCGCATTCTCTTGGCGCAAATAATCAAAAGCCTCCTGCTGCCTTGTTGGTGGAAATCCATCTTCAGGTCCGGCGATGTCGAAACCAACCACGCCTTTGTCGCGAAATTCGACAACTTTTTCCGCTATTAATTGCGCGTGATCATTTTGTCGAAGTGCACAAAGAAGTTGCTCTACCCGAATCTGGAATCCTTCTGCAGAAGCTTGTTCCATCCCCTGCTTGAAGCCTTCGGTAGTCGCTTCAATTACTTGGTTAAGGGTCAAACCGGCTCGCGTGAATAATTCTGGTGCGCCTCTAACTTCGGCATACACGACGCCGTCCCGAGCAAGATCTACGGCACATTCGCGAGCAATCCGAACGATGTCCTGCTCACGTTGCATGACCGCGATCGTGTGTTCAAAAGTTTCCAGGTAACGAACCAATGAACCTGAATCGCAAGATTCTTGAAACCAATCTGCAAGCTCTGCTGGATCTTGAGTTGGTAGTTCCAAGTAACCGATTTCATTAGCGATTTCGATGATTGTTTCTGGCCGTAATCCACCATCAAGATGGTCATGCAAAACTGCTTTGGGAAGCCGTTTGATCTGATCTACTGAAGGGACAGAAGTTAGACTCATTTCAAGCTTCGATTCGATCAACAATTAGTGGAAGTCGAGCTACTTTCTCACCAGTATTACTGATTCGAAGTGCGCCTTCCAGAGCTTCCACGGCACGAGCAAAACGGTCTGATTCATCGGTATGCAGCGTGAAAATGGATTGACCTTTTCGGACCAAAGTCCCGGGCTTTGCATGAATTTCTATCCCAGCTCCGGCTTGTACTTTTTCACCTTGTCTGGAACGGCCAGCACCTAATCTCCAAGCAGCTATCCCGACTTTCATTGCGTTCATATCGATAAGTTCACCGTCGGAATCCGCAACAATTTCCATGCTCTCTTTAGCTACTGGCAATTGAGCATCGGGATCTCCACCCTGGGCTGAAATCATTCTGCGCCAGTGATCCATGGCAGTTCCATTTTTCAGAGCATCAGCTGGATCCACATCTGATTTCACACCAGCGGCTTGCAGCATTTCTCGAGCTAATAAAACGGTGAGCTCAACCACATCGGATGGACCTCCGCCGGCCAAGACTTCAACGGATTCACGGACTTCTAGGGCATTCCCTGCGGTCAGACCCAAAGGAATATCCATGGCAGTAACAAGTGCAAGTGTCTTAACGCCAGCTCGAGTACCTAACTCCACCATTGTTCTGGCCAATTCGCGGGCGCGATCTGGGTCGCTCATGAAGGCTCCGACGCCGGTTTTAACGTCGAGAACCAGCGCCCCGGTTCCTTCGGCAATTTTCTTACTCATAATTGAAGAAGCTATTAGCGGTATAGCCTCAACAGTAGCCGTGACATCGCGAAGGGCATAAAGCTTCTTATCCGCAGGAGCCAATCCGGTTCCGGCGGCGCAGACTACTGCGCCACACTTTTGAAGAACGGAGAGCATCTCTTCATTGGACAGGGATGCTCGCCAACCTGGGATGGATTCCAATTTGTCCAAGGTTCCGCCGGTGTGGCCCAACCCGCGGCCAGATAATTGTGGGACAGCAGCACCGCAGGCAGCGACTAGTGGTGCCAAGGGCAAAGTAATTTTGTCGCCAACGCCACCAGTGGAATGTTTATCGACTGTAGGTCGGTCCAGCGCGGACCATTCCATTCGTTCACCACTATTGATCATGGCATCGGTCCAACGTGAAATCTCTCTGGAATTCATTCCATTAAGCAAAATCGCCATGAGCAGCGCTGACATTTGTTCGTCGGCAACTACTCCTCGGGTATAGGCATCAATAATCCAGTCGATTTGTGGATCGGATATTTCATGCTTATCTCTTTTTGCAGCGATTATTTCAACTGCAGCAAATAATTCAGCCACGTGGATTGATTCCTAAATCTTCTGGACCAAATGCCCAAGGCAAAAGGTGCGACATTGGTTGGGGTCCCGCTTCGGTCATAAACAGTACTTCTTTTCCACCATGCTCAAAAAGTAATTGGCGACATCTTCCACATGGGGACAGGTAATTTCCCCGCCCATCCACACAAACGACTGCAACAAGTCTGCCACCACCGCTAGAAGCCAAGTCCGAAACCATGCCACATTCAGCACAGAGGCCTAAGCCATAACTAGCATTTTCAACATTACATCCTTTAACAATTCGGCCATCGTCAACGAGCCCAGCTACTCCAACAGGGAATTTTGAATAGGGCGCGTAAGCCTTAGCCATCACAGCTTCAGCATGCGCTTTTAGCCCTGGCCAATCGATGTCGATCATGCGGTTGAGTCTACTGAGAATTGGGCAAGTAGTTAATCCTTGTACTTATTTAGCTGGCAACTTTGAGTTGTCCAGAAAGTATTGCCTTCTTGGCTGCGGCAACTTTTGCAGAAATAGTTGGATTTGGAACTACTAATGAAAGATCAATACCACCATCTTTGATGGAAAATTGATGCCCATATACCCCGTTCACCGGATCTACTATGTCGGCAAAGGATTGGCCCTTGAGAGTTGCCCCGACAAGTTCGACCATTGCGATATCGACATGATTGAGAACAGAAGCAATCAATATTTTCTGAGTATCTTTATTTCCCAAAAAGAACTGCTCTGGGGCTTCGCCGATAAGTTTAATCTTCGAAGTCGCGGGCTTTGCAACATTAATTTTTGAAATTGCGGCAACTACCTCACCAGATTTGTACCAACGAGAATAAATTACATCCACCTTTTGGGAGTTCAGATAGGCAACATCGGCAAGCGGGGTATCTTGTGAATTCCTGATGAAGACCTTGATGCCTGTCTTTCCGTAATTTGCACCACGGGTGAATGCAGAAATAACATTTAATGACTGTGGATCCTCCACATTGGTAACCAAGCCGACCCTACCTAATTTGGAACTCATGGCGGCTGTGATCCCGGCCAAGAAGGCACCTTGCGCATCTGCGAAAACTGCTGAAGTCACATTGATCATGGGCAATGTTTGATCGTTAATTACTGCAAATTGTGTTGCCGGAAATTCACCAGCAACGATGGTTAACGCAGGGATGAATGCCGAGCCAGTGGTGATGATCAGGGCGTATCCAGCTTTTGCTAAAAATCTTAATCTATTTTCACGATCAGTTTCGGTGCCATCTGTTACGAGTTCGCGGATATCTAATGCCGAGAGATGGAACTTCTTCTTTGCTAAATCGATACCCGAAGCCGCCGCATCATTAACTGCTCGATCACCGCGGCCACCATTGTCGTAAACAATGGCGATGCGGGGATACGCGGCACCTTCAGCCACACTAGGAAGCAGCGAAAATAAAAGGATTAAACCGATGGCGCTGATTCGGCCGTTCGATTTATGCCCGTGGAATGAGGCCAAGAACTTCATAAACATGTTTCACAGTTGCATCGGCTACTTCTGCTGCTTTTTGCGCTCCTTGTTTCAAAACCGATGCCAGGTAATTACCATCGCTAAGTAATTCATGGGTTTTATCCCTGACTGGGCGCAAAGTTTCTACAACGACTTCGGCAACAGCTCCTTTGAAATCCCCGTAACCCTTACCAGCGAATTCACTTTCCAATTCCGAAATACTCTTGCCAGAGAGTGAACTATGAATCGTGAGTAGATTGGAAATACCGGCCTTGTTTGTCTCGTCAAATAAAATTTCACGTCCAGTGTCGGTGACGGCAGATTTAATCTTCTTGGTATTTACTTCCGGCGTATCCAGAAGCTCAATCAAACCAGAGGCAGAATCAGCAGATTTGCTCATTTTTGACGTTGGATCTTGAAGATCGTAAATTTTCGCTGTTGCCTTCATGATGTACGGCTCGGGAACCACAAAGGATTTTCCATACTTACTGTTAAATCTTGTGGCTAGATCTCGGGTTAATTCTACATGCTGACGTTGATCTTCTCCGACAGGAACAAAATTGGTTTGATACAACAAAATGTCGGCAGCCATCAGCATCGGATAGGTAAAGAGACCGACAACCGTTCGATCGTTACCATTTTTTTGGGATTTATCCTTGAATTGCGTCATTCGGCTAGCCTCGCCAAACCCAGTGACACATTCCATAATCCAAGCAAGTTGATTATGTGCTGGTACTTGGGATTGAATAAAAAGCGTGCATTTTTCCGGGTCAAGGCCCAATGCAATCAGTTGCGCTACTGAAGTCAGAGTTCGCTTGCGTAGCAAAGCTGGATCTTGTTCCACGGTCAAGGAGTGGAGATCGACCACACAGTAAAAAGCATCATTCTCTTCTTGCATCGTGATCCAGTTTTTTACCGCTCCAACATAGTTTCCTAAATGGAAAGAGTCGCTAGTGGGTTGAATTCCAGATAAAACGCGCTTTTTAGCTTCAGTCATGTTTCTCATCTTTCCATAAATCGGTATCGACTTGCGAGATTAATATTTGACCGGCACGTTTTCCTTCGACCGTAAGAACTGTTAGTCGTAAGTTTTCAACCATTACAACATCGTGAACACGAGGCAATCGTCCCAAGTAATGCATGACGAAGCCGCCAACGGTTTCGTATGGACCTTCTGGAATTTTCATATCGGTTTGATCCAAGAGATCTTCCAAGGAAATCAACCCATCGATTTCAAAATCACCGGTTCGATCCTGAGGTGTCACTTCCCCCGGATCAGTGTCATATTCATCCTGAATATCCCCAATGAGGCGTTCGACTAAATCCTCCAAAGTGATGATCCCATCAGTTCCGCCGTACTCATCCAACACAATTGCGATGTGCTGCTTCTTGCTTCGAAGTTCCGTAAGTGCGGGCAGCACTCCTTTAGTGCCAGGCAAGAACGGCACCGGACGAATGAGATCCATCAAGGTAGTTGTGCTGGGCGAAGGATTGACCTGGGTATTTAACAAATCTCGAATATGGATGAATCCAATTACCTCATCGCTGGAACCACGAGTAACTGGGTAGCGCGAATGTGATTTTTCCACCGCAATTTTGGTTGCATCGGAAATAGTTAAGTTTGCATCGAGAAAATCAACTTCGATGCGAGGAACCATAATTTCATGAACGGCCATTTCGCTGGCGTTGAATACTTCTTCTACGATGTCGCGTTCTTCATCACTCAAGGCGGTGTGGCCGGTGACAAGATCCACCAATTCCGCTTCGGAGATTTCACTCCGCGCCTCTTTGGAATCCATGCCCATCAACTTAAAGACCACATCTGTGGAACGGGACAAAACCCAGATGATCGGCCTAAAGACCATGGCCAACCGGTCAATGGTTGGGGCAGCCATCAAGGAGATTTGCTCGGTACGAAGTAAGGCCAAACGCTTGGGAACTAGTTCGCCAAAGACCAAAGAGAAGTAGGCGATTCCAGTGGTCAAAAGGACTAAGGATGCGGTGGTGCTCATGCCGTGGGAGAGGCCGGCTTCCTCTAACCGCGGAATCACATACTTTCCCAGCCGTTCCGAGCCCAGCGCTGCCGACAGGAAGCCACAGAAGGTCACGCCTACCTGTGCGGCGGCCAGAAAACGGTTGGGGTTCTTGTGCAACTTTACGACCCGGTTAGCTCTGGCACTGGCCCCCTCTAGCTGGCGAACCTGAGAGTCCCGCAACGAAATCAAGGCAATTTCGGCCGCCACGAAGAAGCTAGCCACCCCGATGAAAAAGAGGACTAGGGCGATATCCCAAAAAATGCTCACGGGCTAAGGGTAGCCACACTTGGCAGGACTTCCATTAGCGCCATTTTCTACCTAAACTTTGCCCAGCACTTACAGGAGTGCGTTCCACCTTCATCCAACGGACCGTCGGGCACGTACCTGCCCGGAGAAGGAGCAAATAGCTCATGGCCTCAGTCGTATTTGACCAAGCATCACGTATCTACCCAGGCAATCCAACGCCTGCTGTAGATAAATTAGATCTCACCGTTAATGACGGCGAATTTCTTGTACTCGTTGGACCTTCCGGTTGTGGAAAATCTACTTCGCTGCGAATGCTCGCTGGCTTAGAAGAAATCGACACCGGCTCTATCCGAATCGGCGATCGAGATGTCACCAACGTGGCACCTAAAGATCGCGACATTGCGATGGTTTTCCAGTCCTACGCCTTGTATCCACATATGTCTGTCGCAGAAAATATGGGTTTTGCGCTCAAGATCGCCGGCATTGCTAAGGAAGAACGTGACCGTCGAGTTTTGGAAGCTGCAAAGTTGTTAGACCTTGAGCCTTACCTAGATCGCAAGCCAAAAGCACTTTCTGGCGGACAACGTCAGCGTGTTGCCATGGGTCGCGCGATTGTTCGTGAGCCTCAGGTCTTCTTGATGGACGAACCTCTATCTAACTTGGATGCCAAGTTGCGCGTGGCCACTCGTACTCAAATTGCTGCGCTACAACGCCGTTTGGGAGTCACCACCGTTTATGTAACACACGACCAGGTCGAAGCAATGACCATGGGTGATCGCGTTGCGGTTCTGAAGGATGGTCTACTACAGCAAGTTGATACTCCACGAAATCTTTATGATCACCCAAATAATGCATTCGTTGCTGGCTTCATTGGCTCACCTGCAATGAACTTGCTCAATGCGCCAGTAATCAATGGCAAGGCAATGCTGGGAGATTTCCCTCTCGATGTACCTTCAAGTGCTGGTTCTACTATCACTGTTGGTATTCGTCCAGAAGGTTTCACTCCAGAATCAACGGGCTTCCATGTCATGGTTGAGGTAGTTGAAGAACTCGGTGCAGATGCCTTCGTTTATGGCCGCCCACTTGATACCAATGTGGTCTTTGCCAATTCTGGCGATGAAGGCGCACAAGTTATTGTCCGCTGGGATCCAAAGCACCCACCACGACCAGGTGAGACCATCACCGTTGGTGCCATTCCTTCAGCCATCCACTTGTTCGATGCAACAACTGGTCTTCGCATCGAAAAATAAAAAGTACTGGCGTTTTAGCCAACAAAAAACCCCGGCCATTCGGTCGGGGTTTTTTGTTGGAAATATTACTTAGCCATTGCCACTTTCAGATTGTCATCAATAGCGGCCAAGAATTCTTGGGTATTGAGCCAAGGGGCGTCTGGTGAAATAAGAATTGCCAAGTCCTTCGTCATCTTTCCGGTTTCAACGGTTTCAACACAGACTCGCTCTAACGTCTTGGCAAAGGCCTCTAGCTCTGGAGTGTTATCCAACTTCGCCCGGTGCGATAAGCCCTGAGTCCACGCGAAGATCGAAGCGATGGGATTGGTGGAAGTTGCCTTGCCCTTATTGTGCTCGCGGAAGTGGCGAGTCACAGTTCCATGCGCAGCTTCTGATTCCACAGTCTGTCCATCCGGGGACATGAGTACTGAGGTCATCAATCCAAGGGAGCCATAACCTTGGGCCACGGTGTCGGATTGAACATCGCCATCGTAGTTCTTACAGGCCCAAACGTAGCCACCAGGCCAACGAAGGGAAGTAGCAACCATGTCATCAATCAAACGGTGTTCGTATTCGATTCCGGCGGCTTGGAACTTTTCTTTAAACTCGGCATCGAAAACCTCAGCAAAGAGATCTTTGAATCGACCGTCGTAAGCCTTCAAGATGGTGTTCTTGGTCGATAGATAGACCGGGTAATTTCGCTTTAATCCATAGTTCATGGATGCGCGAGCGAAGTCTCGGATTGATTCATCCAAGTTGTACATACCCATGGCAACACCTGAACTTGGGAAATCAAAGACACTGAATTCCATCGGTGCAGAACCATCAGTTGGAGTAAAGGTCATGGTCAGTTTTCCAGCAGATGGAACGCGGAAATCAGTTGCCTTGTATTGATCGCCATAAGCATGGCGGCCAATGACAATTGGCTTTGTCCAGTGTGGAACTAAGCGGGGAACATTGCTGATGATGATTGGTTCTCGGAAAATTACGCCGCCAAGAATATTTCGGATGGTTCCATTGGGCGACTTCCACATCTGCTTCAAACCAAACTCTTCTACTCTAGCTTCATCAGGAGTAATGGTGGCGCACTTTACTCCGACTCCGTGCTTCAGGATGGCGTGAGCAGAGTCAATCGTTACCTGGTCGTTCGTGGCATCACGATGTTCGATGCCAAGATCGTAATAATCAAGATTGATATCCAGATAAGGAAGTATCAATTGATCCTTAATGAACTGCCAGATAATTCTGGTCATTTCATCGCCATCGAGTTCGACGACCGTTCCTACAACCTTAATCTTTGACATTTTCAGTTCCTCTGTTATCTGGTTTGTTGTATTCGGAAAATTTATCTTTAGAGATCTTTAACATCGGCTTGCTTGGCACGTACTGCTTCGGCGGCGACCTTCAGGGCCTCCAGCTCCGAATCTGTCAGATCACCGGCAACAACTTTACGAATTCCGGTGCGGCCAATTTCGGCCTCAACGCCAAGATAGACGCCACTAATTCCATATTCGCCATCCACCCATGCACACACTGGCATGACCGCACCAGAGTCTTCAATGACTGCCTTAGCCATACGTGCGGCTGCCGCTGAGGGCGCGTAATACGCTGAACCAGTTTTTAATAGCGCTACAACTTCGGCACCACCATTGCGAGTGCGATCAACAAGTTCAGAAATATCTTCTTGGCTGAGCAAGTCACTCAGTGGATGACCATTTACGGTGCATCGGCTTGGAACTGGCACCATGGTGTCCCCGTGAGAACCTAACGTTAAAGTTTTTACAGTTCCGACGGGAACGGAGAGTTTTTCTGCAACGAAGTTGGTGAAGCGCGCGGTATCCAACATTCCTGCCTGTCCCATAACTCGGTTGTAAGGGAACTGGGTTGCTAATTGGGTCAATGCAGTCATTTCATCCAAAGGATTTGAAACCACGATGATGACGGCATTTGGTGAATGCTTCGCAATATTTTCAGCAACTCCGCGGACGATTCCGGCGTTTACTCCAATGAGATCCATTCGACTCATGCCTGGCTTGCGTGGTAGTCCTGCGGTAATCACCACGACATCTGAGTTAGCGGTGGCTTCGTATCCGCCACCTTCACTTGTGGTGGTGGCTCCAATAATCTTAGTTTCAAATCCTTCAATCGAACGGGACTGATTCATATCCAGAGCCAAACCTTCTGGCTTTCCTTCCACGATATCGGTCAAAACTACCGTTTCGAAAATGTCATATTCGGCTAGCCGCAACGCGGTGGTTGAACCATAAAATCCAGCGCCAACTACGGTTACTTTCCCTGTTCTGCTCATTTTTCCCCTTGTTTGGTTTAGTTCATAGGTGAATATTACTTGGCGTGCGGAAGGGTCAATGCCACGGTGGCGAGCACCAGACACATCCCCAGTGGAATAATTAGTTCGATTCGTCGACGTGGAGCTGATTGAAAAAATTTAATACATACATAAGTTGCCGTTCCCAAAGAGAGGGCGACCGCTCCTGATCTCACGGATCCAACAATTCCTAGCGCGGTTCCAATAACAATCAGAATCAGCGCTGGAATTCGCAAGTTAAATAACCGGGTCAGTGTCATTGTTAACGCATGGCCATTTCCACGACGTTGCTCAAGAGCATTGCTCTTGTCATGGGACCTACTCCACCAGGCATTGGTGCAATATAAGAAGCAACCTCTGCAACATCTGGATGAACATCCCCCAACAATCCCGCATCAGTCCGCGTGATTCCAACATCCAAAACGACAGCACCGCTTTTAATCATTTCTGCCTTGAGAAAATGAGCATGGCCAATCGCAGCAATAATGATGTCGGCTTTGCGAGTGTGAGTTAGTACATCTTTGGTTCCGGTATGAGTAATTGTGACTGTCGCATCATCTCCTTTTCGAGTGAGCAAAAGTCCAAGCGGTCGGCCAACCGTTATTCCGCGCCCCACGATGACAACTTCGGCGCCCTTCGTTGGAATGGAATATCGATGAAGCAATTCCAGGATTCCCCGAGGGGTACAAGGCAGTGGTGCGGGCTCGCCAATAACTAGTTTGCCTAGATTGAGTGGATGTAATCCGTCGGCATCTTTTTTTGGATCGATGCTTTCTAAAACTTCATTTGCCGAAATTCCCATGGGAAGCGGCAGTTGAACAATGTAGCCAGTGCACTCAGGGCTATTGTTTAAATCTCGGATCGCTGCCAGTACATCGGCCTCGCTGGCTGTTTCCGGTAGATCGACTCGAATTGAGGAAATTCCAACTTCGGCACAGTCGCGATGCTTCCCCCCGACATATGAACGCGAACCCGGATCCTGGCCAACCAAAACCGTTCCCAACCCAGGCTTCTTGGCCATCTGGTCTACGAGGAGTTTTAGTTCGGATTTGATGGTGGCGGCAGTGAATTTCCCATCCAGAATCTGCGCGCTCACACTGCCAATCCTAACTGGGCGCTAACCGGCAAAAATGACCAAATTTCAGGCTACCCCTATTTCTCCCGTGAATAACCGATGACTACGAATGCGAGAAATGGCGAACTCCGGTCATGAACATCGGCACATCTTTTGCCTGGGCTGCGGCGATGACTTCAGCATCGCGGACGCTGCCCCCGGGCTGAACTATGGCACTGACTCCTGCATCCAAGAGAATCTGAAGACCATCGGCAAAGGGGAAGAAGGCATCGCTAGCGGCCACGCTACCCGCGGCCCGTTCGCCAGCTCGACTGACAGCCAATTTCGCCGAATCCACTCGATTGACTTGACCCATACCAACGCCAACCGAGGCACCTGAATGCGCAAGCACAATGGCATTGCTCTTCACGGCCCGGACGGATCTCCAGGCAAATTGAAGATCGGCCATCAGTTCGGCTGAAACTGGCGTGCTGCCGCTTACTTGAGTCCACGTTGTTGCATCGTCGCCTTCGGCGCTAATTAAGTCAGCCTCTTGAATGAGCATGCCACCAGATATTGGGCGCAATTCTTGGGTTGGAACCGAATACCCCGCAATTTCCAAGATTCGAATCGACGCTTTCTTTCTCAAAATCTCCAGCGCCGCTAGTTCATACCCTGGAGCAATTACAACTTCAGTAAAGATCTCCGAAAGTTGTGTCGCCATCTGTTCAGTCACAACTCGGTTCGCCGCGACCACGCCACCAAAAGCGGAAATTGGATCGCATGCATGCGCCTTGGAATGTGCTTCAGCTATAGAAGTTCCAATCGCAATTCCGCACGGATTGGCATGTTTGATAATTGCAACACATGGTTCGTCGTGGTCATATGCTGCACGAATGGCAGCATCGCCGTCAGTGTAATTGTTGAAGGACATCTCTTTACCATGTAATTGTTTTGCTGTTGCAATTCCGTTCTGCATTCCAAAGGTATTGGAATATAGCTTTGCCGATTGATGTGGATTCTCTCCATAGCGAAGCTGCGCAATGCTCTGCCAAATTTGCCCGCTCCACTCAGATTCTTGACCTAACTCTCCACCTAACCAAGAAGCAATTGCTAAATCGTATTCAGCGCTCTTGCGAAAAGTCGCCATTGCCAAAGCTTTTCGTTGATCGTAAGTGAAGCCACCATGTTCCATCGCCACTGCAAGTAATGGGTACTGCGACGGATCAGAAATTACCGCAACAGACTTATGATTCTTGGCGGCGCCGCGAAGCATGCTCGGGCCACCAATATCAATTTGTTCAATACACTCTTCAAAAAGTGAATTCTTAGCCACTGTTTCTTGGAATGGATAAAGATTGATGACCACTAAATCAAAGGTGTCGATATTTTGTTGGGCCATTTGTTCAAGGTGTTCTGGATTACTCTGATCAGCCAATATTCCGCCATGAATTTTTGGGTGCAAAGTTTTTATGCGCCCACCCATCATTTCTGGAAAGCCGGTGTACTGCTCAACTGGGGTAACGGGGATACCGGCAATAGCTAGTGTCTTTGCGGTAGAACCAGTGGAGAGAATCTCCACACCTGCGCCGTGAAGCATTGATCCGATTTCCACCAAACCAACTTTGTCGTAAACACTTATGAGCGCGCGGCGAATGGGCTTTCGATCGGTCATGGTTCCCCCAACGGTAATAACTGCTTTAACGTATCAACTATTAGCAAACGTTCCTGAATCTTAATGCGTTCGTGCAAAGTATCTTCGTCGTCATTTTCCAGAATTGGCACTCGTACTTGGGCAATAATTTCTCCCGTATCTACGCCGGCATCAACCCAGTGAACTGTGGTTCCGGTGACGGTGGCGCAGTTCTTGAGTGCATCTCTGACAGCGTGAGCCCCCGGATAAAGAGGTAAAAGGGCTGGATGTGTATTAATGACTTTGAAGTGGTGCACGAAGTGAGCATCAAGGATTCGCATAAAGCCAACACTGACGACTAGATCTGGGTTAAGACCTTGTACCGCTTCAAACAAATCTAAATTCCACTGAGTTCTATCCGTCCCAACTGGAACAAATGAGCACGGAATATTGTGTTGACGTGCTCGTTCCAAGACTTGGGAATCTTTATCAGAAATCACACCCGCTATGGTTAATGAGAGTGCGCCGGATTCGACTGCATCGATAATCGATTGTGCAATTGATCCAGATCCTGAAGCCAGGAGAACAATCCGATTAGTCATGGCTACTCCTTGCCTTACGAAATGCCCATGGTAAATATTGAGTCACGATCGCACTGATAAAAATAAATAAAATGAATAATCCCGAAAATTTCCACCAGACCACACCAACCGGTGACATGGCAGAAGTGATGAGCGAGCCAGAACTGAGATAACCCACTGCAGCAACGACCGCCAGCACCAAGGCGCACACCTTTAATAACTCTTTTTGTCCACGAGCAAAGCTGTTGGTTCGAAAGTTTATGTGAATCACAATGGCCATTCCTATCAGGATTCCAAGAATCGAAAAATATCCCAAGCTTGATTGTGTGCCTGTAGGCAGTGCACCTAAAACGGGGATTGCCGGAATTTGATGAAGTAAGAAATGAAATGGCGAAATGGATGTACCCAGGCCCACCGAAAACCCTAATCCGAATAGATATGAAATTGCGCTGATCGCTAAGTTAGGTAAATAAAGTATTTGAATAAGCAAGAAGAGAATGCCGCCGACCCATCCTGGTTGAATCACGATCGTAAGATCTTTGACTATCTGGAAGTGGATCATCAATGACACACCAACTGCCACAAAACCAATGCCAAAGAGAACGATTAATAAGTAGCCAGGAAATCGTAGAAAACGTAGCCGATCGGAGGTGAAGTTTACGGTTGCCAAGATCGCAATCACGGCCGCAAAGATTCCGGAGAGATAGCAATTGGGCTTGATCGAACCCGTTTGAGAAAGAAAAGCGATGAGCAAGGCCAGTAAGGCGTACCAACCGACCAGAAAAATTCGCAGAGGTCGAACCTGGTGAATTTCATTCCGCAACCGGCTGTACCCGTTTCGAAGTGCGAAAAATGGGAGAACCGCTGCCCCGAGCGGCAGGTAGGTCAAGGTCCCAAAAAGGTGCGTAGCCGAACCTTGCAGATCGAAATGCACAACGTGCGCGGCCAGCCATAACCAGAGTGCTGCGCGAATCGGATCAGTGGTATTGCCCGTTGTACTGCCGGCGGTTGCCCAGGCAAACATCGAAATAAAAATCAGTGGGAAAAGTAGGAGAGCACAACTTCGCAGCGCTTGTTGGAGCGTGAGCAAAAGTATGCGCGCCGCCATCTGCTACCCGTTGAGGATGCGACGCATAAGTTCGGCAGTCTCACTTGGAGTCTTGCCCACCTTCACGCCAACTGCCTCCAAGGCTTCCTTTTTAGCAGCAGCCGTGCCTGATGAACCAGAAACAATTGCCCCTGCATGGCCCATAGTTTTTCCTTCAGGCGCGGTAAATCCAGCCACATATCCAACAACTGGTTTGGTCACATATTCGGCGATAAATGCCGCAGCGCGCTCTTCAGCGTCGCCACCGATTTCACCAATCATCACGATCGCATCGGTATCAGGATCATCTTGGAAGGCCCGCAAGCAATCGATATGTGTGGTTCCAATAATTGGATCTCCGCCGATACCTACTGCGGTGCTGAAACCAAAATCCCGAAGTTCGTACATCATCTGATAAGTGAGAGTTCCAGATTTAGAAACTAAACCAATCCGACCCGGACCGGTGATGTCGGAAGGGATGATTCCAATATTTGATTTACCAGGGCTAATGAGTCCTGGGCAGTTTGGACCAATGATTCTGGTTGTGCCCTTTGAGACTGAGTACGCATAAAAAGCAGCGGCATCATGGACCGGGATTCCTTCAGTAATAACAACTACCAATGGGAGCGCTGCATCGATGGCATCTAGGACTGCAGCTTTAGCAAACTTTGGTGGAACGAAGACAACAGATGCGTTGGCCCCTGTTGCAGCAACCGCTTCGGAAACTGAATTAAATACTGGAAGCGAACGACCATCGATATCTACGACCTGACCACCTTTTCCTGGGGTGACGCCACCGACGATGTTGGTTCCAGAGGCAAGCATGCGCTTTGTATGTTTAGTTCCTTCAGAACCGGTCATACCTTGGACGATCACTCGTGAATGTTCGTTGATAAAAATAGCCATTATTTTGCCGCCAATTCTGCTGCTCGTGCCGCTGCGCCATCCATAGTGTCGAGTTGCTCGATTAAAGGATGTGCGG